>VBHE01000179.1:0-6720 GCA_005889515.1 Chloroflexota bacterium | reverse complement strand
CCAGGGGCACTACGTCTCCGACGCCACCGTCAAGGCGGGGACGAACAGCTTCGACATCGTCGCCGCCGCCGGCTGCCAGCAGCTGACGTCGCACATCGACATCCCCGTCCGAGGAGGATCCGCCCCATGAGAGTCGCCCGCATCACCGGTACCCTGGCCCTGCTCTTCACCCTGGTCGCGGGGTGCGCGGGATGCGGGAGCGACACCACCCCCACGTCGACCCCGACGCCGTCCGCGACCGTCCCGCCCGGGACCCCTCCGCCCAACCGCCCGTCCTCGCCGGCGCAGATCTCGATCACCTCCCCGGCCGACGGCAGCACGGTGACCGCCACCATGGTCCACGTCGTCGTCGACCTGACCGGCGCCCAGGTGGTGCAGGCCACCAGCTCGAACATCAGCCCGACGATGGGCCACGTGCACCTCTACATCGACGGCAACCTGCAGTACATGGCCTACACCCTGTCCCAGGACTTCCCCGTCCACCCGGGCACGTACACCATCAAGGCGGAGTTCGTGGCCTCCGACCACTTCCCCTTCAGCCCGAGGGTCTACTCCCAGCCGATCGTCTTCACCGTGAAGTAGCCGGGTGGGCTAGATGCCCTCCTCCATGCCCTTGAGCATGTCCCCGATCTCGAGCAGGTCCTTCTGGATGTCGGACGGGAGCCGCTCGAAGGCGTGGGAGGGCGCCGGCACGGCCGCGGCCACCGCGGGCCCCGCGGGAGCGAGGCCGGCGGCCGTCGCCTGGACCATCGCCGGCCTCGGCCGGTTGCGCAGCGCCATCGCGACCCCGCTCCCGCCGAGGAGGAGGACGCCGAGGAGGGCGACGACCGGCGCCGGGCCTCCTCCGCCGCCGTCGGGCGACGAGGGCGGGCCGCCCTGGCCGAGGCCGCTCGCGGGCAGCACCGCGACCGGTGCCGGGCTGGCGGGGTCGGAGCCCGGGGTGGGTGGCGGCGTCGGCGGCGTCGCCGGGATGGCCGCGGCCTCGGTCGGCGGCGCGGGCGCCGCCGGCGGCGGGGCCGGAGCCGGCGGCGCGGGCGGAGGCGGAGCGGGCGCGGTCACCGGCGGGGCCGGGGGCGGCGGCGCCGGAGGCGCGGGGTGCGGCGGCGCCGGCGCGGGCTTCCTCGTCGGCGCGGGGGAAGGAGGAGGAGGAGGAGGCGGCGGCGGGGGCGGAGGTGGCGGCGTCGGCGTGCTCTTCGGCGTCGGCGACGGCTTCGGCGTCCTGGACGGCTTCGGCGTCGGCGACGGCTTCGGGGTCTTCGTCGGCGTCGGGGTGGCCGTCGCCGAGGCGGTGCCCGCGGCGGGCTGGCTCGCGAGCGTGTCGGCGCGGACGCCGAGGGCACCGGGCACGGTGGCCGCGGCGCCGGCGGCGATGGCGGTCGCGGCCGCGAGCAGGCCCGCGGCGGCCAGCCGGCGCAGCGGGCGCCGGCGCTCTGCATTCAGATCATCACCGCGGCGGTGACGAGGTCCGACCTCGTGCATCTTCCCTTCCCTGTCCTCACACGGCCCTGCCGTCCCTTCCTACCGCAGCGCGGCAGCCCCATTGTGGCCCAAGTTCGAGCGTTCCGGAGCATTCGTGGCGAAACCCGGGTTGGTGGGCTGCGCTACCGTCAGGGTGTGACCTCCTCGACCCCGGGCCCGTCCCAGCTCTCCTGCGGCGAGTGGGCCGTGCTCGGCCTCCTCGCCGAGCAGCCACGTCACGGCTTCGCCGTCGCCCGGCTGATGGCCCCCGACGGTGAGGTCGGCAGGGTGTGGGCGCTGCCCAAGCCGCTCGTCTACCGGGCGCTCAGCACCCTCCAGGATCGCCACCTGGTCACCCCCGCCGGTGAGGAGCCGGGCGAGCGCGGCCCCCATCGCACCCTCCACGTCGCGACCGCCGAGGGAGTCGAGGCGCTGCGGGCCTGGCTGGCCAGCCCCGTCGACCACCTCCGCGAGGTGCGTTCGCTGTTCATGCTGAAGCTCGCCCTGCTCGCCCGCGGCGGCGCCGATGCGGCCGCGCTGCTGGCCGCGCAGCGGGAGCGGCTCGGCCCGCTGGTCGCCGCTCTCGAGGCCCGGGTGGACAGCGCCGAGGCCTTCGACCGCACCCTGCTGCTCTGGCGGCTCGAGTCCGCCCGGGCCGCGCTGCGCTTCATCGACGGGCTGACCGCTACCGCCCCTGTCGCCGCCGCGCCGAGGGGGGCGTGAGCCGGTCGGCGGTGTGGGTCGGCGAGAATCGGACCGCGCGTCCGACGCTCATCCCCGCGGCCTTGGCCGACACCGCCACGTCCTGCTCGGTGATCTCCCGGCCGCCGCGGGGACGGATCACCCAGAGCACACCGCCGGGGGCGATGAAGTGGGCGAGGCCCGGGATCCGCCCCAGCTCCTCGCGCTGGGTCGCGGCCAGGAAGATGATGTCAGCCCCGGCAGGAACTGACCCACCCGTCACCACCTCGACGAGCCGGTCGCGAAGCTCGGCGAGGAAACGCTCCTCGACCCGGCCGAGCGCGGCGACCCGCTGATCGGTCCGCACTCCGAGCCGGTCGAGCCGGCTGCGCGGCTCGCGGGTGCGGCTCTCGGCCCAGGGCACCACGGCACCGTCGAGGTGCACGGCGGCCTCGCGCTCCTCCTCCGGTCTCACCCAGACCTCCCCCGCCAAGGCCTCCCACCCCCGAGCTACAACTCAACTTGGCAAAAACTCAACGTGAAGTGGAAACGTCGTCGAGGAACCGTGCCGGACCTTGTCGGACCGGCCGCTCGGTGGAACGGGCTGCAGCGCAACTCTATCCGAAGCGGTGCCGCCCGCCAAGCCCCCTTGCGGGGGGTCCAGGGGGCATCGACGACGCGATGACGGTCCTGACGATTCCGTTGGCCATGTAACACATCGCCGACCCCCACAAGGGCCCGTGGCCGGCCGTCGTCTATCCCAGTGATTCGGGTTCCTCTCTCGCCCGATGACCCAGGTGGGGTGCAGCCCGCCGCAAGGATCCTCGACATGATCGCTCGCAAGTACGTCCTCGCCGCCATCGGGTCCGCCGCCGTTGCCGGCGTCGTCTCCGCCGCCCTCGCCGCCGCCCTCGGCACCAGCGCCCAGGCCAGCGCCTCGCTCCTCGGCGACGACTCCGGCCAGGTCGCCCTCAGCACCGGCCCGGTCACTGCCGCGGGCGACCTCAGCGCCGCCTTCCCCGGCGGGCTCCCCTCGGTGACCGGCCTCCTGCCTGGGCTGCCCGGGCTTCCGAGCCTCTTCTCGATCGGCGGCGGCCACCTCAGCGCCACCATCGACCCGCAGCACGGGTCGGTGAGCGTCTCCGGCGGAGCCGCCGGGGTCAGCGGCGGCGGCAGCGCCACCCTCCCCGGCCTCCCGTCCAGCCCGTCCTCGCCGGCCTCGCCCTCGTCGCCGAGCTCGCCGTCCCTGCCTGGTCTGCCGAGCCTCCCGGTCGCGCTGCCCTCGCTTCCCAGCCTTCCGGTCTCGCTGCCCTCGCTCCCCGGCGTTCCCTCGGTCGGCTCGGTGACCGCGCCGGTGCAGTCGGTGGTCGGCTCGGTGACGAACACCGTCCAGGGCAGCGCCGGCTCGCTCCTCAACGGCGTGCCGTCGGCCGGCGGGGTGACCAACACCGTCCAGGGCGTGGTCAACACCGTCACCGGCGTCACCGGCGGCCTCACCGGCGGCCTCACCCAGCCCGTCTCGGGCAGCGGCTCGGTGTCCACCACCGCCGGGGGCACCACCGCCTCGGGCGGCCTGAACCTCGGCCTTCCCGGCCTTCCCTCCGTCGGGTGTGTCCTCTCGCTCCTCAGCACCTGCTAGGAGCGTCCGGGTCTCTCGGACGGGGCGGGGCCGTCACGGCCCCGCCCCGTTCCGTTTAAGCCGCGACGCAACCCTCGTGGGCGGCGCACCATCCCGGCCCGGGGACGGGGTGGCCGGTCACGGAGGGGGTTGCCACCCGCAGACGCCGCCGCCGCGTGCTCGTCGCCGTCCTGGTGATCGTCGGGTTCACCGCGTCGGGCCTGGCCGGAGCCGTCGCGTACTTCCTGCCGGTGCTCGCCACCTCGCTCGGCGCCACCGGGCAGTCGGTGGTGGGCTCGCTCGGCAACCGCTCACCGTCGGACCACGACCCCTTCACCGTGCTGCTCCTGGGGTCGGACGACGACGCCAAGTTCGTGCCGGGGCACCTCCTCACCCAGTCGATGATCCTGGTGCGGGTCGAGCCGGCGACCGGCCACGTGACCATGCTCTCCATCCCCCGCGACCTCTACGTCCCGATCTCCACCGGGGGGTCGGCGAAGATCGACACCGCGTACGCCAACGGCGGCGCCGCCACCGCGATCGCGACGGTGGAGCAGGACTTCAAGGTCCAGATCGACCACTACGTGTGGATCGGCCTGCGCGGCCTGGTCAACCTCATCGACCGCCTCGGCGGGGTCGACGTCGTCACCACCAACCCGGTGCTCGACGACTTCTATCCGGCCGACCTCGCCGGCGGCGATCCCTACGCGTTCGAGCGGGTCGCGGTGATGCCCGGCGCCCAGCACATGAGCGGCCTGGTCGCGATGGAGTACGTCCGCTCGCGCCACGACGACCTCCGCGAGGACTTCGGCCGGTCCGAACGGCAGCAGCAGGTGCTGCTCGCGCTGCGCACCAAGGCGCACACCGTCGGCCTCGCCGACCTCCCCGACATCGCCTCGGCGCTCAAGGGGGAGATCCTCACCGACATGAGCCTGCGCGACGTCGCCGACCTGATGCCGATCGCCTCGGGGCTCTCTCTCGACAAGGTGGCGCGGGTCCTGCTCCTCCCCCCGTACACGAGCGACGCGAGCGTGGACGGCCAGGCGGTGCTCCAGCCGGACTGGGACCGGATCCACGCTCGCGTCGCCAAGAGCTTCCCGTGACCCGCAGGGGGATGGGCCTCACCACCGTCCTCGTCGCCCTGATGGCGGGCTTCGGCCTCGCCGTCTACACCGGCCTCGGGCTGGTGCGCCACCTCCACGACGGCGCCACCGCCGGGGCCGGCGGGACCACCGACCCGGTCGACCTGCATCCGCTGCTCCGGCTCCCGGGGAGCATCTACCTCGCCGCCGGCGGCGACCTGCTGCGGCTGCGCGGCGACGGCGTGACCGCGGTCCTGAACCACGACGGCAGCCGGCGCTGGATGCAGCCGGCGGTCGCCGCCGACGGCTCCGTAGTGGTCGTCGCCCGCAGCGCCGAGAGCTCCGACCTCTACCGCAGCGCCGCCGACGGCGGCGGGCTGCAGCGGCTCACCGACGACGCCGCCGCCCCATTGCACGGCGGCTCGCTCGAGCGCAACCACTGGGCCTTCCACCCCCGCGCCGGCGCCGACGGCAGGCTCTGGTACAGCTACGACGCCCCGAAGGCGGGCTTCCGCGTCGACCTGGCCGTCTGGAGCCGGCCCGCGGCGAACGCGGTGGCGACCCGGTGGTCGTCCCCGGTCGGCTACACCGGCGGCGACGTCGAGCCGGTGCCGCTGCCCTCGGGTGGGGTCGTCTACGCACGCTACGTGATCGGCGCCGGCTCCGAGATCCGCTCCCAGCTCTGGCTCCAGACCGGGCCCCGGGATCCCGGGCACGCGCTCACCACCACCGACGACGACTGCAGCCAGCCGGACCTCGCCCCCGGCGGCGGAACCCTCGCCATGGTCTGCACCCAGGGCGGCCAGGGGGCGCGGGTCGAGGTGGTGAGCTTCGACGGACGCACGCTCGGCACCCCCCGGGTGCTCGCCGCCGGCTCGCTCTGCGCCTTCCCCACCTGGGCGCCGGACGGCAGCGCCCTCGCCTACCTCGCCCCTGCCCCGGGCGGCGGCGACTTCACCCTCTGGTGGCTCGCAGGCGCGGCCGGCGCCACCCCGTCGGGGCCGCGGCAGGTGCTCGAGGGGGTCGCCCTCGACGCCACCTCACGCCCCGCCTGGGCCCCCTGACCGCGGACCGAACGCGAGTTCCCCACAGGCTGTGGACAACCTGTGGATGGAGGTGTGGAGGGTCAGGACGGGGCGACCGCCTCCTCTTCTTCGGGGCGCTGACGCGCCCCCCTGCGGGGGGCCTCCCCCCCGCCGCTTCCCCCCTCGTTGAGACGGGCGCGCAGGACGTTCTTCTGCACCTTGCCCGACGGCGTGGTCGGGAAGCTGTCGCAGAAGATCCAGCGCTTCGGCGCCTTGTAGGGGGCGAGGTGGGCGCGGACGAAGGCGAAGAGCTCGTCCGCGGTCGGTGAGGTCCCCGGGGCGGGGCGGACGAAGGCGGCGATCTCCTCGCCCCACTTCGGGTCGGGGACCCCGACCACGGCGACGTCGCCGACCGCGGGATGGGTGAAGAGCAGCTCCTCGATCTCCCGCGGGTAGATGTTCTCCCCGCCCCGGATGATCATGTCCTTGAGCCGGCCCTCGATCCGGCAGTAGCCGCGCTCGTCCATGGAGGCGAGGTCGCCGGTGTGCAGCCAGCCCTCGGCGTCGATCGCCTCGGCGGTCGCCTCGGGCATGTTGTAGTAGCCGGCCATCACCAGGTAGCCGCGGGTGCAGAGCTCGCCGACGGCGCCGGTGGGGAGGGTCTCCCCGGTGGCGGGATCGATGATCCTCACCTCGGTCTGGGGCAGCGGCTGGCCCAGGGTCTCGGCCTTGTCCTCGGGGGTGTCGTCGAGGTGGGTGCCGGTGATGCAGGGCGAGGCCTCGGTCTGCCCGAAGATGATGGTGAAACGCACCCCCAGCGTGGCCTCGACGTTGCGGACGAGCTCGACGGGAACGG
>VBHE01000092.1:4698-5224 GCA_005889515.1 Chloroflexota bacterium | reverse complement strand
GACGCGGCGAAGCTCGGCGATCATCTCGCCCTCCACCCGGCGCTCGGCGCGGGCGTTGATCCGGTGGACGAGCTGGATGAGCAGGTCCACCAGCCCGTCGGTGATCTCGGCAGTGCGCACCCAGCACAGCACCGCCAACAGGGTCCGTCGCACTGGCGCCGCCATCGCGCGCAGGTCCGACGGGTATTGCCGCGCTGCCCGTGCCCGCCAGACCGCTATCAGCTTCTCGCTGGCATCGGTGAACAGCGCCGCAGGCAGCCCGATCGATCGCACCTGGCCGAGCTTGTCGATCTCAGTGAGCACCGTCTCCAGGCCGAGCGGGCCTGGATCGGCCTTCAGCTCGGCGAGAAGGCCGCGGCCGCCGACGCCATCGTCAACGCCGTCCCCGGTGAGCTCGTCGAGGCGGGCGCGCACGGCCTTGGGCAGGCGCGACATCGTCTGGGCGCAGAACCTCTGCTCGGCGGCCGCCCCCGCCGCCGACAGCAGACGATCAATCTGTCCCGGCGCGGGCGGCTCTAGCCGGTCG
>VBHE01000092.1:0-4577 GCA_005889515.1 Chloroflexota bacterium | reverse complement strand
TCGAGCGCATCGGCATCGACGTGGAGTTGCTCTGCGACGTACGCAACCGCCTGCCGAGGGAGCTCGCCCGCATGGCGCGGAAACCGTCCCTCCAGCTCGAAGAACTTCAGGAACAGTGCGAAGGCCAACCGCGACCGGCCCCGCTTGTTGGCCAGGTGTCGCCAGTCGTCATCGACCAGCGTCCAGCAGGCGATCAGGTCCTCGGGCTCCCACTCTCGCCGCATGCGCGCCTCCCGTCGCGTCGGAGACGCCGCCCGCCGCAGGGTCAGAGGGCTCCGGACCGCGGGCCCGACTCTACCGTTCCGAAAAGGGTCTTTAGGGAACTAGTTTGCGGCTGGCCGCGCGTTCGGGAGTCCGGGGCCTTGTAGTCGAGGGCGTACTCGAGCGCCTCGTGCGACTTGCCGCCGGCGCAGGAGCTGACGGTGAAGTCGAAGCCGTCGATGCCGTCTTGCCAGATGTAGGCGGCGCCGGAGTCGCCGGCGTCGAAGTTCGGCCGGCCCTCGACGTCGATGCCGTTGGGGCCGATCCAGGGTCCGCCGCCGCACATCATCGGCGAGGCGGCGACCGACGCCGCGGTGAGCGTCATCGCGCCGGCGGGGGCCGACGCCGCGAATGCGGCCGCGCCCGCGGCGGGGCCGACACCCACGATGCCGGTCACGATGGTGGTGGTGAACATGCCGAGCCTCGGCTGAGCCGCCACTGAGCGGACCCTGAGAAGCCGGCCGCTAGTTCTGGCGGTCGGAGACGATGTGGCAGCTCGCGGGGAAGGTGCTCGCGTGCCGGCAGTTGAACAGAGCCCGGTCGGCGGCGATCGCCGCGGTCGCCCCGTAGCCGAGGAAGTGGACGCCGCGATCGTTGGCGGCGACCGCCGTCCATCCGCCGGCCGCCGGCGCCGCCGAGGCGGTGACCACGGATGTGAGAATTCCCATCACGATCCCGGCGGTGCAGAGCGCTCCGCGCATCCCGCGACCTCCGCTCATCACGCTTCCTCCGTGTTCCTCGGCGAGCGACGGACGCGCATCATACCGTCCTCCTGCGCAAGACCCGGGATGCGCCCGGCGTTCAGATGACCGATGCACCGACTCCTGGTCTCGGCGTTCGCCGCGGCGCTTCTCGGCGGCGTCAGCGCGGTCGTCGTGGAGCTCCCGGCGACCCCGGCTCCGGGCGCGGCCGCCGTCCCGGACATGCGCTCCACGACCCCGGGGGGCACGCCGCGGTGGGTGGCGGTGCTGCCCGCGCCGGGCTGTGAGCGGTCGACCGACCGGTATGCCTGTCACCGCGTGACGGTCGAGGGGACTGGCGTCGACTGCGACCCCGCCGGCTGCGTGCTCGCCGGCGGCGGCGCCGGGTGGTCCGCGCAGATGGAGCTCGAGGCGGTGGCGGGGATGTACGCCGCCGACCCGCCGGTGACGCCGGGCGGGTAGGGGCGGGACCCTACCCGAGCACGTAGGTCCCCGGCGCCGGGTCGAGCGGCTTGTGCCTGCGGCTGCCGAGCTTCGCCGGCGCGGGGCGCTCCTCCCCGGAGCGGGCGAGGATCCACTCCGACCAGTGGTCCCACCAGCTCCCCTGGCGGCGCTCCGCCTGGGCGCGCCACGCCTCGGGATCGGGACCGGGGTCGGGCCCGACGAAGTAGTGGGACTTGGGGTTGCCGGGTGGGTTGACCATGGTCTGGATGTGGCCGGTGTGGGAGAGCACGAAGGTGGTCGGGCCGCTGAAGAGCTGGGTCGCCCGGTAGCAGCCCTGCCACGGGGTCAGGTGGTCGGTGAGGCCGCCGGTGACGTAGGTGTCGCAGGTGATCCGGGCGAGGTCGACGGGGGTCCCGAGCACGCTGATGGCGCCGGGGTGGACGAGCGCGTTGCTCGCGAAGATCTCCAGGAACTGGGCGTGGAGCGCGGCGGGCAGGTTGGTCCGGTCGGCGTTCCAGGCGAGGATGTCGAAGGTCGGCGGCCTCTTGCCCATCAGGTAGTTGTTGACCCAGTAGTTCCAGACCAGGTCGTTGGGCCGCATCCAGGTGAACACCGCCGCCAGGCTCTGGCCGTCCAGGACGCCGGCCCGCGCCGAGCGCCGCTTCGCGACCGCGAGCAGCGGGCCCGACTGCATCATGCCGACCATGGCAGGAACGTCGAAGTCGAGCAGGGTGACGCCGAAGCTCGCGCTGTGCACGGTGTTCGGCCTGCGCAGGGCGAGGTGGCTGAGGACGGCCGAGGTGGTGATGCCGCCGGCGCACATGCCGATCACGTTGACGCTGTCGCTGCCGGTGATCTCCCGGGCCGCGTCGATGGCGGCGACGACCCGCTCGCCGTAGGTGTCGAGGTTCCAGGAGCCCTGGGAGGCGACCGGGTTGCGCCAGCTGACGGCGAAGAAGGTGAGGCCCTTCGACACCGCGTACTCGATGAAGCTGCGCTGCGGGGCGAGGTCCATGAAGTAGAACTTGTTGATCTGTGGGGGCACCATGACCACCGGACGGGCGCGAACCTGCGGCGTCGTCGGGGTGTACTGGATGACCTCGCAGACCTCGTCGCGGTACACGACCACCCCGGGGCTCAGCGCGAGGTTCTCGCCGACCGTGAAGGCGCTGCGGTCGACCTGGGAGGGCAGGCCGCCGTTGTGCCGGAGGTCGTCGACCAGCTGGCGGACGCCGGTGACCAGGCTGCTGCCGCCGGTCTCGAAGGCGCGCTTGAGCGCGGCGGGGTTGCCGGCGAGGGTGTTGGTCGGCGCGAGCGCCGAGGTGAGCACGCTGACCGCGAACCGCGCTCGCTCGCGGGTCCGCCAGTCGACGTCGGCGTCCTCGACGAGCTGGTCGACGGCGCGGCTGGAGTTCAGGTAGACGTGCATCAGGCGGCGGTAGACCGGGTGCTCCTGCCAGGTGGGGTCGGCGAAGCGCCAGTCCCCGCGCTCGGGGGCGGGTCCCCGTCCCGCGAGCCCGCGCACTGCGCCGGCGCCGAGCCGTGCGCCCGCTCGGGCCAGGGTTCGGCCCCGGCCGAGGGTCCGCCAGGTGGCGCCGAGCAGGCTGCCCACGGCGAGGGTCCCGGCGTCCTCCGCACCTCCGACGGCGACCTGGTCGCCCGTCTCCGGGGACTGGTCCCCGGCCCTGGCCCGTTCCGCCGTCGCTGCCGTCTGGCTCATCGCGTCTCCCGAACCCGGTGTCCTCGATCCCATTCTGGCGGACGGAAGGCGGGGCGCGTCCCCCACTTTCGGCTAGTATTCTTGAATATCGATCTATCAACGAGTTCGTGATCGGAGCGATGGCGAGGAGATCGGCGGCGGCGGCCCAGCAGTCCGAGGGTGGAGGCGGCCCCGATCCGGTCGAGTGGGTTCGGCATCACTGGGAGCAGCAGTCGCTCCCCGACCCCGACCGCTTCGCCGCGGTCGCATCCCTGCTGCGCCTGCGCGAGCTCGTCGCCTCGGAGTTCGACCGGGAGCTCAGGTCCTTCGAGATCAACCGCTCGATGTACTTCCTGCTCGCGACCCTGGTGATGTCGCCGGCGGGAGCCCGGCGCCTCAACTACCTGAGCCGGTACCTGCTGGTGCACCCGACCACGATCACCCTCCTCGTCGACCAGCTCGAGAAGCGGGGGATGGTCAAGCGCATGCCCGATGCCAAGGACCGCCGGGCCAGCCTCGCCACCCTCACCCCGGCGGGGCGCGCGGTGATGAAGGAGGCGACCCGCGCCCTCGCCGAGACCGGCTACGGGCTCGGGGCGGTGAGCGACCGCGATCTGCGCCAGCTCATCGAGTCGATGCGCACCGCGCGCGCAGCCCTGAGGGACGTCGACACCGCATCGGGCTGAGCGGCCTCAGGTCTCGATCGTCTGGGCTTCGCGGAGCACGTAGGCGAAGGAGACGAGGACCCAGCCGCCGAAGATGAGCAGGACGGCCCAGAACGCGAGCAGCCCGTTCCAGGCGAAGGGACCGTCCTTGACGAAGAGGACCGGCGCGCCGGTCACGAAGATCGCGGCGGTGGCGAGGTCGAACCACCCGACCCAGCGCGGGAACAGCGGCCGGTCGCTGTGGTCCATCAGCGAGTAGGCGGCCATCGACAGGTACTCGAGGACCGGCGTCGAGAAGACCCAGAAGAGGGCGAAGAACGCGATGTCGTTGAGCAGCAGCGGTGACTCGGGGGGACGGGATCAGGATCATGATGAGCAGCGCGAATCCGCACAGGAGCTGGATGTCGGCGAGCAGCGCCAGGCGTGGGTTGCGGCGCTTCATCTGCTGGGTGATCAGGATGATGAAGGGCGCCAGCAGGGCGGTCGCCACCATCGACATGAGCATGCCGACCCGGATCCGGTCGGTGTTGTCCCGATAGAACGCGGCGATCTGGGCCGCGTTGTCGGACGGCCTGGGCGGCGGGACGAGGCCGGCGACGAACCAGAAGCCGGCGACGAAGAGCACGAGGAACACGGGTCCGCACCACGCGCACACCAGGGCGATCCGTCTGTCCATGGCGGGAGGATACCTGGCCGGCCCGGGGTCCATGAAACTCTAGCGGCAGATAGTAGCCTGCTAGACTGTGTGGGGCGGCGAGAGCACGCGAGGGCGGAGGCGCGGCGGTGGACTTCGAGTTGACCGAGTCC
>VBHE01000091.1:10637-13555 GCA_005889515.1 Chloroflexota bacterium | reverse complement strand
CACCATCTCCTGGGCGTGGCGGGCGGTGTTGGCGCCGCGCACCCTCTCGGCGAGGGCCGCGTCCGCCCCGGCGCGCTCCGCGAGGCCGGCGAGCAGCACCGGGTCGACGCCGCCGCCGGCGACGTGGAGCTGGAACTGCCCCTGGGCGAGCTTGGCGAGCTTGCCGACCATCCCCGCCAGGGTGACGCGCCGGACCCCCAGCTCGTGGGCGCGGTCGAGCGCGTGCCCGGCGAACTCGCCCATCTCGACGAAGGCGACGTCGGTCAGCTCGGGGAGGCGAGCCCGGGCGTAGGCCTCGCTGCGCCCCCCGGTGCTGAGCACGAGGCAGGAGGCGGTCGACCAGGCATGGACCACCCCGGTGGTGCCGAGGATGGAGATCCCCCCGAGCACCCCGAGCCGCGGGTTCATCGTCCGGCGCGCCATCTCCTCGCCGCCGGGGACGCTGACGGTGACGGTCACGCCCCGCCCCCGCCCCGCCGCCGCGGCCACCGCCTCCGCCGCCGCCTCGCCGATCATCCGCCTCGGCACCGAGTTGATCGCCGGGCCGCCGACGTCCAGCCCCAGGCCGGGGAGGGTGACGGTGCCCACCCCCTCGCCGCCACGGAGGTCGAGCCCGGGGTCGCGGGACCAGGCGACGGTGGCGGTGACCCGGGCGCCATGGGTGACGTCGGGGTCGTCGCCGGCGTCCTTCACGACCACCGCGGAGGCCCAGCCGTCGCCGGTGCGCGGGTCCTCGACCGCGAACCGCTGGTCGAAGCCGGCGGGGAGGGGGATGGTCACCTCCTCGACCGGCTCGCCGTCGAGCAGGTGGGTGCATGCGGCACGGGTCGCGGCGGCGGCGCAGGCGCCGGTGGTGAAGCCGCTGCGAAGTCCGCGGCGGCGGCGCGGCGCGGGGGAGTACCCCTCCTCGTCGGCGGCCGCATTCCCCGCGCCGCCGGCCTCGCGCAGACCGGTCATTGTCTGAGGGGGGGCGTCCCCCCCCTCACTCCGGCGGCACAGCCGCCTGCGCTCACCCCGCCCCATCTGATGAGCAAGCTCATGGCGCGGAGTGTCCCGCTCCGGACCGGGCGGCGGCCAGGGCGGCGAGCGCGTTGAGGGCGGCGGCGGCGACCGCGGAGCCGCCCCGGGTGCCGCGGACCACGATCGCCGGCGCCGGCGGCCGGGCGAGGAGCAGCTCCTTCGCCTCGGCGGCGGCGACCAGGCCGCAGCAGCTCGCGATCACCGCCGCGGGCGCCGGGGCGCCGTCGGCGAGGGCGTCGAGGAGGGCGAGCAGCGCGGTGGGGGCGTTGCCGACCGCCACCACGGCGCCGCCCATCGCGCCGGCGAGGGCGAGCAGCCCCCGGGCGCTCCGGCTGCTCGCCTCGACCGCCGCCCGGGTGGCGGCGCCGAGCGCTGCGGGGAGCGGCCGCTCCGCGGCCTCGACCGCGACCAGCGGCTCGACTCCGAGCGCGGCCAGCCGGGCCCGGGCGCCGGCGGCGACCATGGCGACGTCGCAGATCACCGCCGCTCCGCGGGCGAGAGCCGCCACCGCCGCCTCGACGGCCTCGACCGGGACCGAGAGCTCGCCGAGGAGCGCCGGGTCGCCGGCGGCGTAGGCGATGCGCAGCGCGACCTCGTCCGCCGGGGGCGGGGGCAGGGCGACGGGGGCGGCGGCGCGCAGCCGGGCCATGCTCAGCGCCTCGATCTCGGCCGGGGGCATCCCCAGCGCCGCCAGCGCCCGGCCCTCGCCGGGGGTGGTCACCTCCGCCTCGCCCCGGCCAGCAGGGCGCTGTGCCGGTGCCGCTCCGCCGCCGCCACCAGCCGGGTCGCCGCCGCGGGGACGCCGCAGAGGTGGAGGTGGATGTACGAGGCGAGCAGGGTCGGGGTCGCGTGCCCTTCGGCGGCGCCGGGGTCGGTCGACCAGGCGGCGGTCGCGGCGTCGACCGCCGGGTCGGCCTGGGACCAGTGGAACTCGTGCCCCACCGCCCGCTCGCCGCGGCGGAGCAGCGGCGAGGGCCGGAGCGCGGCGACGTCGCGGTAGCCGAGCGAGCGCCGCGCCCCCATCCGGGTCCCGTAGGGGAGCACCCCGCACATCGGGTGGCGCTCGCCGTCCTCGGTGGTGATCGCGGTGCCCAGGTACATGGCGCCGCCGCACTCCGCGACCGCGGGCATCCCCGCTCGCAGCGCCGCCGCCACCGCCGCGCGCATCGAGGCGTTCGCCGCCAGGGTGGCCGCGAAGCGCTCGGGAAAGCCGCCGGGGAGCCAGAGCGCGTCGCAGTCGGGAAGCGCGGTGTCGGCGAGCGGGCTGACCGGCACCAGCTCAGCGCCGCGGGCGGCGAGGAGGTCGAGGGCGTCGGCGTAGTGGAAGCTGAAGGCCCCGTCGCGGGCCACACCGATCCGGACCCGGGCGGGCGCCGGGGGGAGGGCGAAGGGGTCGTGGTCGGGGTCGGCCACCGGGCCGCGGCCCTGGGCGGCGAGCCCCAGGAGGGCGTCGAGGTCGAGGGCGCGCTCGACGGTCGCGCCGAGCCGCTCGGCCCAGCGGGGCGGGTGGGGGCGCTCCTGCGGAGGGACGAGGCCGAGGTAGCGCTCGGGGAGGGTCAGGTCGTCGTCGCGGGGGATGCAACCGAGCACGGGGATGCCGGTCGCCGCCTCGACCGCCTCGGTCGCGGTGCGCGCGTGCCGCTCCGAGCCCACCCGGTTGAGCACCACCGCCTCGATCCGCAGGGCGGGGTCGAAGCGGGCGAAGCCGAGCGCCACCGCCGCGACCGAGCGGGCCGCCCGGGCGGCGTCGACGACCAGCACCACCACCCCGTCGACGAGCCGGGCCACCTCCGCGGTGCTCCCCGCGTCGCCGCCGCCGAGGCGGCCGTCGAAGAGCCCGAGCACCCCCTCGACGACGGCGACGTCGGCCCCCGCCGCCGCCCGGGCGGCGAGCGCGG
>VBHE01000091.1:10022-10611 GCA_005889515.1 Chloroflexota bacterium | reverse complement strand
CGCGTTGTGGTGGAGCGGGTCGATGTAGTCGGGGCCGACCTTGAACGGCTGGACGCGCAGTCCCCGGGCACGGAGCGCGGCCATCAGCCCCAGCGCCAGGGTGCTCTTGCCGGTCCCGCTCGCGCAGCCGGCGACGACGATCGGGCGGGGATGCCGCATCCCCGCCGGCCGCAGCGGGGTTGCCGAGAGCGCGCTCGCGGCGCCGCCGGAGCGGGCGCCGCGGGCCCGGGCCCGGAGGTAGGCGAGCACCGCGGGGTGGAGGCCGAGGTGCCCGGCGACGGCGACCCGCATCCCCAGCCGCTCGGCGGCGGCGACCGCCTCATGGCGCACCCGGCGGGCGATCAGCCCCTCGTTGAGGAGATAGGGGGCGACCACCGCGCTCTCGTGCCCGCCGTCGCGCAGCCGCTCCAGCGCGGCCGCCACCGTCGGCGGGGCGAGCGAGGCGAAGGCGTGCTCGACCGGGCGCCCGTCGAGGTGGTGGAGGGGCGCGGCGACGAGGCGCTCGAGGCGGCGGTTGGCGTGCTCCGAGGTGGTGCCGCGACCGACGACGACGATCCCCGCGGCGCGCTCGCCGAGCGCGGCGTCGGCG
>VBHE01000091.1:5646-9955 GCA_005889515.1 Chloroflexota bacterium | reverse complement strand
CGGATCACCACCGCGAGGTCGTCGCCCGCGTGGCCGGCGGGGAAGAGCAGCAGCGGCACCAGCCGCACCTCGCAGTGGCCGGCGCGGCGGGCGTCCTCGGCGGCGGCGGCGAGGGTGGCGAAGACCGGATCCAGGCCCGGGGCGGGGTACTCGATGACCCCGCAGCGCACCGGCGCGGCGGCGCCCGCGGCCACCGCCCGGGTGAGCGCCCGCAGCTCGTCGCGTCCGGCCTCGTCGCGGGTGCCGTGGGCGATGAGCACCACCGGCGCGCCGGCGGTCACGTCGGCAGGGTGGCGGGCGGGGCCATCCCCGCCTCGAGCTGGGCGTCGACCTCGGTCGCCACCGCGCGCAGCCGGCGCAGCCGGTCGGGGTCGGCGCCGTCCCAGAGCCCGCGGGCCGCCGCCTCGAGCAGCCGCTCGGCCATCCCCTTCAGCGCCCAGGGGTTGCTGCGCCGGACGAACTCCTGAGATTCCGAGTTGAGGACGTACTCGTCCGCAACCTGGGTGTACATCCAGCCCTCGACGATGCCCGCGGTGGCGTCGTAGCCGTAGAGGTAGTCGACGGTGGCGGCCATCTCGAAGGCGCCCTTGTACCCGTGGCGGCGCATCGCCGCCAGCCACTTCGGGTTGACCACCCGGGCGCGGAAGACCCGCCGCGCCTCCTCGGCGAGGTCGCGCACCCGCGCCCGCGCCGGGTCGGCGCTGTCGCCGAAGTAGGCGCGCGGCGCGGTCCCGGTGAGCGCGCGGACGCAGGCGATCATCCCCCCGTGGTACTGGAGGTAGTCGTCGCTGTCGAAGATGTCGTGCTCGCGGTTGTCCTGGTTCTTGATCGCCACCGCGATCCGTGAGAAGCAGCCGCGGAACTGTTCCTCGGCGGAGACCCCGTAGCGGCCGCGGGTGTACGCGTGGGCGCCCCAGGCGGTGTACACCGCGGCGATGTCGGCGTCGCTCCGCCAGTTGCCGGAGTCGAGCAGGGGCAGCACCCCCGCCCCATAGGCTCCGGGGCGGCTGCCGAAGATGCGGTAGCGGGCGCGCTCCGCGGCGGCGGCGGGGTCGAGCCCGGCGGCGGAGAGCGCGGCGCACTCGGCGCGCACCCGGGCGGCGATCGGGTTGGCGGCCGCGTCCTCGTCGAGGCCGCTGACCAGGTCGATGGCCTCGTCGAAGAGGTGGACGAGGTTGGGGAAGGCGTCGCGGAAGAACCCGCTCACCCGGAGCACGACGTCGACGCGCGGGCGTCCCAGCTCCTCGACCGGGATCGCCTCGAGGCCGCAGACGCGGCGGTTCTCGCGGGTCCAGCGCGGCCGCACCCCGAGCAGGGCGAGCGCCTCGGCGATGTCGTCGCCGCCGGTGCGCATCGCCGAGGTGCCCCAGACGACGATGCCGACGGTGCGCGGCGGTGCCCCGGTCTCGGCGACGTGGCGCTCGACGACGGCCTCGGCGAGCCGCCGTCCGACCCGCCAGGACGTCTCCGTCGGCAGCGCCTTCGGGTCCACAGAGTAGAAGTTGCGCCCGGTGGGGAGCACGTGGGTCATCCCCCGGGTCGGCGCTCCGCTCGGCCCCGCCGGGACGTATCCACCACGCAGCCCGAGGAGGAGGTTGGAGATCTCGTCCGACGTCCGCCGCAGCGCCGGCCACAGCGTGGTGGCGACGTGCTCCAGCGCCGCCGCCGCGCCGTCCGACGGCACCGTGGCGGCGAGGAGCGCGGGGATCGCGGCGGTGTCGAAGTCGGCGGCGGCGAGCTCGGCGAGCTGGGCGCGCGCCATCGCCCCCACCGCCTCGACGAGGTCCCCGGCAACCCGTGGGGTTCCCGCCATGAACGGCAGCAACGGGGCCGGCGGCGCGCCGATCCCCGCACCCCGATCCGCCAGCAGCGCGTCCCAGTCCAGCCCGCAGGCGGCGGCGAGCGACTCCTCCAGCCCGGGCACGCCGCCGTCGGTCGGCCGGGCGCACGCGAGCACCATGTCCAGCAGCGCCTCGCCCTCCGGCGGAGCGCCGAGCACGTGGAGGCCGTTGCGGATCTGCGCGTCCTTGATCTCGCAGAGGTAGCCGTCCATCCGCAGCAGGAAGGCGTCGAAGTCGTCGGGAACGGACGGCTGGGCGAGGTCGGCATCGAGGTGGGCGCGGCGCACCTCCTCCCAGATCCGCTCCTGGATCAGCGGGAGGCGGTCGGGGTCGAGCGCCTGCGCCTGGAAGTACTCGTCCATCAGCTGCTCGACGGCGACGATCGGCCCGTAGGCGTCGGCGGTGCTCACCGGCGGGATGAGGTGGTCGACGACGACGGCGTGAGCGCGCCGCTTCGCCTGGGTGCCCTCGCCCGGGTCGTTGACGACGAACGGGTAGAGGAGCGGCAGGTCGGCGATGCAGAGGTCGGGGAAGCACGCGGCCGAGAGCCCGAGCGCCTTGCCCGGCAGCCACTCCATGGTCCCGTGCTTGCCGAGGTGGACCAGCGCGTCCGCTCCGAAGCCGTCGCGCAGCCAGTGGTGGAAGCCGAGATAGTGGTGGGAGGGCGGGAGGTCGGGGCTGTGATAGATCGCCGCCGGGTCCTCGCCGAAGCCGCGCGGCGGCTGGATGCAGACGAGCACGCTGCCGAAGCGCAGCCCGGCGAAGTGCAGCCGGCCTCCCTGGGCGTAGAGGCGGCCGGGGGGCTCGCCCCAGCTGCGCCGCACCGCGTCGCGCGCCGAGGCCGGCACGGTGTCGAACCAGCTCCGGTACTCGGCGTCGGAGAGCCGCCCGGGGG
The DNA here is from genome assembly GCA_005889515.1 of Chloroflexota bacterium. GTDB lineage: Bacteria > Chloroflexota > Dormibacteria > Aeolococcales > Aeolococcaceae > CF-96. The sequence continues at coordinate 7,219 of VBHE01000091.1, read as the reverse complement.
ACGCGTCGAGCTGCCCGGCGGTGAGGTACTCGCGGTCGTAGCCGCCGGCGGCGAGGAGCGTGTGCATCAGCGCGTCGCCGTCCTGGGGCAGCGCGCCGTCGCCGAGGTCGTAGCCGTCGTCGCGTAGGGCGCGGAGCAGGCGCACCGCCGAGGCGGGGGTGTCGAGGCCGACGGCGTTGCCCACCCGGGCGTTGCGGGTGGGATAGCTGCTCAGCACCACCGCCACGCGCACCTCGGCGCGGGGCAGCCGGCGCAGCCGGGCGAGGCGGGCGGTGAGCGCCGCGCAGCGCCGCACCCGCTCGGGGTCGGCGACGTAGCGGGTGACCCCGTCGACGCTCTCCTTGAAGGAGATCGGGACGGAGACGATCCGCCCGTCGAACTCGGGGAGGGCGACGTTCATCACCACGTCGACGGGGCTCAGGCCGGCGTCGCTGCGCGCCCACCGCTCCCGCGAGCCGGTGGCGGCGATCGCCTGGACGACGGGGATGCCGAGCCGCTCGAGCGCCGCGACCGACCACTCCGCCGCGACCTGGGGGCCGCGGACCGGCAGCTCGCCCATGGCGAAGGAGAGGGTGCTGATCAGCGCGTCGCAGAGCGGGCGGCCGTCCGCGCCGCCGAGATGGGCGAAGGCGGGCGGGTCGCCCCCCTCGGTGCGCAGCGAGTAGCAGAACACCGGCAGCGCCCGGCAGCCGGCCTCGTCGAGCGCCGCGCAGAGGGCGTCGACGACGGCGAGGTTGCCGGTCATCCAGTGCGCCCGGTAGAAGACCAGCCCGACCACCGGGCGGGGGTCGGCGGGGTCGAGCCATGCCGTCCACCAGGCCGCGGCCGCCGCGGGGTCCTCGGGGGCGCGGGGATGATAGCGGCCGTCCCAGGGGACGGGCTGCGGTGGCTCGCAGCCGAGCGCGGTGCCGCAGGTGGCGTCGCCGAGCAGCCTGATGAGCTGCGCGATGTTCGCGGCTCCGCCGTGGACGAGGTACGCGAAGCCGCGGCCGGCGACCTCGGCGTCGAGAGTGGTGAGCGCGCTGAGCTCCGCGTCGGGGGTGAGGTCACCGGGCCAGGCGACGAGCGCGACCCCGTGCGCGGCGCAGGCGGCGGCGACGGCGTCGATCGCCTCGGGGATGGCCCGGCGCCCGCCGAGCAGGCGCATCGCGACGCACCGGGCTCGCGGCAGCAGCGGCTCGAGCCGCGAGCGCACGTCCTCCGCGGTCCACCCGGCGCAGCTCATCCCCACCACCTCGGCGCAGCCCTCGGGGAGTCGCCGTCGCGCCGCCGCGAGCGCGATCAGCTCGGTGTCGGCGGTGGTGAGGAAGAGGATCACGCGGAGCCGGGCTCCTAGAACTCGATGCCGCGCTGCGCGGGGATGCCGGCGCCGCGGTAGTGGTGCTTCACCTCGCGCATCTCGGTGACGCAGTCGGCGAGCTCCACCACCTCGGGCGGGGCGTTGCGCCCGGTGAGCACCAGGTGCACGTCGCGCGGCTTCTCGCGCATCAGCCGGAGCACCTCGTCGAGGGGGACGAGCCCGGCGGTGATCGACCCGAGGACCTCGTCGAGCACCACGACCTTGTACGTCCCA
>VBHE01000091.1:3741-5620 GCA_005889515.1 Chloroflexota bacterium | reverse complement strand
CTCGGCGTGCTCCTCGTCGCTGATCGCGGGGTCGCGGAGGCTGTCGATGGTGAAGCCGCGGCCCTCCGCGGCGATCTCCACCCCCGGCACCCACTCGGTGAACGCGGTGCGCTCGCCGGTCTTCCAGCTGCCCTTGATGAACTGCACGATCCGCACCGGCATGCGGTTGCCCGCGGCGCGCAGCGCGAGCCCCATGGCGGCGGTGGACTTCCCCTTGCCGTTGCCGGTGAAGACCAGGATGACGCCGCGGCGGTTCTTCTTGAGCTCGGGGTCCAACTCTTCCTCGGGGCGCGGAGGTCCGCGAGTTGGCCCTGCACCGGCGGTTTTCTGGCTTCCGCACCCGTCGAACCGGGGCGGCCACAGTAGCGCGACTGCGCCGGACTCCGACCGGCTTGCCCGCGCGGCGAGGGTGCCGTCGATCCTACCCGAGCATGGGCCGGATGCGCCGCCGTGTGGCGCGTTCGAATTGCATGAATGGATCGGCGGCGGTGATCCGCTACCCTGACCGGAATGAGGATCAGGAGGGGGATCCTGGTCGCCGTGGTGGTGGCGGCGATCGCGGGGGCGGCGGTGACCGGCGGGGCGGGGGCGGGCCCGGCTGCCGCCCGGGTGGTGGCCCGGCCGATGATCGTCATCGAGCCCGCCGACCCGACGGTGCCCGCCGGTACCATCCGCGGCTACGGCCCGTCCGACCTGCGCTCGGCGTACGGCCTCGAGGGCAGCTCCGGCCAGGGGCGGCTCGTCGCCCTCGTCGACGCCTTCGACGACCCCAACGCCGAGTCCGACCTCGCCGTCTACCGCTCGACCTTCGGCCTGCCGCCGTGCACGAGCGCCAACGGCTGCTTCCGCAAGCTCGATCCCCACGGCGGCACCCGCTATCCGCGGCCCGACGTGGCCTGGTCGCGGGAGATCTCGCTCGACCTCGACATGCTCTCCGCAGCCTGCCCCGACTGCCGAATCGCCCTCGTCGAGGGCGCCGGCGCGGGGATCCCCGACCTCGGCGTGGCCGAGGGCACCGCGGCGTCACTGCCGGGGGTGGTCGCCATCGGCAACAGCTACGGCGTCGCCGAGTCCCTCGAGGAGACGCAGTGGGACGGGCTCTACCACCACCCCGGCGTCGCCGTGACCGCGGCCTCCGGAGACGGCGGCTACGGCACCGGCTACCCCGCCGCCTCGCCCCAGGTCACCGCCGTCGGGGGCACCACCCTCCGCCGCGACGGCAGCGCCCGCGGCTGGTCGGAGTCCCCATGGGCGGGGGCGAGCAGCGGCTGCAGCCGCTTCGAGGCCAAGCCCTCGTGGCAGCGCGACCCCGGCTGCCCCCGGCGCACCATCGCCGACGTCTCCGCGGTCGCCGACCCGACGACCGGGGTGGCGATGTACGACACCTACTCGGCGCCCGGCTGGGTGATGGCCGGCGGCACCAGCGCCGCCACCGCGTTCATCGCGGGGGTGTACGCGCTCGCGGGGAACACATCGAGCCTGGTCGCCGGCTCCTACCCCTACGCGCACACCGACCAGCTGAACCCCGTCGCCGGCGGCTACACGCCGCCCGCCGGATTGGGGACACCGGCGGGCACGGGCGCGTTCTGAGGCCGCCGGGCGTAGCCTGCGCCGCCACCAAGATGCGACAGTGTCCTCGACGAGCGGCAGGAGGAGCGAAGCATGAGGACGCTGCAGAGCTACGTGGAGGGGCGGTGGCAGGCCCCGACCGGCGGCGGGGTCGAGGTTCGGGACGCGGCGACCGGCGAGCCCGTCGCCGTGGTCTCGAGCGAGGGCGTCGACATGGGTGTGGCGCTCGACCACGCCCGGCGGGTCGGCGGCCCGGCGCTCCGGGCGCTCACCTTTCAACAGCGGGCGGGGATGCTCAAGGCGCTCGCCC
>VBHE01000091.1:0-3730 GCA_005889515.1 Chloroflexota bacterium | reverse complement strand
TCGACGGCGGCATCGGCACCCTGGGGGCGTACGCGAGCCGGGGGAAGCGCGAGCTCCCCGACGCGACCTTCCTCCTCGACGGCGAGCCGGAGCCGCTGGCCAAGGACGGGTCGTTCGTCGTCCAGCACCTCCAGGTCCCGCTCGAGGGGGTGGCGGTGCTCATCAACGCCTTCAACTTCCCGGTCTGGGGGATGCTCGAGAAGCTCGCCCCCGCGATCCTCGCCGGGGTGCCGGTGGTGGTCAAGCCGGCGACCCCGACCGCGTACGTCGCCGAGGCTCTCTTCCGCGAGGTGATCGCCTCCGGGGCGCTCCCCGAGGGCGCCGCCCAGCTGATCTGCGGGTCGGCGGGCGACCTGCTCGACCACCTCACCGGCCAGGACCTGGTCGGCTTCACCGGCTCGGCGGCGACCGCGGCACGGCTGCGCGCCCACCCGGCGATCGCCGGCAACGCGGTGCGCTTCAACGCCGAGGCCGACTCGCTGAACGCCTCGATCCTCGGCCTCGCGGCGACCTCCTCCGCCGCCGTCGAGCTCTACCTCGACGAGGTGGCCCGGGAGCTGACCACCAAGACCGGGCAGCGCTGCACCTGCATCCGCCGCGCGCTCGTCCCCGCCGGGCTGGTCGAGCCCGCGGTCGCGGGGCTGCGCCGCCGGCTCGAGCCGGTGGTGCTCGGCGACCCCCGCGCCGAGGGCGTCCAGGTCGGCCCGCTGGTGAGCCTGGAGCAGCGCGAGGACGTGCGCCGGGCCATCGCCGGGCTGCGCGAGGGCGCGGAGTCGGTGCTCGAGAGCGAGCCCCGTCCCCAGGGGGCCGACGCCGAGCGCGGCGCCTTCCTCGCCCCCACGGTGCTGCTCGCCCGCGATTCCGCTCATCCGGCAATCCACTCCCTCGAGGCGTTCGGGCCGGTGTGCACGGTGGTCCCCTACTCCGACACCGACGAGGCGGTCGCGCTGGCGGCACTGGGGAAGGGGAGCCTGGTGGCGTCGGTCTTCACCCCGGACGCCGCCGAGGCGGGGTCCTGCTCGTCGACGAGAGCTGCGGGCGCACCTCGACCGGGCACGGCACCCCGATGCCCCAGACCGTCCACGGCGGACCGGGGCGGGCCGGTGGCGGCGAGGAGCTCGGCGGCCTGCGGGCGGTGCACCACCACCTCCAGCGCACCGCGGTGCAGGCCTCGCCGGCGGTGCTGGCGGCGCTCACAGGCCGGGAGCTGAGCGCCGTCTGAGCAGAGGCTAGTGCGCCGCCCGCCGGCGAGTGCCGGCGTGGAGGGGGTGGGAGCCGGCATCGCGAAGCGATGTCTTGCGACCGAGCGGGGGAGGCGTAGCCTGCCCCCGGTTAGGTCGTGAGCCGCGTGTACGCGGCCTCGTCGAGGAGGCTGGCGCCGGCCTCGTCCACGTCCTCGAGGCGGAGGATCCAACCCTCGCCGTAAGGGTCGGTGTTCACCCGCTCGGGAGCGTCGGCGAGGGCGCCGTTGACCTCGGCGACCCGCCCCCCCACCGGCACGAAGAGGTCGCTCGCCGCCTTCACCGACTCGATCACCCCGAAGCGGTCGCCGGCCTTCAGGGTCGTGCCCACCTCGGGCATCTCGAGGAAGATGACGTCGCCGAGCTGGGCCTGGGCGAAGTCGGTGATGCCGACGCGGGCGCCGCCGTCGACGGTCTCCACCCACTCGTGGGTCGCGGTGAACCGGAAGCCGCTGAGGTCGGGCACGGTGATCAGCTCCTCGGGCGTTTGTAGAAGGGGAGGGGGACGACGGCGGCGGCGGTCATGGTGCCGCGGATGTCGACGTCGAGGTGGTCGCTGCCGGCGACCCCCGGGTCGACGAGGGCGGTCGCGATGCCGTGGCCGAGGGTGAAGGAGTAGCCGCCGCTGGTGACCTCCCCGGCCTCGCGGTCGCCGTCGCGGACGGGGTGACCGTGGCGGGCGATGCTCCGTCCCTCGAGGGAGAGGCCGACGGTGGTGCGCGGCGGGCCCTGCTCGGCGATCCGCCGCAGCGCGTCGGAGCCGCAGAAGTCGCCCTTGGCGAGCTTGACCGTCCAGCCCAGCCCGGCGCTGTAGGGGTCGACGGACTCGTCCATGTCCTGGCCGTAGAGGCGCAGCCCCGCCTCGAGACGGAGGGTGTCGCGGGCGCCGAGCCCGGCGGGGACGAGCCCGCGGTCGCGCCCGGCGTCGAGCAGCGCGTCCCAGAGCTCGCCGCCGCGGTCGGCGTCGATGTAGATCTCCACCCCGTCCTCGCCGGTGTACCCGGTGCGCGAGACCACCGACGTGGAGGCGTCGATGCCCGCGACCCGTGCTCCGGTGCTCCGGAAGGGACGCAGGTCACGCACCTCCGCCTCGCAGAGCGGGGCGACGATGTCGACGGCACCGGGACCCTGCACCGCGATGAGCGCGATCCGGTCGCTGATGTCGGTCAGCTCGGTGTCGGCGAGCAGGTGGGCGCGCATCCAGGCGACGTCCTTCTCCCGGGTGGCCGCGTTGACGACGACGAGGAAGCCATCCTCTGGAGGGGGACTCCCCCCTTCCCCCTGGAGGCGGCGATAGACGATGACGTCGTCGACGATCCCGCCGGCCTCGGTGCACATCACCCCGTAGAGCGCGCTCCCCGGACTCAGCCGGGCGACGTCGTTGGCGACCAGGCGCTGGACCGAGGCCTCGGCGCCGGCGCCGGTGAGCAGCACCTCGCCCATGTGGGAGATGTCGAAGACGCCGGCGCGGCCGCGGACGGCGAGGTGCTCGTCGCGGATCCCCGAGTACTGGAGCGGCATCTCGTAACCGCCGAACTCGACCATCCGCGCCCCGCGGGCGACGTGGCGGTCCCAGAGGGGAGTGCGCCGGGCCATGGCGGACGGTTATAGCAGCACCGGCCGGTGGCTACACTCCGGCGCATGCGATGGGCGGTCCGGCTGCTCCCGGTCGTGGTCGTGCTCGCGGCCTGTGGCGGCGGCACCCCCGCGGGATCGCTCCCCGCCGGGCCCGACGACCCCCACAACCAGGGCGGCACGGTCACGATCGGCGTGGTCCAGGAGCCCACCTCCTTCCTCGCCGCGGGCATCGTCGACTCCATGCTCTTCTCGGTGGCGGTCGACGCGCCCGTCGCCGAGGGCCTGCTCTGGTACCGGCCGCTCGAGGAGACCGCGAGGGCGCGCACGCTGGCCGACTTCTGGCGTCCGATGCTCGCCACCGAGGTGCCGACGACCGCGAACGGCGACGTGCGCACCGAGGGATGCCCGGTCGCGAGCGCGGCGATGTGCGTCACCTGGAAGCTGCGCGGTGACGTGCTCTGGCACGACGGCAGCCGCTTCGGCGCCCACGACGTGTGCGCCACCATCCAGTTCTACTGGCTGCGGTACCACGACCGGAATCCCACCGCCGTGCTGAGCACCGCCGGGCCCGACCAGGTGATCGACTGCCGCGAGGACACCCCGACCCAGGCGACGCTGTCATTCAAGACGCGTTACGGGGGCTATCTCTCGCTCGGCTCGGGGGTGTACGGCATCCTGCCCGCGACCCGGCTGGAGAACGCCTTCCACGGCGACACCGACCTCGAGCGGACGCCGCAGACCGTCGACCTGCGCACCGCCACCGGCGCGGCGGACGCGTACCACGGGACCGACACCCTCGACCGCATCATCGTCGGCACCGGGCCGTATGTCCTCGCGGGATACGAGCCGACGAAGTCGATCACCCTGGTGCGCAACCGCCACTACTGGGATCGGGGGCACCAGCCGCACCT
>VBHE01000090.1 GCA_005889515.1 Chloroflexota bacterium | reverse complement strand
GACGTCGAGGGGACCCGAGTCGCCCCCGCCGCCGAGCACGGTGCGGTAGACGACCCGCCCCGCGGGGTCGAGCTTGAGCACCGCGACGTCACCACCGGCGGAGCCCCCGGTCGCCGCGTCCGGCGACGGCGTGGCGCTCACCGCATACACGGCGCCGCCGTCGTCCACGGTCGACACGAAGCTGTCGTCGAGCCCGCCGCCGACCACCGGCGACCAGCTCACCACCGGGTCGACGACGAGGGGACGGGTGCGGTCGTAGTCGCCGACGGCGATGTGGAGCTCTCCGGCGTGGCCGAGGACGTATCCGCTGCCCACCGGGACCGGGAGCGGCGACGATCCCGGCGGCGCCGCCCGGTGCCGCGTGCCCGCCGGGGCCGCCCGCGGCGGCCCCGCCCCCGCGGCGGCGCGCCGGTGTGCGGGCGGCGACGCCGCCGGCTGGAAGGCGGTGGGGGGATGCTGCACCACGGTCCCGCCGGTGAGGGCGAGCGCCACCTCCCCGCCGGACGCGAGGGACGGCCGGCCGCCGCCGACCCGCAGCCGGATGGCCCGCAGGTCGGCGCCGGGCGCGACCACGAAGTCGTACTCGAGGCTGCCGCCGGCGCCGTGGTAGACGACGTCGATCCCCGGGTAGACGCCCTGGAACCCGACCCGCGCGTAGTCGGGGACGGCGGTGCGCCAGCGGCTCGGGTCGCCGGTGAACGAGCCGGTCGTCCCCGCCGGCGCGTCGACCGTGGGGCGGGCGTGCGGGTCGGCGCCGACCAGATCGATGCGCATGACATCGACCGGGGGCGCGTCGGCGGCCGCGGTCCGGGCTCCGTGCCGCCCCCGCCGCGCGCCGGGGCTGAACTCCAGGGTCGCTCCGAGGGGGTCGACGAGGAACGCGTACCCGCTGCCCCGGGCGACGAAGCTCACGGACGGGGCGACCTGCCCGCGGTTCACCTCGAAGGCGACCGGGAGCGCGGCGTAGGCGCGGCGGACCCCCGCGGAGTCGAGCGCGGCCGGCGCCGGGCTCGAATTCCCGACCACCGCTCCGAGCGTCATCTGGACGGGGATGGCGAGGACGGCGAACGCCGCCATGAGGACGATGCCCGAGGTCTCGCGTCGCATCTCCCGTCCCTTCCATGACCGGGGGCCGGCCCGCGCCACCGGGGGAGTCGGCTCCGCTGCGAAACCCCAGGGTCGCTGGGACGTTCGACAGGGTGAGAGCAGGGTACGGCCGACGTCAATAACTGTCAACGAGAGTTGCGAACCAGCGCAAACGCTCCAACAAGGGCATGCGGTGTGCGACGATTCGGTCAGGCGGGCATGGAGCAGGAGGTCAGCCGAGAGATGCCGATGACCATCGCCGAACCGATTCGGACCGAGACGCTGCGGGTTGCGCTCCCCCATGACCTCGCCGACTTCCTGCGCAGCCTCGCTGCCGACCAGGGACGCGGTGTGGGCGACGTGGTGGCGCGGATCGTCGGTGAGGAGGCGCGCCGGCGCGGCCGCCTCGGCCACCAGCACCCGAAGAAGATGACCCCGGCGGTGCGCGCCGCGCTCTGCCGGCTGCTCCGCGAGGGCTACTCGCGCACCGCCGCCGCCGAGCGCTGCGGCGTCTCCCGCCAGACCCTCTACTACTGGCTGCGCCACCACGACGACTTCGCCCAGGCGCTCGAGGCCGCCGAGGCGGACGAGGACCGCGTCGCCGCCGGCGCCATGCTCCGCCGCGCCCGCCGCACCACCAAGCCGCGGACCGCGGCGTAGGGGGCGGGTCTCGCCTCCCCCGCCCGCCGCGGCTGAGATCAGCGGATCCGGCCGATCCCGAATGCCGCCAGCAGCCGTTTGAGCGGCGACTGGCGCTCCACCTGCGCCACCGGGGCCGCGGTGCCCGGCGGCGCCGCCGACGGGTTGATGAGCGGCGCCTCCTCGACGGGGTGCTCCTCGGTCGCCGGCGGATGGGTGCTGCTGGTCATGGCGAGGTCCTCCTCGTGATGGGGCCAGCTTGGATGAATTCGGGTAGTGAGAATATCAGGTCATTCACCGCGGGCGGCAGGCGATTTCCCACGTACGGTGACCAGAAATCAGGAGCGGTACGGGCTCAACCCCGAAGCCCCGCGGTGGTGGGAAGGCGCCCCGGGCGCTGCGCCTCGTAGCCGGCGATGACGTCCGCGTGGCGCAGGCTGAGGGCGATGTCGTCGAGGCCGCCCGCCAGCCGCTCGCGGGCGTCATCGTCGAGCTCGATGGCCCGCCGCTCGCCGTTGAACTCGACGTACCCCTCCACCAGGTCGACGGTCGCCTCCATCCCGGGCTCCTCGCGGGCGACATCGAGCCAGCGGGTCACCACCTCCTCGGGGAGCGCCACCGGCAGCAGGCCGATCTTCAGCGCGTTGCTGCGGAAGATGTCGCTGAAGGAGGGGGCGATCACCGCGCGAACCCCGTAGTCCTCGAGCGCCCAGGCGGCGTGCTCTCGCGACGAGCCGCAGCCGAAGTTGCGACCGGCGAGGAGGATCGGAGCGTGCCGCCAGGGCTCCTGGTTGAGCTCGAAGTCGGGGTTCTCGGTCTCGCCGTCGCCCTGGTAGCGCCAGTCGTAGAAGAGGAAGGGGCCGTAGCCGCTGCGCTCGATCCGCTTCAGGAACTGCTTGGGGATGATCTGGTCGGTGTCCACGTTCGGACGGTCGAGGGGGGCGGCGATCCCCTGGACCCTGGTGAAGGGCTGCACCGTCAGGCCACCGCGGCCGGGCTCGTCGGGCCCAGCTCGCGGACGTCGGTGAGGTGGCCGGTGATCGCCGCGGCCGCGGCCATCTCCGGGCTGAGCAGGTGGGTGCGCCCGCCCTTGCCCTGGCGTCCCTCGAAGTTGCGGTTCGAGGTGGACGCGCAGCGCTCGCCCTCGGCGAGAACGTCGGGGTTCATCCCCAGGCACATCGAGCAGCCCGGCTGGCGCCACTCGAAGCCGGCGTCGCGGAAGAGCTGGTCGAGGCCCTCGGCCTCCGCCTGCCGCTTCACCCGCATCGAGCCCGGCACCACCATGGCGCGGACCGCGGAGGCGACGGTCCGCCCGCGCACCACCGCGGCGGCGGCGCGGAGGTCCTCGATCCGCCCATTGGTGCAGGAGCCGATGAAGACGCGGTCGATGGCGATCTCCTGCAGCGGGGTGCCCGGGACCAGGCCCATGTACTCGAGCGAGCGGCGCACCGCCGCCCGGTCGGTGGGGTTCTCCCACTGGTCGGGGTCGGGGACCGCGCCGGAGATCGGCGCCACCTGGGCGGGATTCGTGCCCCAGGTGGCGTGGGGCGCGACCGTCGCGGCGTCGATGCGCACGGTGCGGTCGAAGCTCGCCCCGGGGTCGCTGCGGAGCTCCCGCCAGGCGGCCACCGCCTCGTCCCAGGCGTCGCCGCGCGGAGCCGCGGGGCGTCCCTCGAGGTAGGCGAGGGTGGTGTCGTCGGGCGCGATCATCCCCGCCCGCGCGCCGGCCTCGATGGACATGTTGCAGACCGTCATCCGCCCCTCCATCGAGAGGGCGCGGACCGCCTCGCCGGTGTACTCGACGACGTGGCCGACGGCGCCGTCGACGCCGATGGCGCCGATGACCCCGAGGATCAGGTCCTTGGCGGTGACCCCGAAGCCGCGCTCGCCGTCGAGGCGCACCTCCATCGTCTGCGGCCGGCGCTGGACGAGGGTCTGGGTGGCGAGGACGTGCTCGACCTCGCTGGTGCCGATGCCGAAGGCGAGCGCGCCGAAGGCGCCGTGGGTGGCGGTGTGGGAGTCGCCGCAGACGATGGTCATCCCCGGCTGGGTGAGCCCGAGCTCGGGGCCGATGATGTGGACGATGCCCTGGCGGGGATCGCCCATGCCGAAGCAGGGGATGCCGAACTCCCGGCAGTTGGCGACGAGGGTGTCCATCTGCCGCTTCGCGGTCTGGTCGGCGATCGGAAGCGACGGGTCCGTGGTCGGCACGTTGTGGTCCATGGTCGCCACCGTCAGATCGGGACGCCGCACCCTCCGTCCCGCCAGCCGCAGCGACTCGAAGGCCTGCGGCGAGGTCACCTCGTGGACGAGGTGGAGGTCGATGTAGAGGAGCGCGGTGCCGCGCTCCTCGCGCACCAGGTGACGGTGCCAGATCTTGTCGAACAGGGTCTCGGCCATGGTCTTCCCCAACATCCGCCGCGGTCCTCTGCCCGGGCGGGCGGTCATTCTACGGTCCGGGCGGAAATCGACCGGGCGG
>VBHE01000068.1:3293-17237 GCA_005889515.1 Chloroflexota bacterium | reverse complement strand
CCGGAAACGGTGATTAACGCACAGCCGGACGCGCCGGGCCGGGTTCGAGGTGAGGGGGTGCTCTCGAAACGGGATTTGCGAGGCCGTTTGCTACACTCGGGCGCCGGCGCCGCTTCGGCGTTCGGCACAGGTTCGGGCCCGCCTGTCCGTTCTCTCACACGTGGGGACCGCGTTCCGGCGGGTTCGGCGATCCCACCGTTTCCGGGCACTCCATTCACTTCGGGGACACGCACCATGACCGACGTCATCAGAGCGGGCGGAGCCTCACTGCCGGCAGCGAAGTCCATCCGCTGGAACCCAAGCCCCGAGGAGCTGCGGGAGCTGACGGCGTCGATGCCCAACTCGCGCCCGACGGTGTTCGACAACTACAACGTCGAGACCAAGGTGGTGGCGCGGAGCAAGGCGAGCACCTATCTGGTGACCGACCACCCCGAGCTGCACTCCGACCAGACCATGAGCCGGGCCGACGCCGAGCGTATCGCCGCAGCCCAGGACGCCTACATCGCCGGCCGCGACATGCTCGTGATCGACGGCTACATCGGCAACGACCCCGACCACCGGGTCCCCGCCCGCCTCTACATCGAGGCGTCGAACGCGAACATCGCGGGCATGCAGCAGGCGCTCTACTTCCCCGCCGAGAACGCCGGCCCCAATTTCCAGCCGCGCCTGACGGTCATCTACACCCCCAACCTGAAGGCCCCCGGCTATCCCAGCGACCGGGTGATCGCCGTCGACCTCGCCGCAGGGGTGACCCGGGTGCTGAACTCCGACTACTTCGGCGAGTCGAAGAAGGGCGGCCTGCGGATGTGGAACGCGCTCACCTACCAGCGCGGCGGCCTGGCGATGCACGCGGGCTGCAAGGTGGTGCCGACCCCACGCGGAGAGCAGTCGATGCTCATCGTCGGCCTGAGCGGCACCGGCAAGACCACCACGACCTTCACCCGGCAGAACGGCAGTCAGCCGGTCCAGGACGACTTCGTCGCCCTCTATCCCGGGGGGCGGATCGTCAGCACCGAGAACGGCTGCTTCGCCAAGACCTTCGCCCTCGACCCCAAGGACGAGCCCGCCATCCACGGCGCGGTCTGCAGGCCGGAGGCCTACCTCGAGAACGTCTCCCAGGACGGCAGTGGGGAGGTCGACTTCTTCGACACCTCCTACACCCAGAACGGCCGCGCCGTCTTCCGGATGGAGGCGCTCGGCATCGCCCGCGACGCCCGGGACATCACCCGGGTCAACCAGCTGCTCATCCTCAACCGCAACGACAACCTCATCCCCGCGGTGGCCCGGCTCGACCGCGAGCAGGCGGCGGCGTACTTCATGCTCGGCGAGACCCGGGGCACGAGCGCAGGCGGCAGCTGCTCCACGCCTACCAGGGCAACCGCTTCCTCGAGCTCCTCGACGACTGCGGCTTCGAGGTCTTCCTCCTCAACACCGGCCGCATCGGCGGCGAGGACGGCGACGAGCGCAGCAAGAAGGTGACCATCCCCTACTCCAGCGCCGTGGTCAAGGCGATCGCCGAGGGGACGATCACCTGGGAGCGCGACCCCGACTTCGGCTACGAGGTGGCCTCCGCGCTGCCCGGGATCGACGACATGGAGATCCTCCAGCCGCGGCGCCTCTACGCGCGCCAGGGGCGGATGGACGAGTACAACGCCGTCGTCGAGAAGCTCCGCCGCGAGCGCCAGGCCTACCTGGCGAAGTTCGCCGGGCTGAGGCAGGAGATCCTCGACGCCGTCTCCTGAGCGGGAGCTCCGCGCGCAGGTCGACGCCGGCTTCGACGGGGCGGTCGACCTGCGCCGGGTCCTCCACGCCGAGCCCGAGCTGGCCGGCGAGGAGGCGAAGGCCACGTCATTGATCCGCGGGCGGCTGCGCACCCTGGGGCTCGAGGAGCTGCCCTGCCCCACCCCCACGGGGGCGGTCTTCCGCCTCGAGGGCGGCCGCCGGGGCCGCACCGTCCTGCTCCGCGCCGACATCGACGCCCTTCCCGTCGAGGAGGAGACCGGCCTTCCCTTCCGCTCGCGCGTCCCCGGGGTGATGCACGCCTGCGGGCACGACGGCCACACCGCCGCCCTGCTCGGCGCCGCCGCGGTGCTGGCGGAGCGGGCGGCCGGGCTCCCCGGCCGGGTCATCCTGCTCTTCCAGCCCGCCGAGGAGACCGGCGAGGGGGCCCGAGCGATGCTCGAGGGCGGTGTGCTCGACGGGCTCGGGGTCGAGCGCGTGGCCGGCCTCCACCTCTCCTCCAACCTGCCCACCGGCCTGGTGATGGCCCGCCCCGGGATCGCCATGGCCACCTTCCAGCGCTTCACCATCCGGCTGCGCGGGACCGGCGGGCACGCCGCCCTCGCCGCCGGCGAGGGCAACGTGGTGCTGGCGGCCGCCGAGACGGCCCGCCGGCTGCCGGCACTCCTCGACGGCCTGGAGCTCGACGACACCCCCTGCGTCTGCGGCGTCGGGGTGCTCCGCGCCGGGACGGTCCACAACGTCGTCCCCCGGGACGCCGAGCTCGGCGGCAGCCTGCGCACCTTCACCGAGGAGCAGCACCCGGACGGGGTAGGCAGGCTTCGCTCACTGTGCGAGGCGGTCGCCGCCGAGTTCGGGGTGGAGGCGACCGTCGACCTCCCCCGCCCGGTACCCGCGGTGGTGAACGACCCGGCCGCGACCGTGGTCACCGGCGACGCGCTGGCGGCGGTGCTCGGCGCGGCGTCGGTCGTCGAGGCGCCGCCGATGACCCCGAGCGACGACGTCAGCGAGTTCCTGCTCCGCGCCCCCGGCTGCTACTTCTTCGCCGGCTGCCGGCCCGGGCCGCGCCGCCCGCCCCAGCACCACGCCCCCGACTTCGACCTCGACGAGGAGGCGCTGCGGGTGGCGATGCTCGCCCTGGTCGCGACCGCCGAGGCGCTCGCCGCGCCCTGAGCTGCCGGGTTACGCGCGGCCCCAGAGCTGGCCGAGCCAGACCAGGCTGTCGTGGGCCTCGGCGGTCCAGGCCTGCCAGCTGTGCGGCCCGGGGACGACCTCGGTCTTCAGCGGCTGGGTCCAGTCGAGCCCGTCGACGGTGCCGACGAACTGCGTGGTCTGGGGTCCGAACTCGGTGTCCTGCGCGCCCTGGCCGAGGAAGAGGGGGAAGCGCTCGGCGGCGGGGAGGGCGGAGATGGTGAGCTGCGGGCTGTTGGCGTCGCTCTCGGAGCCGAAGAGACGGTCGGGGCCGGCGAAGACCCCCGAGTAGCTCGCCACCCAGCTGAACACGCCCGGGTTCTGGATGGCGAGGTTGACCGCGCCGAAGCCGCCGGCGCTGAGGCCCGCGATCCCGCGGTAGGCCGCGCCCAGGCTGCGGTAGCTGCTGTCGATGTTCGGGATCAGGGTCTGGAGGAACCAGGTCTCGACGGTGTCGCCGAGCGGGGTGTTGCCCCAGTAGGAGTCGTCGGAGACGACGCCCTGGTCGTCGGGGAAGACGGCGATGATCGGCGGCATCTGGCCGCTCGCGATCAGGCTGTCGAGCATGGTCGGCATCCCGCCACCGGTGATCCAGCCCTCGGCGGTGCCGGGTGAGCCGTGGAGGAAGTAGACGACCGGGAAGCCGGTGGTGGGGAGCGCGGCGTACGCGCCGGGCACGTACACGATGACGGTGTGGCCGTCCAGGGTGGAGGTCACGGTGTGTCCGGGCAGCGAGTCCGCCGAGGTGGGAATGCCCGAGGGGGTGGGGGCGGCGGTCACGACCGCGGGCGCCGCGGTGGCGGTGGCCTGCTTCACGACCGAGGTGATCTCGCTGGGGTCGGGAACGCTGTCGTGCGCCTTGACCGCCATGGTCGACGCGGCGGCTCCGACGATGGCCGCGAACACCGCTCCGGCCATTCCGATCCGCTTCCGATTGACCCGCCTCATCTCACCACCTCCCGTCCGTGGACTGAGGTCAGGCTATGAGCGGGTTCCTTTCAAATCCCTTTCAGGGCGCTGAGTTTTCCCTGAGAGTCTGCAATCGTCACCGGCCGTGTCGGGCGCGTTACCGGGCTGTCACGGGCCGTCCGTGAGTGCCGGTGAGCGGGGCGGTGGCGACGGGCATGCCGAGGTCGGCGAGCATCGCGAGGTCGACCTCGGCGCTGCGACCCAGGGTGGTCAGGTAGTTGCCGACGATGAGACCGTTGGCGCCGGCGAGCATGCCGTAGGCCTGCAGGTCGCGGAGCACCACCTCGCGGCCACCGGCGTAGCGCAGCACCGCCGCGGGGTTGACGCAGCGGTAGACGGCGACGCAGCGCAGCGCGTCGAGCGGACGGAGGAGGCCGGCGCCGCCGAGGGGGGTGCCGGGGCGGGGGTTGAGGAAGTTGCAGGGGATCTCCCGCGCGCCCAGCTCCTGCAGGGTGAAGGCGAGGTCGAGGCGGTCCTCCCAGGTCTCTCCCATCCCGAAGATGCCGCCGCTGCAGAGCTCCATCCCGGCGGCGACAACGGCGCGGCAGGTGCGCAGCCGGTCCTCGAAGGTGTGGGTGGTGCAGATCCGCGGGAAGAAGCGGGGCCCCGCCTCGAGGTTGTGGTTGTAGCGGTGGATGCCGGCCTCGGCGAGGCGCTCGGCCTGGCCGGGCCTGAGGATGCCCAGGGAGGCCGCAACTTCGATGTCCACCTCTGCGCGGATCGCGGCGGCGGCCTCGATCACCGCCCGCATCATCCGCTCGTCGGGGCCGCGCACGGCCACGACGATGCAGAACTCGGTGCCGCCGAGCTCGCGGGTGCGCCGGGCGAGGTCGACGAGCCTCTCGGCGGGGAGCATCGGCTCGCGTGCCACCTCGGTCGTGTACCGCGCCGACTGCGAGCAGAAGGTGCAGTCCTCGGGGCAGCCGCCGGTCTTGGCGCTGATGATCGACTCGACCTCGACCGCGGGGCCCATCCAGGCGAGGCGGACGCGGTGGGCGAGGGCGATGAGCTCGGGAAGGTCGGCGTCGTCGAGGGCGGCGAGTTCCTCGGCGAGGGGACGGTCGACCGGCTCGCGAGCGTCGAGGAGTCGCTCGGCGGCGGCGCGCAGCGGGACGGGGGTGGAGGGCATCGGCGCCTGAGAATACCGGGCACGCTACCGTCCACGTCGTGAGCGGGCTCGCCGTCGATCTCTCCCCGCTGCGTACGTCGCGCGAGTTCCGGCTGCTCTGGTGCGGGCAGCTGGTGTCGACGACGGGCCGGCAGATCACCGCGGTCGCGGTGCCGTACCAGGTCTACCGGCTCACCGGCTCGACCCTCGACGTCGGCCTCCTCGGGCTGGTCCAGGTGGTGCCGCTCGTCCTCTTCTCGCTCGTGGGCGGCGCGATCGCCGACGCCGTCGACCGCCGCCGGCTGATGCTCGTCACCACCTCGCTCCTCGCCGTCTGCTCGCTGCTCTACGTCGCCGGGGCGGTCGAGGGCCATCCCCCGCTCGCCGTCCTCTACGCGGTGAGCGCGGTCGCCGCCGGGCTCGGCGCCGTCGACCAGCCGGCACGGTCGGCGACGGTGCCCAACCTCGTCCCCCGCGCCCAGCTGCCGGCGGCGGTCGCGCTGATGTTCGGCCTCTTCCAGGTGACCCTCATCGGCGGCCCGGCGGTGGGCGGGCTCATCATCGGCCGCCTCGGCCTCGCCGCCGCCTACCTCGTCGACGTCGGCAGCTTCGGCGCCGCGCTCGCCGCGGTGGCGCTGATCCGACCCCAGCCGCCGGGGCCCGAGGAGCGAGAGCCGCCGCTGCGGGCCATCCGCAGCGGCCTGGCCTTCGCCCGCCGCCAGCCGGTGATCCTCGCCGGGTTCGCCATCGACCTCGACGCGATGATCTTCGGGATGCCCCGGGCGCTCTTCCCGGCGCTCGCCGCGGGCGCCTTCCACACCGGCCCGTCCGGGCTGGGCCTGCTCTACGCCGCCCCCGGGGTGGGCGGGGCGGTCGCCGCCATCCTCGGGACCGGGTGGGTGGGGAGGGTGCGCCACCTCGGCCGGGCGGTGATCGGCGCGGTCGTCCTCTGGGGGCTGGCGATCGCCGCCTTCGGCCTGACCGGCTCGCTCGCCCTCGGGGTCGCCCTGCTCGCCCTCGCCGGCGGCGCCGACAGCGTGAGCGCGGTCTGCCGCTCGACGATGCTCCAGACCCTCACCCCCGACCACCTCCGCGGCCGGATGTCGGCGACCTACGCGATGGTGGTGATGGGCGGCCCCTACGCGGGCGACGTCGAGGCGGGAGCGGTGGCCGCCGCCTGGGGCACTCGGGTGTCGGTGGTCTCCGGCGGCCTGCTCTGCGTCCTCGGGGCGGGCCTGGTGGCGGCCGCCCTCCCCGCCCTGTTCCGCTACCGCGCCGACCCCGGGGTGGCCCCGGACGCCCCGGCGGCCGCCCTCGAGGGCCGCTGACCAGACGGTCAACCGGGGCGAACGCCGGTTAACACCCGTCAGGCCGGACGCCCCGTGTATCGTGCACCTACCGCCCGCGCGGACTACCAAGCAAGCCGCGACGGGCACCTAGTGGAGGTTGACCGCCTTGGCGCTGAACAGGTCGGTGGAGATCACACCGCTCGGCGAGATGCCGGCCCTCGGCGTCGTTCCCGAGCGCATGCTCGCGCAGGCCATCCGGCCGGAGCGCTTCGGTGAGCCGATCCAGGCGTTCCAGTGCGAGGAGGTGGCCACCCCGCGGGCCCGCAAGGGCGAGGTGCTCGTCTACGTGATGGCCGCCGGCGTCAACTACAACAACGTGTGGGCCGCCCTCGGGCGTCCGGTCGACGTGATCAGGGCGCGGAACCGCGCCGGCGAGCCCGAGCCCTTCCACATCGGCGGCAGCGACGCCTCCGGGATCGTCTGGGAGGTCGGCGAGGGCGTCGAGAACGTCAAGGTCGGCGACGAGGTGGTCATCCACTGCGGCGTCTGGGACGTCGAGGACCCCTGGATCAAGGCGGGTGGCGACCCGATCACCGCCCCGAGCAACCGGATCTGGGGCTACGAGACGAATTGGGGGTCGTTCGCCCAGTTCACCCGGGTCCAGGCCCACCAGGTGCTCCCCAAGCCGCCCCACCTCCCCTGGGCCCCGGCCGCCGCCTACATGCTCGTCGGCGCCACCGCCTACCGGATGCTCGCCGGCTGGGCGCCCCACACCGTCCGCGAGGGCGACGTCGTCCTCGTCTGGGGGGCGTCGGGCGGCCTCGGCTGCCAGGCGGTCCAGATCGCCAAGGCGATGGGCGGCATCCCGGTCGCGGTCACCTCGAAGCAGCACCGTGGCGAGTGGGTGAAGGAGCTCGGCGCCGCCGGCTACATCGATCGGGGGGACTTCGACCACTGGGGGCCGATGCCCGACTGGCGCGACGACGCCGCCTACGCGGAGTGGCTCGGCGGCGCCCGGGCCTTCGGCAAGGCGATCTGGGACGTGATCGGCGAGCGCCGCAACCCGAGGCTCGTCTTCGAGCACCCGGGCGAGAGCACCATCCCCACCTCGATCTTCGTCTGCGACAACGCCGGGATGGTGGTGATCTGCGCGGGGACCACCGGCTACGAGGCCACCGTCGACCTCCGCTACCTGTGGATGCGCCAGAAGCGCCTCCAGGGCTCGCACTTCTCCAACGACGACCAGGCGGCGGCGCTCAACCGCCTCGTCTGGGAGGGGAAGGTCGACCCCTGCCTCTCCATGACCCTCGGCTTCGACGAGGTCGGCAAGGCGCACCAGCTCATGTACGAGAACCGCCACCCCCGGGGGAACATGGCGATCCTCGTCGGCGCCAGGAGCGCGGACCAGAAGGACCTGAGCTAGGGCTTAGGGCTAGGTCCCGCCGGCGACCGGGTTCACCCGGCTGAGCCGGACGCCCTCGACCCCCGGCACCTCGCGCACCGGTGCTCCCTCGGCGAGGGCGGCGGCGACCGCGTCGACGAGCTCCCGGGGAGGGAGCACGGCGAGCTCCACGCGCCGCCCGTCGGCGAGCCAGACGATCTCCTCGGCGCTCAGCAGGCGGGAGAGGTCGGCGGGGACGAGCACCGGGGCGCCCTCGATGATCGGGATCCGGCGCCCGTGGATGTGACCCGGGCGCAGGCCCAGGTCGACGACCTCGGCGGCGCCGGCCGCCCGCAGCCGCAGGGGCAGGGCGCAGCCGCGCGGATCGGCGTCGTGGACGGCGAGCACCCGGCGGCCGGCGACCGAGCCGCCGGCCTCCTCCTCGGCCGCCACCTCGACCGCGAGCCCGCCCGCGGCCCGGTTGGCGGCGAGCACCGTGGCGGTCTCGGGGCGGTCGCAGACCACCAGCGCCTCGGACGAGGCCCCGGGGGCGGCCTCCGGGGAGGGCGCCGCCTCGACCATCCCCTCGAGCAGCTCCGTTCCCCTCCGTGGGGCGACGACCCCGTCGACGAACTCCTCGTAGCCGAGCGCCAGGGCGCGGGTGGTCGGGAGGACCCGGGCCTGCCGCCGCGCCCTCAGCCCGAAGCCGGTCACCGCCATCCCCACCGGCAGAAGCGGCCAGATGAAGAAGGAGGCGGCGAGGATGCCGACGACGAGGGTGACGACCAGGAGCACCACCCCGAGCACGATGAGCCCCGCCCCCGGCTTCACGTCGGGGCCCTCGAGCACCGCGCAGACCGCGTAGTAGAGGTTGTGCGGACCGAAGCGCAACCCGCCGTCGCGAAGCCGCGCCGCCATGTCGGCGACGAGGCGGTCGTTCACCCTGGAGGCCATGTCGGCGGGACTATAGGGCTCGGGCGCGGGCTACCCGCCGATGAAGGACATCTCGACCCGGCGCAGCCCGGCGGTGAGCTCGGAGCGCGCCTCCGAGTAGCGGTCGCGGCGGGCGCCCCAGATCGAGCCGACCAGGTCGGAGAGCTCGGTGTCGCTCGCCCCGGCGCGGAGCGGGCCGCGGAGGTCGTGGCCCTCGCCGGCGAAGAGGCAGGTGTAGAGCCGGCCGTCGGCGCTGAGCCGGGCCCGGGTGCAGTCGGCGCAGAAGGGCTGGGTGACCGAGGCGATCATCCCCACCTCGCCGCCGCCGTCGCGGTAGCGGTGGCGGCCGGCGACCTCGCCGCGATAGCTCGGGGTGGCGGGCTCGAGCGGCATCTCCGCGTCGATCCGGGCGACGAGCTCGGCCGCCGGGACCACCTCCTCGAGCCGCCAGCCGTTGGTGGTGCCGACGTCCATGAACTCGATGAAGCGGAGGACACAGCCGCGCTCCCGGGCGAACCTCGCCAGGTCGAGCACCCCCGCCTCGTTGACCCCACGGCGGATCACCGCGTTGAGCTTCACCGGCCGCAGCCCCGCAGCGAGCGCGGCGTCGATGCCCTCCACCACCCGGGCGACGGGGACGTCGGCGTCGCTCATCGCCCGGAAGACCGCGTCGTCGAGGGAGTCGAGGCTGACCGTGACCCGGCGCAGCCCGGCGTCGCGGAGCGCCCGGGCGTGGCGGGCGAGGAGGACCCCGTTGGTGGTGAGGGCGATGTCCTCGACCTCGTCGATCGCTCCGATCTGGGCGACCAGGGCGGGGAGGTCGCGGCGGAGCAGCGGCTCCCCGCCGGTGAGCCGCACCTTGCGCACCCCGTGGGCGGCGAACACCCGGACCAGCCGGCTGATCTCCTCGAAGCTCAGCAGGTCGGGGCGGGGGAGGAAGTGGAAGTCGCGGCCGTAGACCTCCCGCGGCATGCAGTAGGTGCAGCGGAAGTTGCAGCGGTCGGTGACCGAGACGCGCAGGTCGCGGAGCGGACGCCCCAACTGGTCGATCATGGACTAATTCTCGCTCCTGCGAGCTTCGGCGTGCAGGGTTGAAGGGCGCGACGGCCCCTCGCGAGTACACTCAGACGCACCATGCTCGCCCCCGAACCACGTCACGACGGCTCCGACGAGGCGGCGGCCCGCTACCGCGAGGAGCTGCGGCGCTGGCAGCAGGGGCCGCTCGCCAAGGGGCTCGCCTACGGCGAGCGCCGGGAGCGCTTCGAGACCGGCAGCGGCATCCCGGTGGAGCCGCTCTACACCCCGCTCAGCGTCGAGGACGACGACCCGGTCGCCGACCAGGGCTTCCCCGGCGAGTTCCCGTTCACCCGGGGCATCCAGCCGACGATGTACCGGGGGCGGATGTGGAGCATCCGTCAGTACGCCGGGTACGGCACCGCCGCGGACGCCAACGCCCGCTTCCGCTTCCTCCTCGCCAACGGCCAGCCCGGGCTGAGCGTCGCCTTCGACCTCCCGACCCAGATGGGCCTCGACAGCGACGACCCCCGGAGCGCGGGCGAGGTGGGCCAGGTCGGCGTCGCCATCGACTCGCTCGCCGACATGGAGGCGCTCTTCGACGGGATCCCACTCGACCGGGTGAGCACCTCGATGACGATCAACGCCCCGGCGCCGGTACTGGTGGCGATGTACGTCGTCGCCGCCGAGAAGCAGGGGGTGGCGCCCGGGGCGGTGATGGGCACCGCCCAGAACGACGTGCTCAAGGAGTACGTGGCCCGGGGGACCTACATCTACCCGCCGCGTCCCTCGCTGCGCCTCGCCGCCGACCTCATCGCCTACTGCTCGCGCACCGCGGTGAAGTTCAATCCCATCTCCCTGAGCGGCTACCACATCCGCGAGGCGGGAAGCACCGCGCCCCAGGAGATGGCGTTCGCCGTCGCCAACGCCTGCGCCTACGTGCAGGCGGCGATCGACCGCGGCGTCGCCGTCGACGACTTCGCCCCGCGGCTCTCCTGGATCTTCAACACCCACACCGACTTCTTCGAGGAGATCGCCAAGTACCGGGCGCTCCGCCGGCTCTGGGCGGAGCTGATGCGCGACCGCTTCGGGGCGCGCAAACCGCAGTCGCAGATGCTCCGCACCCACACCCAGACCGGGGGATCGACGCTCACCGCCCAGCAGCCCGAGAACAACATCGTGCGCGCCGGGATCCAGGCGCTCGCGGCGGTGCTCGGCGGGGTGCAGTCGCTCGCGCTCTCCTGCTACGACGAGGCGCTCTCCATCCCCACCCAGAAGGCGCAGCGGATCGCGGTGCGCACCCAGCAGATCATCGGCGAGGAGATCGGCGTCACCAACACGGTCGACCCCCTCGGCGGTTCGTACTTCGTCGAGGCCCTGACCGACGAGCTGCAGCGGCGCGCGACCGCGCTCATCGAGGAGATCGACCGCCGCGGCGGCGCCGTCGCCTGCATCGAGTCCGGCTGGATGCAGGAGCAGATCCAGGCGGAGGCGTACCGCGCCGAGCGCGCGGTGGTGAGCGGCGAGAAGGTGGTGGTCGGGGTGAACCGGTACACCGAGACCGACGAGGCCGATCCCACCCCGATCTTCCGCGCCGACGAGCGGGTGATGAACGAGCAGCTCGAGCGGCTGCGCCTGCACCGCGCCTCCCGCGACGAGGCCGCGGTGCGCGCCGGCCTCGACGCCCTCGGCGCCGCCGCCCGCGAGCCGTCCGCCGACCTGATGCCGCCGATCCTCGACGCGGTGCGCGCCTACGCCACCCTGGGCGAGATCTGCGGGAGCCTGCGCGAGGTCTTCGGCGGCTACCGTCCGCCGGTGTCGATCTGACCCCCCGCGCCTCCTCCCTCGCCGCCACTCCGCGCCGCGCCGTCGCCCTCCTGCGGCGGGTGCCGAGCCAGGTCTGGCTGGTGGCGGTGTTCGCGACGATCGTGATCGGCGGGCTCTTCGGCACCGTGATCCCGCTGATCACCACCGGGGGGGCGGCCCGCGCCGAGGTCTCGGGGCAGCTCCCGCAGCAGCTGGAGGCCGGCCAGGCGATCGAGCAGCCGCTCGCCCTCGACAACACCAGCGGCGGAGTGATCAAGCGCACCTGCCTGCTCGTCGAGCTGGATCCCGCCGGGGTGGTCGACATCCCCGAGGTGCGCTTCCAGGGCCTCGATGTCGAGCAGGTGTCCGGCGGCCAGGCGTGCGGCGGGCAGCTCAGCGGCCAGGAGGTGATCAGCCTGCGGGCCCGGCTCGTCGCGCTGCGGCCGGGCACGGTCCGGGTCCGGCTGCTGGCCGGCGACCGCGGCCGGCCGATCGGCCCGCCGCTGAGCCGGACGGTCACCGTGGTCGCCGCGCCGGCGCGATGACCGCGGTCCCGCGTCTCAGCGCCTCGGCGGTGCTGCTCCGCGACCTCCCCGCCGGCGGGGTCGAGGTCTACATGCTCCGGCGGCCGACCGCGAGCAGCTTCGCCGCCGGGGCCTACGTCTTCCCCGGGGGCGTGCTCGACGACACCGACTCCGCAGCCGCCACCCTCGCGCTCGCGCCCCGGCTCGACGTCGAGGCCGCCGCCGCCCGCCTCGGGTTCGAGGGCGCGGAGGGGACGGGCCGGGGCGCCGGCCTCCACCTCTGCGCCGTCCGCGAGCTCTTCGAGGAGACCGGGGTGCTGGTCGGCCGGGTCTCGGGCCGCGTGCCCGCCGCCGGCGACGCCGCCCTCCTCGCCGCCGCGCGGGCCGAGCTGCTCGGCGGAGCGGAGGCGTCGCGGGCGCTGCCGGCGCACGGCATCGAGCTCGCCCCCGAGCAGCTCTGCTACGTCGCCCACTTCATCACCCCCGACGGCGCCCCCCGCCGCTTCGACACGTACTTCTTCCTCGCCCCCGCCCCGCCCGCGCAGGAGCCCGCCGCCCACGCGGCCGAGGCCGTGGACGGAGGCTGGCACCGGCCCGGGGAGCTCCTCGCCCGTCACCTCCACGACCGCACCGTCCTCATGACCCCGACCCGGATCCTGCTGGCCGAGCTCGCCGAGCAGCCGAGCGCCGCCGCGGCCGCCGCCGACCTCGGCTCACGGCCGGTGGCCGACATCCTCTTCGGCCGCGACGACGTGGTCGCGGGGCGCATCCCGTCCCGCCTGCCCCTCCCGGAGGAGCTCCGCTGACCGAGCCGGTGCTGATCCTCGCCCCCACCCCGTCGATCTACACCGGACGCGGGACCAACACCTACCTGGTCGGCGACGGGCCCGGCCTGCTCTGCATCGACCCCGGTCCCGACGATCCGATCCACCTCGAGGCGGTGCTCGGCGCCGCGGCCGCGCGGGGCGGGCACATCGAGCGCATCCTCCTGAGCCACTCCCACATCGACCACCGGCCGCTGGCACGCGCGCTCGCCGAGCGCACCGGCGCCAGCGTCCACGCCCTCGAGCCGGGTCGAGCCGACGACGGCGCCCGGCCACTCCGCGACGGCGAGCGGGTGCGCGCCGGCGAGGTCGGTCTCGAGGTGATCGCCACCCCGGGGCACGCCGCCGACCACCTCTGCTTTCACGAGCCCGACGGCGGAGTTCTGTACAGCGGTGACCACATCCTCGGCGGGATGACGAGCGTCGTGAACCCGCCCGACGGCGACATGACCGCGTACATGGCGTCGCTCGAGAGGGTGCGGGCACTGCGGCCGCGAGTGATCCACCCCGGCCACGGCCCGCGGATCGACGACGCGATGGCGCTCATCGACGAGTACCTCACCCACCGCCGTGCCCGCGAGGCCGAGGTCGAGCGCGCCGTGCGCGAGCGCGGCGGCCTCGTCGCGCCCATCGACGTGGTGCCGCAGATCTACGCCGCCTACCCGGTGGCGCTCCACCCCGTGGCGGCGCGCAGCGTCGAGGCGCACCTCGACAAGCTCGCCATCGAGGGCCGGGCCACGCGGATCGTCGTCGACGGCGAGCCGCGCTACCGCATCCCCTGATCCGCGGTCACTGGATGACGCGGTGCACCGGCATGATGTCGGGGGTGCCGGGATCCAGCGCGACGGACTCGAGGATCGGCATCAGGGTGGCGCCGAAGGTGTCGAACGTCTCCTGCGACTCCCAGACGTCGTACACCATCAGCGAGTCCCCGGTCCCGAAGCAGGAGTGGTGCACCCGGCCCTTCGGACGGCCCGAGCCCGCCGCATCGAGCCGGCGCTGCACCTCGTCGTACTGCTCCGCATTCATCTTGGCGGGGTGGAAGTAGACCGCGATCGCCATGTTCACTCTCCTGCTGGCCGTGTGCGGGCATACATGATGCCGCGGGTTGACGCCGGCCGTCCCGACCGCCAGCATGTTGACAGTCCATCTCGGGAGGACGGTG
>VBHE01000068.1:2701-3275 GCA_005889515.1 Chloroflexota bacterium | reverse complement strand
GCTGTCCTCGGTCCTCGACACCGGTTCCGACGGGGACTGGCCGGGGATCGGTCCCTTCGGCACCGGCTCGCCCCCCGCCGCGGTGCCGCTCGACCACGGCCACTCGCTCGTCGTCCTCGGCGGCCTGCCCCCTACGGCGCTCGGCGCTCCCCCGATGGTGGTCCTGCGCGGCCGCGCCGCCCGGCGGCTGGGGGTCAGCGCGACCCCGCGGTGAGCTGACCCCCCGGCGTCAGCTCCCACTCCGTCCCGCCGCCGCGGACGTCGCGGACCTCGACGCCGAGTCCGGCGAGCAGGTCGCGAAGCGCGTCCGAATCGGCGAAGCGCCGCTCCTCGCGGGCACGCCGGCGCAGCTCCAGGATGGCCTCGACGAACGGCCCGACGACCTCCCTCGGATCGCGCGCGCCGGTGCGGGCGAGATCGCCGAGCTGGACGAGCATGGTGCGAGAGCGCGAGCGGGCACGGTCCATCGCGTCGGAGTCGAGGGTGTCACGCGACCAGTCCCAGAGGTGGTCCTCGAGGGCGAGCAGCGCGGCCATCGCGGGGTCGACGTCGCGCGCCGCCAGCGCCACCTCGA
>VBHE01000068.1:2047-2502 GCA_005889515.1 Chloroflexota bacterium | reverse complement strand
GAGGTCGAGGATGCACGCGGTGTGCTCGTCGACGCCGAGCACCGCCGCACCCTCGTCGAGCATCGACTCGAGCAGGCGCAGCCGCCTCTCACCCATGTAGCAGAAGCGGGTGTCGTGGGTTCCGCCCTCGGCGTTGTTGAAGTGGGGGATGACGGCGCCGTCGATGCCCGCCTCGGCGAGGGCGTCGAGCCCCTCCAGCCACTCCGGCGGCATCCCCACCTTGTAGATCTCGTAGACGGGGAGCGCGTAGCGTCCGAGGACGCAGGCGGCGGCGCTCGAGAAGGTCACGCAGCCGCCGCCGCGCAGCTTCTCGAGCAGCGCCCCCGGCACCTCGGAGCCTCGCCACTGGCGGAGCGCGTACGAGGGGCTGCCCGGGCCGGCGAAGACGTAGCGCGCCTCACGAAGGCGGGCGAGCATGGTCTCGCGGTCCAGCGCCGTCGCGGTGTCGGCGGAGC
>VBHE01000068.1:0-1867 GCA_005889515.1 Chloroflexota bacterium | reverse complement strand
CCAGAAGGCGCGGTGGGCGGCCCTCGGTCATGGGAACGATGCTAGGTCACCCGCCTCCGCGAGCGCTCTCGGCCTGGGCGGCGGCGGCGCGGAGGCGGTCGCAGAGCGCGGCGACGGCGAGGGTGTCGGCGGGGGCCCGGAACCGCGACGGCGCGTCCGCGGAGCCCCGGAGCTCGGCGCAGGCGGCGTCGACCATCTCCCGGTAGGCGTTGAGCGCCGTGCTTCGCCGCTGCTCGACGCCGCCGTCGCGGTGGAGCAGGCGCATCCCGGTGTCGGCGGGCCCGCAGGTGAACGGCCGTTCCACGCTCAGCACCGCGTCGGTGCCGGTGACCTCGAGCAGCTGCCGCTCCGGGGCCTCGAAGGAGCACTCGACGGTCGCGACCAGCCCGCCGCCGAAGTCGAGCCAGCCCCGCAGGCTGGCGTCGACGCCGTCGCCGCCGCGGGTGCGCGCCGCGGCGACGCCGACCGGCTCGCGCCCGGCGATCTCGAGCAGCGGGGTGAGGCAGTAGACGCCGACGTCGAGCAGGGCCCCCCCGCCCATCCCTCGCAGCCAGCGGTGGTTGGCGGCGTCGGCGAGCGGGAAGGTGAAGACGCTGCGCATCGAGCGAAGCTCGCCGAGCTCGCCGTCGCGGGCGACGGCGACGGCGGCGCGGTGCCGGGGATGGAAGGCGGTCATGTACGCCTCCATCAACCGCACCCCCGCATCGCCGCAGGCGGCCTGCATCGCCCGGGCGTCGTCGCCGCTGCAGGCGAGCGGCTTCTCGCAGAGCACGTGCCGGCCGGCGGCGGCGGCGCGCTCGGTCCAGCGCCGGTGGAGGCCGTTGGGGAGGGGGATGTACACCGCCTCCACGTCGGGGTCCTCGAGCACCCCCTCGTAGCTGGGATGGGCGCGGCGCGCCCCGGTGGCCGCGGCCACCCGGCGCCCGGCGTCGGGATCGCGCGATGCGACGGCGACGACCTCCGCGTGCGGGCTCTCGCGCATCGCCGGGAGCACCGCGACCCGCGCCACCCACGAGGTGGCGCCGATCACCCCCCAGCGGACCGGCGCCTCCGGACTCACGTGTGGGCGCCGACCACGGTCTCGCCCTGCCCGATGCGCACGGGGTCGCCGCCGCCGCCCCCGGAGCGCTGCGCCGCCTCGAGGACGGCGATCAGCCGCCGCATCGAGTCCGCGGTCACCGCGAGCGGCTCGCCGAGGTGGAGGTTGTCGGCGAGGTTGCGGTGGAAGGCGAAGCGGCGCTCGGGGGCGGGCGGGATGCGGGTCTCGACGAGGCCGTGGCCGCTGCGGTACCGGCGGAGCACGAGCTCCACCGGCGCCTCGGCGTGGTGCGCGGTCTCGCACACGTAGCCGCGGCCGGGCTCGATGCGCTCGAGGCTCACGGTGCGGTACCAGCCGGCGACACTGCCCGCGGTCCCCTGCACGTGGAACTTCGGCGGCCGGATCGCGGCCACGTCGGACTGGAGGAACTGCGCCTCGCGGCCGTCCTCCCAGCGCAGCCGGACCCGCACCTGGTCGAGGTTGGTGACGTCGTGCCAGACCCGCTTGTGCCCGGTGGCCTCCACGGTTTCGGGCATTCCCGGCAGCAACTGGAGGATCCAGTCGACGTGGTGGGAGCCCCAGTCGTAGACCGCGCCGCCGGAGAGGGCGACGTCGGAGTGCCAGGCGCGGCAGGGGTGCTCGAAGCCGCCGACGAAGGTCTCGACGTTGAAGACCTCGCCCACCTCGCCGGCGTCGACCGCGGCGCGCAACGCGGTGAAGTCCTGGTCCCAGCGGCGGTTCTGGTTCACGGTGAGGACCAGCCCCTGGGCGCGGGCCATCTCGATGAGCCGGTCGGCGTCGGCGACCCGCAGGCAGAGCGGCTTCTCG
>VBHE01000089.1:4128-8271 GCA_005889515.1 Chloroflexota bacterium | reverse complement strand
ACATCAGGGACAGCTGGACGGAGGCCCCGTCCTCGGGAAGCGCAGGGCCGGCGCCGGCGCGGCGCCGGCGAGGCCTGGGACGGAGGGGTGCCGTCGCCGCAGCCTTCGCCGGGCTCACCACCGGGGGGTTCATCGGCGGGCTCGCGGTGACCCATGCGGCCGGTGGCGGCGCGATGGCGAGCGCCCCGACCGGAGCGACCGCGGTGGATCCCGCGACCGGCCAGGGGACGGTGCAGGCGGCGGCCAACCCCACCGCGAGCGCCAACCCCGGAGCCCAGGACGAGGACCTCCAGGTCGTCGCGGGGGTCATCGGGATCAGCGTCGGCGAGCTGCAGAGCGAGCTCAGCGGTGGCAGGACGATCGCCCAGGTGGCGCAGGCGCACAACGTCGGCGCCGACAAGGTGATCAGCGCCTGGACGGACTCCGAGAACGCGGAGATCGACGCCCGGGTGAAGAGCGGCCAGCTCACCCACGCCCAGGCCGACCCGCAGAGGACCACCACCAGACAGCGGGTGACCGACGAGGTCAACGGCACCGGACATGGTCCGGGCGGTGATCCCGGCGGTCCGCGTCACCGTGGCCCGGGCGGGGGTCCCGCGGGCCCCGGCGCCGGCGCCTGACCCAGTCCTCCTCGGTTTCCCAGGAATCTCCCAGGAATCACCCAGCTTCCGTGGAGGTGCGGGCTCCATCGTGAGAGGTGTCCGATGAACCCTCAGCGCGGGAGACGCCGATGAACAACACGCTGCTCTGGTACACGACCCGCGGCGCGGGCGTGGTGAGCATGGTGCTGCTCAGCGGTGTCATGGCCCTGGGCATGCTCACCCGCGCCCGGGCCGGCGGCCGCCGCTGGCCCCGCTTTCTCACCGCCGCGCTCCACCGCGACCTCTCGCTGATGGCGCTGGTGTTCCTCGCGCTCCACGTCGTCACCGCGGTCGTCGACCCCTACACCCATCTCGGCATCACCGCTGCGACCATCCCCTTCGGCTCCTACTACCGCACCTTCTGGCTCGGCCTGGGGACGGTCGCCGTCGAGCTCATGCTCGCCATCGCCGCCACCAGCCTGCTCCGCGCCCGGATCGGGCAGCGGGCCTGGAGAGCGGTGCACTGGCTCGCCTACGCGTGCTGGCCGATCGCGATCGCCCACGGCCTCGGCACCGGCACCGACGCCGGCTCGGTCTGGATGTCCGCGATCACCGCGCTCTGTGTCGCCGGGGTGCTCTCCGCCGGCGCGTTCCGGCTGCTCTCCCCGGGCGACCCGCTCGGCGCCGAGAAGCGCGCCGCCACCCGCGGCGCGCTGTCGGAGGCGGGGCGATGACCGGCATCAGCCTGCTCGCCGGCCCCGACCCGCTGAGCGGGATGGAGGCCGCCACCTCCCACCGCACCCGGCTCGGCGCCCTCCCGGTCGCGGGCCCGAGGCTCATCGAGGCGCTCGAGCGCAGTGACCTGCGCGGCCGGGGGGGCGCCGCCTTTCCGGTGGGACGGAAGTGGCGTGCGGTGGCAGGGCGTCGCGGCGGCGCCCCGGTGGTGCTCGTCAACGGCGCCGAGGGCGAGCCGCTGAGCCGCAAGGACCGCGTCCTCATGGAGGCGCGGCCCCACCTCGTCCTCGACGGCGCCGCCCTCGCCGCCGCCGCCGTCGGCGCGGGCGAGGTGCTGCTCTATGTCGGCTCCGACCACGGCGCCGCCGCCGGCGCGCTCCGCCGCGCCCTCGCGGATCGGCCGGAGGCCGAGCGCCGGCGCACCCGGGTCGTCGCCGCTCCGGCGCGCTACGTCGCCGGCGAGGAGACCGCCGCGGTGCGCTTCGTCAACGACGGCGTCGCGCTGCCGACCTCGGCCCCGCCCCGGCCCTTCGAGCGCGGCGTCGCCGGCCGTCCGACCCTGGTCCAGAACGTCGAGAGCCTCGCCCACGTCGCGATGATCGGCCGCTTCGGCGACGGGTGGTTCCGCGACCTCGGTCGGGGAGCGTCCTCGGGCACCGCCCTGCTGACGCTGTGCGGCGCGGTGCACCGCCCCGGGGTCCACGAGGTGGCCCAGGGCACCGCCCTCGGCGAGGCGATCGACACCGCCGGCGGTGGGCTCACCGACGCCTCGAGCGCGGTGCTCCTCGGCGGCTACTTCGGCAGCTGGGTGACCGCGGCCGAGGCCTGGAGCCTCCCGCTCGACGCCGCCACGCTCCGTGACCGCGGGCACACCCTCGGGTGCGGCGTGGTCGCGGTGCTGCCCGAGCACCGCTGCGGGGTGGTCGAGACCGCCCGGATCCTGTCCTACCTCGCCGATCAGAGTGCCCGGCAGTGCGGCCCCTGCGTCTTCGGCCTGGGCGCCATCGCCGCGGCGGTGGGCCGGATCGCCTCCGGCGGCGCCGAGGCCGCGGACCTCGAGCGGATCCGCCGCTGGTCCGGAGAGCTGAGCGGTCGCGGCGCCTGCCATCACCCCGACGGCGCCGCGGGCATGCTCCTCTCGGCGCTGGGCGCCTTCCCCGAGGAGTTCCGCCACCACCACGAGCTGGGGCGCTGCTCCGCCACCGCCCTGCGGGAGGCCGCCTGATGGACGGGCCCACGCTCCACGTCGACCGCATCCTCTGCGACGGCCACGGCCTCTGCGCCGAGCTGCTCCCCGAGCTCGTCCGGCTCGACGACTGGGGGTATCCGATCGTTCTGCCGGGTCCGGTGCCCGCCCACCTCGACGGCCATGCGCGCCGCGCTGTCGCCGCCTGTCCGCTGCTCGCTCTGCGCTTGCGGCAGGGCGGGCGATGAGCGAGGCGATGCCCACTCCGCCGCTGAGCCCGGCCGAGCGCGACGGTGCCCTCGCCCGCCTGCGGGCGTGGCGGGCGGCACTCGCCGTCGCCGCCGTCGCCGGGGTCGCCACCGCCGCCACCGTCGCGGCGGACACCATCCCCGGCCGCACCGACCCCGCCTCGACCGGCGCCGCCCAGGCGCCCGACCCCTCGTCGGCCCAGGACCCGCAGCAGCAGTTCGGCGGCGGAGGCCTCCAGCCCCCGTTCAGCGCCCCCGGCGCCGGCTTCGGCCGCGGCCAGGCGGTGAGCGGCGGCTCCTAGCCCGCCGCACGGGGCACGAGCACCCGCACCTCGAGCGGCTCGTCGCCGCGGAGGACGGAGCGCCGCAGCCGGCGCCCGCCCCTCAGGGTGTCCGCGAGGGCGGCGTGGCTGCTTCGCCGAGACCGTCGATGCGGGCGGGCTCGAGGCCGTCCCGCTCGTCGAGGCGATCGCGGCGACCTGGATCACCCCTCGCCTACCGCCAGGGCGGCCCGGACTTCGCGTTCGCCCTCATCACGCCCCGGTCCTGACCCGGGAGTCCGGGACGGGGGCGCGGCTCCCGCTACTGCCGGACGCGGGTGGGCAGCCGCTCCTCGGCGCGCCCGGCGAGCTCGACGGCTCCGAGGCTGCGGAGGAACTCGGCGAAGTCCCGCCGGCTGATGCGGAGGTGATTGCCGGGCGTGTGCCACGCGGCGAGGTGCCCGCGTGCGACCGCCCGGCGTAGTGCGGACCGCGACAATCCGCAGAGCGAGGCCGCCTCCCCGATGGTGAGGAAGTCGTTTCCACCCGACATTGGGCTCCCTCCCTGATTTCGCTACGCTCCGATCGAACGCAGCGACTCACACGTTGACGCCAAATGCACCCTAATTACAACCATCACGCCTCGTGCGAAACCCGGGTCCCACACAGGGGAGCGGTGGAACCGTCCCTTAACGGGACGCTCACGTTTCCTCGCGGAGCGTTTACCGCGCGCTTCGGAGGTCGCCCGTAGACTGCGGAGCGGCCCACCGGTTCGACACATGGAGGTCGCGTCATGCAGTTCCTCGTGGTGATCCGTGGCAATGAGGCCGCGCTGCTCCCGCCGGCGCAGGAGCTGGCGCTGGTGAGGGAGACCTTCGAGCAGCTGGCGTCCGGGAAGGACAAGCGCATCAAGGCGGTGTACCCGTTCGTCGGCGAGCGCGCCGGCGCCCTCCTCTGTGAGGCGACGACACCCGAGGAGCTCCAGGAGTGCCTCATGTCGCTGCCCTTCTGGCGCCTGGTGCGCGCCGAGACCCACGTCGTCGGGACGCCGAAGGCGCTGGCCGAGCAGCTCGGCCGCATGGAGCAGAAGCTCGCCGGCCTCACCTCGACAGCCGGCCGCAACTGACCGGCGG
>VBHE01000089.1:458-3913 GCA_005889515.1 Chloroflexota bacterium | reverse complement strand
CTCGGACGGCGGGTCTGGCCGGCGCTCGCCGTGGCGGCGTTCCTGGTCAACGCCACCACCGGGCTCAGCCCGCCGGTCGCCGCCCTGGTGTCGGTCGGAAACACCGGCGAGTACCTGGTCGCGACCGAGCTGCTCCGCGCCGCCGGCTTCCGCCGCGAGCTCTCGCGGATCGGCGACGTGGTCCTGCTCACCGTCGTCGGCGGGCTGATCGCTCCGGCGGTGGCAGCCTCGGTCGGCACCGCGGCGGTGTGGTCCGCGGGCATGGTCCCGCCGCGGCAGGCGGCGACCGTCTGGTCCACCTGGTGGCTCGGCGACGGCATCGGGACGGTGGTCTTCGCGCCGCTGCTGCTGACGCTGTGCGCCGCGCTCACCCGGCCGCGGCCGTCCGCCGCGGGTGCGATCGAGGGAGCGGTGCTCGCCGCGGTCACCGTCACCGTCGCCGCCGCGGTGTTCCTCGGCTCCGCGCGCTTCGCCTACATGCTCTTCCCCCTCGCGGTGTGGGGCGCGCTGCGT
The DNA here is from genome assembly GCA_005889515.1 of Chloroflexota bacterium. Taxonomy (GTDB): domain Bacteria; phylum Chloroflexota; class Dormibacteria; order Aeolococcales; family Aeolococcaceae; genus CF-96. The sequence continues at coordinate 3,400 of VBHE01000089.1, read as the reverse complement.
TTCGAGCAGACCGGGGCGGCGGCGGTCACCGCGGGCGTGTCCTGCCTGGCGATCTTCGCCACCGTGCACGGCAGCGGGCCGTTCGCCACCGGCCCGCTCAACGACCGCCTCACCCAGCTACAGCTCTACAGCGCATCGGTGGGGCTCACCGCGCTCGTGCTCGCCGCCGCGACCACCGGGCGTCGGGAGAGCGAGGAGCGGGTGCGGCAGCGCACCGCCGAGCTCGAGTCGAGCAACTGCGAGCTCGGCGCCTTCGCCTACACCGTGTCCCACGACCTGCGCGCCCCGCTGCGCGCCATGCACGGATTCGCGAGGATGCTCGCCGCCCGCGACGGGCACGCGCTCTCCTCCGAGGGGAGGCGCCACCTCGACACCATCGATCGCAATGCGCTGCGGATGGGGCGGCTCATCGACGCGCTCCTCGTGCACGCCCACCTCAGCGGTCAGCGGCTGAGCCGCGAGCCGCTCGACCCTGCAGCGACGGCGCGCGCCGCCGCCGAGCAGATGCGCTCCGGCGTCGACGGCGCCCGGTTGGTCGACATCAGTATCGCCGAGATGCCGGGCTGCGAGGCCGACCCGGTGCTCCTCGGCCAGGTGTACGAGAACCTCATCGGCAACGCGGTCAAGTTCACCCGCGGCCGTGAGCGCGCCGTCATCGAGGTGGGCTCCACCCCGCCACGGGCCGCGGACGGCGACGCGGTCTACTTCGTGCGGGACAATGGGGTCGGCTTCGACATGCGTTACGCGCGCAAGCTCTTCGGCCTGTTCCAGCGGTTGCACACCGACCCCGAGTTCGGCGGCAACGGCGCCGGTCTCGCGATTGTCCACCGGATCATCGATCGCCACGGCGGCCGGATCTGGGCGGAGGCGGAGCCCGATGTCGGCGCCACCTTCTACTTCACCCTCAGCGGCGGAGATCTGCGGTGACCGGCCTCGCGGCCGGCGAGGTCGACATCCTCCTCGTCGAGGACAACCCCGACGACGAGGAGCTCGGTGCTCGCCGAGGTGAAGACCAACTCCAATATGCGCCACATCCCGTTCGTGATCTTCACGTCCGCGGGACAGGAGGGGGAGATGGTCCGCGGCTACAAGCTCGGGGCCAACAGCTACGTGGTGAAGCCGGTCGACTTCGAGTGCTTCGAGGACACCGTGCGGCAGTTGAGCAGCTACTGGGTGCGGCTGAACCGCGGCCCCGGCGGATGGCTGCAGCCCTCCGGCTGACCTGCGCATTGCGCGACCCCCCGTCCGCTCCGTACGATCACCGTGGACTGTCTCCGACAAGGCGACAGGGTCGCGGGGAGTGGGTGTGGCTCTCACCGTGGTGATCGCCGACGACGAGGCTGCGGTGAGAGCCGCCCTCGTCGACATGCTGGGCGAACACCCCGCCCTGTCCGTCGTCGGGGTGGCCGCCGATGCCGAGGCGGCGGTTCGCCTCGTCGGCGAGCATCATCCCGGCGTCGCGGTCATCGACGTGCGCATCCCGCGCGGGGGCGGGCTCGAGGCCATCGCCGGCATCCGCGCGGTCTCGCCGGAGACCCGCATCGTCGCCTATTCCGCCGCCGACGACCGCGCCCAGATGAGCCGGATCCTCACCGCGGGCGCGGATCGCTACGTGGTCAAGGGCGCGAACGCGCACCACCTCGTCGAGGCGATCCTGGAGACGGCGGAGGGTCACCCCCGACGAGGCTGACAGTGTCGCAAGGCGCGAGCCGAGGATGCAGATGCATCTGGACACGTGTGCCCGCTCCTGCGTTGATGGGGGACCCCGCTGACCGAGACCCGTGCGCAACTGGACTCCCACCCGCGACGGGTGGCGCGAGAGGACGGCCCTGATGATCACGGAACCCTCGTCGAGCGCGCCCGGCACCGCCGGCGCCGTCCCGGACCCGCTGACCGACCTGCCGGATGACGCCGACGAGCGCTTCCGCTGCATCTTCGACGCTGCGCCGATGGGGATGGCGATCGTCGACGCCTCGGGTCGCTGTGTCCAGGTGAACAGGGCGCTGAGCGACATGATGCGCTGCTCGTGCGCGGGCCTCGTCGGCGACGACGTCGCCGCCAACGGCTGCGACCTCGTGGTGGCGGGGGGGATGCGCTGGCCACCGGTCGCGGGCGGGCGAGCCGAGGTGCGGCTGCGCCGCCCCGACGGCTCGATCGTCCACGCGCTCGTCGACGTCACCGTCCTCCATCGCTACCAGAGTGGCGAGGTCAGTCATCACCTGCTCCACATCCAGGATTTCACCGCCCGCCGGGAGATGGACGAGGCCATCCGCCGCAGCGAGGCCTGGCTGCGCGCCCTTCTCGCCCACGCGGTGCGGAGCGAGCGGGGCCGCACCGAGGCCGAGGCGAGACTGCTCGCGGTGGTGAACACCGCCCCCATCGCGGTCTTCGTGTTCGACGCCCACGGCGTCGTCACCATGGCGGCGGGGCGCTGCCTGCCCTATCTCGGCATGGGCGGGGACGAGCTCGTCGGCGTCTCCGTCTTCACCGCCGAGCTCTCCCGCCTCGACCTCACCGACCGGGTCCGTGTCGCCCTCGAGGGCGGGGAGGTCAGGGCGGTGGTGATCCGCGACGACCACGCCTTCGACGTCTGGTTCGGACCCATCCACGACGGCGAGCTCATCGTCGGCGGCTTCGGCATCGCCAGCGACATCACCGACCTGTACCGCGCCGACCAGGAGCGGCGCCGCCTGCTCAGCCAGCTGGTCACCGCCCAGGAGGCGGAGCGCACCCGCATCGCCTACGACGTCCACGACGATTCGCTGCAGGCGATGACCGCGATCGGCATCCGTCTCGAGCAGCTGAAGCGGCGGCTCACCGCCCCTCGCGACCTCGACCTGGTGAGCTGCATCGACGCCACCCTCGCCGACGCGGTGCGCCGGCTCCGCGCCCTGCTCCTCGAGCTGGGACCGCCGAAGCTCGACGGCGCCGGTCTCTGCTCG
>VBHE01000089.1:0-418 GCA_005889515.1 Chloroflexota bacterium | reverse complement strand
GAGGAGCCGGATCCCGAGTGCAGCATCGTCGTCTACCGTATCGCCCAGGAGGCGCTCGCCAACGTGCGCAAGCATGCCGGCGCGCACCGGGTGCGCATTCGTCTGGAGAGCGTCGACGACGGGGTGCTGAGCTGCATCGACGACGACGGGGTGGGTTTCTCGATCGCCCAGGTGTGCAATGAGATGGAGCCCGGTCACCTGGGCATGACCAGCATGCGCGAGCGAGCCGAGATCGCCGCCGGGTGGCTGCTGCTCACCTCGCATCCAGGGTGCGGCACGACGGTCCGTTGCTGGATCCCCTGCCGGCCCGGCCCGCCCGCCGCCGAGCTCCTCGGTCAGCGCTCCGGCGCTGCCACCACCCCTTCGCGCAGCGCGATCGCCACCGCCTCGAGCCGGGAGTGCGCCCCCAACTTCTGGA
>VBHE01000088.1:5087-6674 GCA_005889515.1 Chloroflexota bacterium | reverse complement strand
CTGAAGCGCGCCGCGGGCTAGCCGGCCTCCCGGTGGATCCCACCCCCGACGACGGCGTCGAGGTGAGCCGGATGGTGCTCGCCCACCTCGCGAAGCACGACTTCCCCACGCGCTCGCCCCTCTACGCCGCGATCGCCCGCGAGCTGCTCGACGACGACGAGGTGCTCGCGCTCGCCACCGGCGTCGCCTGGCACGAGCTGCCGCCGATGCTCCTGCTCGCGGCGGTGCGTCATCTGCTGATCGCCGCGCCCGCCGAGCCGCTGGCCGCGTTCCACGCCGACCTGACCGAGAATCCGCGCCCGCCCGAGGAGGCGTATCCGCTCTTCCGCGAGTTCGCCCTCCGACACGGCGACGAGATCACCGCGCTGGTCCGCAGCCGCGCCATCCAGACCAACGAGGTGCTCCGCTGCGCCTGCTACATGCCCGCCGTCGCCCTGGTTCCCGGCGCGCTGGGGACGGCGGAGATCGGCCTGGTCGACGTCGGCTCGAGCGCCGGGCTGGGCATGCTCCTCGACCACTACGCCTATGACTACGGCGCCGCCGGCAGCGCCGGGCCGGCGGGGGCGCCGGTGCGGCTGCGCTGCGAGGTGCGCGGCGAGGTCCCGCCGCCGCTCGCGGCGGCGCCGCCCCGCATCGCCCACCGGGTCGGGCTCGACCGCGCCCCGGTCGACGTCCGCGACCCCGACGCCACCCGCTGGCTGCGCGCCTCGGTCTGGCCAGGGCAGGGGAGCCGGGTCGGGCTGCTCCTCGGCGCCCTCGAGGCGGCGCGGGCGGACCCGCCGCGGATCGTCGCCGGCGACGCCGTCCGCGACCTGCCCGCGCTGCTCGACGAGGTGCCGCCGGAGCTCGGGGTCTGCGTCACCACCTCGGTCGTGCTCACCTACCTCGGGAGCGAGCGCGCCGCCTTCGCCGCGGCGCTCGAGGAGGCGGGACGCCGCCGGCCCATGGCCTGGGTCGCCTACGACACCACCCACGGCATCGACCGCATCGAGGACGCCCCGCCCTGGGTGCGGGCGCTCATGGACTCGGGGAAGGTCGACTGCGCCCTGGTGCGCCTCAGCCTGCTCACCGCCGCCGGTCGCGAGGACCGCTGGCTGGCGCGCAGCGGATACCACGGCGAGTGGATCGAGTGGATGGACGCCCCGGACTGATCCCGCGCGGGGCTCAGATCTTGTCGAGGATCACCCGACGGCGGCGCTGGAAGTCCTCGTCGGTGAGCTCACCGCGGTCGCGGAGGTCGGCCAGGCGCCCGATCTCGCCGAGGAGGTCGACGAGCGGCGTGTCCATGCGAGTCCCCGACCACTGGCCGGTGACGTCGACGTACTCCGGGGGACGGCTGTCCCAGGACTTCAGGTAGAAGACCGCCTTGAGGCTGTGGTACGGGATGCCGAGGAGCTCGATCTCGTCGCCCGCGGGGCTGACCAGCTCGACGGTGACGCCGTACTTGTTGCGCTGCGGGTTGTCGGCGATGAGGCCCTTGATGACCTCGCCGTCGAGGAAGCGCAGCGCAACCTTCTGCATGTTGCCGAGCGCCATCGGCGGGTCGAGCGGACGCCGCCCCAGGGTGAGGCATTTCACCGAGGGCAG
>VBHE01000088.1:0-4969 GCA_005889515.1 Chloroflexota bacterium | reverse complement strand
CGGTCCCGCGGTGCCGGCTCCCCAAGCGTCCGCTGTCATCATGCCCTATCCTACTCAACGGCCGAACATGGTGGGATCACGCCGCTCGCGACGCTGTCGCCGACACCTCGCCGGGTCCTCCCTCACCCGTTAGACGCTGGCCGGCAGGGAAACTTGCATCTCTACGACCGTCACCAATCCATCACAGGAGTCGGCTCGGCCCCCTGCTATTAATGACTCCGCGACCCGGCCCCGGCTCGTTGCCGAGGCTCACGGGGAACACGCAACTGAGGGAGGGGTCTCGAGGTGGTCTCGGTTTCCCCGGAGTCTTCGATGGCGGATGACGTCGCCGAGCTGGACGATCTGTCGCTGATCCGGATGTACCGGGACGGCGATGCCAGCGCGTTCGACCGGATCTTCACCAGGTACAACCAGCGGATCCGCGCCCTGTGCGCACGGTACGTCGGGGACGGGCAGCTCGCCGAGGACCTCGTCCAGGAGACGTTCTACAACGTCCTCAAGACCCTGAACCGAGTCGACGACACCTTCCACTTCTCGGCCTGGATCTACCGCATCGCGGTCAACCTCTGCCACGACGAGCTGCGCCGGCGCGACAAGGTCCAGCACCACGTCGAGCCCGGCGGCGACGACGTCGAGGAGGCGGTGATGCGCCTCGTCGACCACGACCGCGAGCGCAGCCCGGAGAGCGCGCTGGAGATCACCAACATGCGTCGGGTGGTCTGGGAGGTCGCCAAGCAGCTTCCCGAGCGCCAGCGCATGGTGCTCACCCTGCGCGAGCTGCAGGGTCTCTCCTACGCCTCCATCGCCCACGTCATGGGGATCAGCCAGTCCGCGGTCGAGACGCTCCTCCACCGCGCACGGCGCCGCTTCAAGGAGCTCTACCTCCGGCAGGAGGGCAGCCCCGAGGCGTCCGGCGACTGCGCGACGGTGACCCACATCCTCGAGCACATCGGGCGGCGCAACCTCCGCCAGGACCAGAAGCGGATGCTCGTCAACCACCTCGAGGCCTGCAAGGCCTGCCGGGCACGCTTCCCGGCGCGCTCCGCCGCCGCCACCGGCTGACCGACAATCCCGCGGGGAGGTCCCGCGTGATGAGAGTCGTGTGCGCGCCCAACGCCTACAAGGGCTCGCTCGACGCGCGCGCGGCGGCGGCGGCGCTGGCGCGGGGAGTGCGGGCGGCCGGCGCCGATGCCGTCGAGGTCCCCGTCGCCGACGGCGGTGACGGCACCCTGGACGTCCTTCTCGGCGCCGCCGGAGCGGCAGCCCGGGTCGAGGTGCTCCGCGTGACCGGCCCCCTCGGCGAGCCCGTCGACGCGCGCCTCGGCTGGCTCGATCCCGGCACCGCGGTGGTCGAGCTCGCCGAGGCCTCGGGGCTGCGGCTGGTCGCCGGCCGGCGCGACGCGCTCCGCGCCACCTCCCGGGGCACCGGCGAGCTCATCGCCGCCGCCCTCGACCGCGGGGCGGCGCGGATCCTCGTCGGCATCGGGGGCAGCGCCTGCACCGACGGGGGCGCGGGGATCGCCGCGGCCCTCGGCGTGCGCCTCCTCGACGCGGGCGGCGCCGAGCTCCCCCTCGGCGGCGGTGCGCTGCGCAGCCTGGATCGGATCGACCTCCGCCACCGCCATCGGGGACTCGACGGCGCCCGGCTCGAGGTCGCCGTCGACGTCGCCAGCCCGCTTCTCGGCGCCGCGGGCGCGGCCGCGGTCTTCGGGCCCCAGAAGGGCGCCGGGGCCGAGGGGATCGCCGTCCTCGAGGAGGGGCTCCGACGACTCACCGAGGTGGCGGAGCGCGACGCCGGCGTCCCCGCGGAGCTCGCCACCCGGCCGGGCGCCGGCTCCGCCGGGGGCTGTGGGTATGGACTCGCCGCCCTGTGCGGGGCGGCGCTGCTGCCCGGTGCCGCGCTCGTCTGCGACGTCGTCGGGCTCGACGCCGCGCTCGAGGGCGCCGGCCTGGCGATCACCGGCGAGGGCCGGCTCGACGCCTCGACCGCCGCGGGCAAGGCCCCCGCCGAGGTGGCGGAGCGGGCGCGCCGCGCCGGGGTGCCCTGCGTCGCGGTCGCCGGAGAGCTCGCGGGCGACGTGCCGCCACTCTTCGCCCGGGCCGTCGAGCTCGGTCCCGGCCTGCCGATCGCCCGGCGCATCGCCGGCGCCGCCGCCCTCCTGGAGGAGGCGGCGCGCGGGCTGCTCGCGACTCAGTAGATCGCGGTCAGCCAGTCGCGGTACTTGGGGTTGCGCCCCTTGCAGATCGCGAAGTAGTCGGCCTGGATGCGCGAGGTGAGCGGCCCCGGCTCGCCGTCGCCGATGCGGCGACGATCGATCTCGATCACCGGCGAGACCTGGGCGCCGGTTCCGCAGAGGAACACCTCGTCGGCGATGTAGAGCTCGCTGCGGTCGATGCAGCGCTGCACCACCTCGAGCCCCATCTCCTCGGTGGCGAGGTGGATGAGGGTCGCGCGGGTGATCCCCTCGAGGATGTTGTCCGACTCCGGCGGGGTGATGAGGGCGCCGTTGCGCACGATGAAGATGTTCTCGGCGCTGCCCTCGGACACGTGCCCGTCGTGGGTCAGCATGATCGCCTCGTCGAAGCCGTTCTGCATCGCCTCGGTCTTGGCGAGAGCGCTGTTCACGTAGATGCCGGTGCACTTCGAGCGCGCCGGGGCGACGTTGTCGTCGATGCGACGCCACGAGGACACCATGCAGCGGATGCCGTTGTCGATGTCGACGTAGGCGCCGAAGGGCGCGGTGACGATGAGGAAGCCGTCCTTCAACCCGTGCAGGCGGACGCCGATCTCCTCCGAGGACTTGTAGAGGAGGGGCCGGATGTAGATGTCCTGGCGCCAGCCGTTGCGGCGGAGCAGCTCGGTGGTGATGGAGCAGAGCTCCTCGGTGCCCAGCGGGAGCTCCATGAGCAGGACCTTCGCGCTCTGCCGCAGACGGTCGTAGTGCTCGGGCATCCGCAGCGCGAAGAGCTGCTGCTGCTCCTCGACCCAGTAGGCGCGGATCCCCTCGAAGCAGCCGGTGCCGTAGTGGAGGGCGTGGGTCAGGATCCCCAGCCGCGAGTCCGCGTAGCGGCGGATCTCCCCGTCGAAGTAGACCCAGCTCTCGTCCCGGGAGGGGACGCTGTGGGGCACTGTGGGTGCGCTCTGGGTCATGTCGGTCTCCGGTTGGGGACGTGGGCGCGGCGGGCCCGCGTCACTCAGGGTACCGGAGAGACGGCGGTCGCCTTGCCCTTGCGACGGATTTGTGTTGCACGGCGTTGTTGGGGGCGGTTTTGACTCGGGGGGAGTACCTCCCCCCCGCTCGGCCCAAAGACATCGCAGGGCCGTCGGCGTGTCAGCGGGCGACTCCGTTGGGCGATGCCGTGGGCCGCCCCCCTCCGCCGGCACTCGCCGGCGACGCGCGCTTCGCGCGCTTTAGGTCCTTGCAAGGACGGGCCGAGGGAACGGGCGGAGCGCTTCGCGCATCTTTACGTTAGACCGCAACGCCGCAGGCGTTGCTCCACCTCGTAGCCTCGCCCGATGGCCCGAAGACGAAAAAGCGCGCGAAGCGCGCGTCGGCCGGGAGTCCGGCCGGGAGGGGGCGCGCCTCGGCATCGCACAAGCGAAGCGCCGCGCGATGCCTTTGGCGCGAACGGGGGAGGGGTACCCTCCCCCGAGTCAAAACCGCCACCAAGAGTGGCCGTGCTCAAGTCCACACCGCCCCCAACAAGGGGCGGTGAACTACTCCCTAGTTCGGCGCCCCGAGCACCAGCCCCCCGCGGGCGTAGCGCACCACGGCGGGGCCGCCGAGGCCGTCGTCGGCCCAGGCGAAGCTGGCGATGCCGTCGGGGCCGACCTCGACCGAGAAGAAGTCGCCGAGCTCGCGGCCGCTGCGGCAGCCGATGCCCTGCTCGCAGATCCCCTTCACGTGGACCACCCGGTCGCTCACCGTGAAGACCCGGTAGGAGGGGGTCGCCGCGGCCCCGTTCAGGGTCTCCGCGGCGTAGACCTGCCAGCGGGCGTCGGGGGCGTCGACCCCGGCGACCCGCGATCCGAGCCAGGCCACGACCACGCCGCCGTCGCCGCCCGCCGAGATCCAGGGGAAGACCACGGCTCCGGTCCCCGGGGGATCGACCCGGACCGGTCGCCGCCAGGTCGCCCCCCGGTCGGCGCTCGAGAACACCAGGACGCCGGCGTTGTCGGAGACGGCGACGTAGACGGTGCCGGCGCGGTCGAGGGCGGCGGCGGGGAAGATCGACCCATACCCGGTGGCCTGCGGGCCGGTGAAGACGGTGTGCAGGGTCCAGGTCGAACCCCCGTCCCCGCTGGTGGCCATGCGGACGCTGTTCTGGCCGGAGCCCGAGATGGTCGTTTCCGAGGTGGTCGTGTAGACCTGATAGAGGAGTCCGGGACGGTGGCGGTCGGCGAGGAGGGGGCCGATCTGGTTGTTCCCGACGGCGGCGTCGGTGGGGGGCAGGACCGGGCGCAGCGGCGCGTAGACCAGCCCCGCCTGGGGCCCGGGGGCGGAGCGCTCGAGGTCGATGTTCCCGCTCAGGATGTCGTGGAAGGTCATGTACACCGCGCCGCCGTCGGTCGCGAGCCAGGGCCGGTCGTCGCCGACGACGGGGGTGCCGAGCGGCTGGGAGACGAAGGTGCGGCCGCCGTCGCCGGAGCGCCCGACGGTGAGCGAGCCCAGCCAGAGGCTGGTGTAGGCGACGGTCCCGTCGTCGGTGACCGCGAGGTCCATGTCGCCTCCCCCGAGCGCGGTGCAGCAGGGGGTGGGCACGGCGGCGTCGGGCGAGCCGAGGTAGGCGGCGGGGCCGCCGCCGGCGCCGACCCGCCAGAGGTCCACCCCCTTGGGGAAGCCGCGGATCGCGCCCACGTACGCGGTGCCGTCGCGGGCGAGGCGGAGCGAGGGCTCGGTGTTCGCCCCCTTGAAGACGGGGTTGGCAAGGGTGCTCACCACGAAGCCGGGACCCGCGGCGACGCCAC
>VBHE01000087.1:11743-14526 GCA_005889515.1 Chloroflexota bacterium | reverse complement strand
GAACCGACACCGCGGGGCGGCTGCCGGGCGCTCGACGCTCGGCGCCGCCCTGCAGCGGTGCGCGGCGGACGACCGCCCGTGCCGCGGCGAGCTCGGCGAGGGTCGCGAGCGCCCGCTCGAGCTCGGAGTCGAGCCCGCGCCCCATCAGCCGCACCACCACCGAGCCCACCGGGTTGACCCGCCCGTCGGTGTTGAGATCGACGATCAGCCGGGTGCGCGCGCCCTCGCCATGGGCGACGAAGCTCTGGCCGACGGCCATCCGTATGCCCCCGCCCTCCCAGACGTAGGTGAGCGAGCGGCCGCCCCGCGCGGCGACGACGGTGCAGAGCGCGCTGACCACGAAGCCGCCGGGAAGGCGGTAGCGGACCCGGTGGACGCTGTCCCGCAGCCGCACCGCGGGGACCTCGACCTCGGCGCTGAGGTGCTCGATCCACCAGGCGGGCAGGTTGCGCAGGTCCGCCGCCACCGCGAAGAGGTCGGCGGGGCGCACCCCGGTGTCGGCGCTGGCTTCCACTCGCACGTCCGGGATGCTAGCGGTGCGGCCGCCGCAGGCGCGTCAGTGTCCGCCTCCACTAGCATGGGTCGCCGAGGGGCCGCCACCCGTCCGCGAGGAGGATTCGCGCTGCTCGCCATCGAGGCCTACACGCGGCGCCTGCTGCGTCACGTTCAGCCCGTGATCGTCGCCAATCGCGCCCCGCTCACCCTGCAGCGCGCGGATCCGTTCCGCGGCACCGAGGAGCGGCTGGTTCGCGGCGCCGGCGGGCTGGTCACGGCCATGGGCTCGCTCGCGACCGCGACCGACGCGGTCTGGGTGGCGGCGGCGCGCACCGAGGACGACCGGATCCTCGCCTCACGCGCCGGCAGGGACGGCGTCGTCCGGCTCACCACCGAGGACGACACCAGCTACCGCGTCGCCTTCGTCGACCCCGGCGCCGAGGCCTACGACCTCTACTACAGCGTGTTCAGCAACCCGCTGCTCTGGTTCATCCAGCACTATCTCTGGGACCTCAGCCGCGAGCCGATCGTCGACGCCACCACCGAGCGGGCGTGGCGCGACGGCTACCAGCACGTGAACCGCCTCTTCGCCGACCGGGTGGTCGAGGAGGCGCGCCGCTCCGACGTCCCCCTGCTCGTGCTGGTGCAGGACTACCAGCTCTACTGCGTGCCCCAGATGGTCCGCGCCAGCATCCCGCGGGTGCGCCTCCAGCAGTTCGTGCACATCCCCTGGCCGACGCCGCAATACTGGAAGATCCTTCCCAAGCGCATCCGCGACGGCATCACCCTCGGCATCCTCGGCAACGACATCATCGGCTTCCAGACCTCACGCGACGTGCGCAACTTCCTGCTCACCTGCGAGGAGAACCTCGGGCTCGCCGTCGACTATCGCGAGCGCACCGTCTTCCACGAGGGGCGCGCGATCTGGGTGCGCTGCTATCCGATCAGCGTCGACGTCGGCGAGTTCGAGGGCCTGCTCGAGCATCCCGCGGTGCTCGCCGAGGAGGAGAGGATCGCCGCCTGGCGGCCCGACCATCTCATCCTGCGGGTGGACCGGACCGACCTCTCGAAGAACGTGGTGCGCGGCTTCGTCGCCTACGAGCGCATGCTCGAGGCCCATCCCGAGCTCCACGAGCGCGTCCAGTTCTGGGCGCTCCTCCAGGAGTCGCGGCAGGACATCGACGACTACCGCGCCTACCTCGGCAGCATCGTCGGTGTCTGCGCCCGCATCAACCGCCGCTTCGCGCGACACGGCTGGATGCCGATCCGGCTGGAGATCGAGGACAACTTCCACAAGGCGGTCGCCGCCTACAAGTCGTTCGACGTGCTCCTCGTCAACCCCATCTACGACGGGATGAACCTCGTCGCCAAGGAGGGGGTGCTCTGCAACCGGCGCAACGGTGTGCTCGTGCTCAGCGAGAACGCCGGTTCGCACGAGGAGCTCGGCGACCTCGCGATCACCGTGAATCCGTTCGACGTCGACGAGACCGCCGAGGCGCTGTACCTCAGCCTGCGCATGGACGAGGCCCAGCGCATGGCCCGCGCCGAGCGCATCCGCGACACGGTGAGGGCCAACGACATCACCCGATGGATCACCGCCCAGCTGCAGGACCTCCGCGAGCTCATCGCCTGCGTCCGGGGCGCCCTCGACGCCGGCGGCCTGCTCGTGTGCACCGACTTCGACGGCTCGCTGGCGCCGATCGTCCACCGCCCGGAGGAGGCGCGGCCGCTGCCCCGCGCGGCGGCGGCCGCCGCCTGGCTCTCGCGCAGCGGCGCCCGCGAGGGCGTGGGGGCGCTCTGCCCGGTGGGGCTCGCCGTGGTCACCGGCCGGGACAGCGACGACGTCGCCCGCCGCCTCCATCTCGGCCCCGAGGGCGTCGCCTCGGGCAACCTCGGCCTGGAGCGATGGTCGGGGGGGCAGGTCGAGCTCGAGGACGGGGTGGAGGAGTGGCTCCCGGCGCTCGCCGCGGCCACCGGCGACCTCGAGATGGCGCTCGGACAGGACCGGCTGCCCGGCGCCCGTCTCGAGCGCAAGCGCTGCGCCACCGTCCTCCACACCCGGGGCCTGGACTCGCCCGGGGCCGACGCCGAGGCGATGCGGCTCGTGGGGGAGGTCGCCCGGACCTACGGGCTTGCGGTCACCGCCGGCAAGCGGGCGGCCGAGGTGCGGGTGCCGGTCGCTCGGGACAAGGGCAGCGCCGCCGCGGACATCCGGGCAGCCGGTTGGGAGACGTCGGCCCTCTGCGCCGCCGGCGACGACGGCGGGGACGTCCCGATGCTCCGCGTCG
>VBHE01000087.1:2584-11637 GCA_005889515.1 Chloroflexota bacterium | reverse complement strand
TGGAGCTGCTCGTGGAGGGTCTGCGCCGCCGCGGGGGCTAGAGGGAGGGCCTCAGTGGGAGAGGCCGGCCAGCCCCGCGATCGCGAGCCAGGACACCAGGGCGCCGAAACCCAGCCAGAGCGCGACCACACCCCGATCACCCAGACGACCGGCACGTCGACGCTTCAGATAGCGCTCGCGGGTCGCCAGCGAGGCCCGCCCATCGGGCTGGATCATTTACGCTCCTCCTGTCAACGGCGGGAATGCGTCTGCGTCTGGACCCCGGGTCGCAGAGCGGCGTCCGCACTTCCGACGAGGCTTCAAACGGCCGGCGCGTGGTCCGGGTTACGGGGACGGCCCAGCTCCAGGGGTGGCGATCCCACATCCTGGGAGGGGCGGGGCGGCGCACAAGATGGGTGAGGCGCTATCGCCTGAGACCCGTATACTCAACACCAACCGGTCACCGGGACGGATCCCTGGATCCCGGTCGGCAGCTGTCCGGCGGACCGGTCGGAGGAGCATCCGTGAGCGTCGCCCCGGCCGCGGTCGGCCTGGACAAGCCCATCTACACGATCAGCGTGGCCTCGGAGATCCTCGAGACGCATCCGCGCACGCTGATGATGTACGAGCACCTGAACCTCATCGTGCCGTACCGGACGAGCACCAATCGCCGCCGCTACTCCCAGCGGGACATCCTCGCCCTCCAGGCGATCCAGCGACTGACCCGCCATCACGGCCTCAACCTCAACGGGGCCCGCTACGTCATCCAGTGCCTGCGCCTGCTCGACGAGCACGGGATCCGGCGGCCGAACCACCTCGACGACATCGAAGTGACCGAGGTGCGCCTGTAACTCCAACGGAATCGGTGGGATATCCGCCACCGGTCCTGTTGGTTTACACTCGTGACTGACTATACGGTTGTGGTCCCCGGACCACCTGTGTCGCGGCTATACTCCGCTGCCGTGCGGCGGGTCGGGTCCCCCCGTCCGGCCATCCGGGAGGTTCGCGTGGACAACGAGGTCATCGACGTCCTGCTCATCGAGGACGATCCGGCCGTGCTCGAGATGTACCGGATGAAGCTCTCCCTGGACGGCTACCGGGTCAACGTCGCCGTGGACGGCGAGGACGGCCTGACCCGGGCGAAGGAGCTCCTCCCGGACATCATCTTCCTCGACATCCGGCTCCCCAAGAAGGACGGCTTCGAGGTGCTCCAGGCGCTGCGCCAGCACCCCGAGACCGCGGCGATCCCGGTGATCATGCTCAGCAACTACGGGGAGAAGGAGCTCGTCGACCGTGGGCTCAAGCTCGGCGCCCACGAGTTCCTGATCAAGGCCCACACCACTCCGAGCTCCCTTTCCGAGGGCATCGGCGAGTGGCTGAGGGAGTGAGCCCGATGACCGGGAGGGACGGGCTGCCCGACCGTGGAGGACCTCGGGAGCTGAACCTCTCGCTGGACAAGCCGATCTACACCATCAGCGTCGCCTCCGAGATCCTCGAGACCCATCCGCGCACCCTGATGATGTACGAGAACATGGGCCTGGTGGTGCCGCAGCGCACCTCCACCAACCGGCGCCGTTTCTCCCAGCGCGACGTCCAGAAGCTCCAGACCATCCAGAACCTGACCCGCAACCACGGGGTCAACCTCAACGGCGTCCGCTACGTGCTCCAGCTGCTCAAGCTGCTCCACGAGAACGGCGTCCAGCCCCCCGAGGGTCTGCGCGACATCGACGTCTCGCAGCTCCACGTCTAGGAAGGAAGAGTGGCGGCGCGCGTCGAGGACGAGGCCCTCGGCGACCTCGTCCATCGCATCACCGAGGACACGACCCGGCTGGTGCGGCTCGAGATCGATCTCGCCAAGGCGCAGGCGAAGGAGAGCGCGATCCGCTCGCTGAAGGCGGGCATCTTCATCGGGATCGCGGTGACCTGCGCCCTCCTTGGCATGATCTACGCCCTGGGGGCGGTCCCGGAGGAGATCGGCTCCGCCCTCGGTCATCCCTGGCTCGGCTGGCTGATCTTCGGGGGCTTCCTGTTCGCCATCGCCGCGATCTGCGGGCTCGTGGGGTACCGGCGGGTGATGGCCACGGTGAAGACCACCAAGGAGGCCGTCGGGTCGTTCAAGGAGGATCTCGAGTGGGTGAAGGAACTGCCGAAGCGAGGCGTCGAGAGGTCGAGCTGACCCGCGAGGCGCTCGCCGAGGACGTCGAGCGCCTCGCCCGCAAGGTGCGTGCCGAGCTGGACTGGAAGGCCCGATTGCGCCGCGACGGACCCCAGATCGTGGCCATCGCCGGCGCCATCGCGCTGGTGGTCGTCGCCGGCCTGGTGCTCCGCCACCGGGTGCGCTCCGGCGGCGTGGAGGAGGAGGCGATCGACGGGGCCACCGTCGAGGACCTGGCCCGCGAGCTCAAGGCGCTCCGCGAGGACCTGGAGAAGCGCATGGGCGGCTCCGGCGGCGGCATCCTCCAGAAGGTGGCGGTCGCCGCCGCGGGATCGGCCGCGACCGCCGGCGGCAAGGTCGCCGCGGGGCGCCTCCTCGACCGGGTCGAGGCGGAGCGGAAGGACGCCCTGGTCGGGAGCGCCGCGCCCTGAGCTGGTCGGGATCGGGACGCGGGAGCGGGGGGCGCGGGTCCGGAGGGGAGCGGCGGGTGCGCCCGTCGCCGCCGGCGCGCCGCCGCCGCTCCGGCGGCCGGCGGGTCACCCCCACCCCGGAGGCGACCGGCGGGCGCGGCCCGGGCTGGTGGCGGCGCATCCCGCCGCGCTGGCGGTTGGGGATCCGCATCGGCCTCGGCCTGGTGGCGCTGCAGTGCGTGGTCCTCGGCGGCCTCGTCGTCTACGCGGCGCTGACCACCCCGGACGTGAGCGCCATCGGCCTCGCCACCGGGACCATCAGGATCTACGACCGCAACCACGCCCTCATCACCGAGGTCGGCCACGACGACGTGAGCCGCACGTCGGTCACCCTCGACAAGGTCGCCCCTATCCTCCAGAGGGCGACCGTCGCCGCCGAGGACCGGCAGTTCTACCAGGAGGGCGCGTTCAACTTCGGCCGCATCGCCAAGGCGCTGTTCGTCGACGTCATCGCGCGGCGCCCGTCGCAGGGGGCGAGCACGATCACCCAGCAGCTCGCCAAGCTCGCCTTCTTCGGGCCCGACGCCGACAAGTCGCCGCTGCGCAAGCTCCGCGAGGCCCTGCTCGCGAGCGCCATCGACCGCCGCTACGGCAAGGCGGAGATCCTGGAGAAGTACCTCAACCTCATCTACTACGGCCACGGCGCCTACGGCATCCAGAACGCGGCGCGCACCTTCTTCAACAAGGACGCCTCCGCCCTCGACCTGCGCGAGGCGAGCCTGCTCGCCGGGCTGCCCCAGGCGCCCTCGTACTACGACCCGTTCCAGAACCCGCAGGCCGCCTTCGGGCGCATGCACTACGTGGTCTCGGCGCTGCTGGTCACACAGGACATCACCGCCGAGCAGGCCGACTCCGTCGACCCGCTCGCGTCCGATCCTGCGACCGCGGCCCGCAACCAGCAGGCGCTGAAGGCCGATCTCAGCAAGAACCCGCAGAGCCCGGCGTTCGGGGGCGCCGCGCCGCACTTCGCGCAGTACGTGCGCGACACCCTCCAGCAGCAGTTCGCCGACGACCCCGGGGTCACCGAGGGTAACCTCGAGGTCGACACCACCCTCGACCTCGGGATCCAGAGAAAGGCCGCCGCCGCGGTGGGGTCGGTGGCGACGAGCGTCGGCCACAACGCCAACAACGCGGCGCTGCTCATGCTCGACTCGACGACCGGCGACATCCTCGCGATGGCGGGCTCGGCCGACTTCAACAACGACTCCATCGGCGGTCAGTTCAACGTCGTCACCGCGGAGCGCCGGCCGGGCTCGTCGTTCAAGCCCTACGTGTACGAGACCGGCTTCATGAACGGCTCGCTCACCCCGAGCACCATCCTCCAGGACACCCGCGCCGAATCGCAGAGGCTCGGCGGGGTCAGGGACTTCGACGGCGCGTTCGACGGGCCGATCGCCGCCTCCCAGGCGCTGCTGCTCTCCCGCAACGTGCCCGCCGAGCAGGCGATGACGATCGCGGGCATCCAGCAGGTCATCGACTTCGCGCACTCGCTGGGGATCACCAGCAACCTCGCCTCCAACGCGAACACTGCGATCGGCTCGTCGTCGGTGAGGATGATCGAGCACGCCGCCGCCTACGCCGCCTTCGCCAACGGTGGCCACAAGGTGACCGCCCGCGCCTTCACGAAGGTGGTCT
Organism: Chloroflexota bacterium; assembly: GCA_005889515.1. Classification (GTDB taxonomy): domain Bacteria; phylum Chloroflexota; class Dormibacteria; order Aeolococcales; family Aeolococcaceae; genus CF-96. Next base: position 7,398 of record VBHE01000087.1, on the reverse strand, counting down.
CCGGGCAGGACGTCATCGTCGACGCCGGCGCGACCGACGCCGGGAAGATCACGCGCATCCTGCGCGGCTACGCCGGCTACTGGGGGCTGCCCTTCCGCCACCCCACCGCGGGCAAGTCGGGCACCACCGACGACTTCGTCGACGCCTGGTACATGGCCTACACCCCGGACTTCGTGGTCGCCACCTGGGCGGGCCACACCGAGGGCGACAACACCGCCGAGATCGGCATGGACGGGGTCTACGGGACCAGCGTCGGCAAGGCGATCGCCGTCCCCTTCGTCAACTCCCTCCCGTCGAGCGTCTTCCGGCACGGCTTCGACTCGACGAGCGGCGCCCCCACCCCCGCGCCGACCCCGGTCCCGACGCCGACCCCGCTCCCCGAGGCCACGCCCACACCCGAGGAGACGCAGACGCCGCTCCTCCCGCTCCCGACCGCGGCGACGGGGACGCCCGGCCCCTGACCGGGCGCCGTCTACTTCTCGGTCAGCTCGCGGAGGTCGCCACTCCAGTCGGCGAGGAAGCTGTGGAGGTCGAGCAGCTCGTCGCCGGCGATCGGCGCGCCGTCGGCCGGCCGCGGCTCGTCGAAGAGCGCGGGGCGCGCCGGCTCCGTGGAGAGGTCGGCCTCGGTCTGGATGACGATCTGGAGCAGGTTCTCGTCGTTGCAGGAGGAGCAGGTGACCCGCACCAGGGCGCGGTTGCCCTGCTGCGCGAGCACCTTGATTCCGCAGTCCGCCATGCTCTCGCCGCAGACGGGGCAGCGGAACCTGCGCGCCTGTGAGCGGAGCAACTCGAGGAGGTTCACGCGCCCAGTATAGGGGGGCGCACCGGATGCAAAACCTCGGTCGCGCCCGGCGGCGACCTCCCCGCCCGTGGGCTAGACTCTGCGTTCGCTCCGCTGGGGAGTGGCCAAGTGGTAAGGCAGCTGACTCTGGATCAGCCAATCAGAGGTTCGAATCCTCTCTCCCCAGCCAGCGGACATCAACGCAGAGAGGGCCGACAAGGCCCGGACCTTCCAGTGAGGTGGCTCGACGGCGCAAGCTGTCGGAGGAGCAATGATGTCCTCGCACCACATCCTCATCATCGCTGTCCCGACCATCGTGATCATGATCCTCGGCTACCACTTCGGCTACGTCCGCCACCGGTGACCAGGCGTTCGAACCGATGTTCGAGGTTCGAGTCCTCTCTCCCCAGCCAGCCAGAGAATGGGCACATGGTGGCGCGTTGAGGTGACGGACGCGCATCTCGCGAATGGTACGAGCCGCCGGTCGGGGGGTGGCGGGCCACCGCCCTGGCAGACCGGTCGGTAGCCCGGAGGATGTGGTCGCGACCCGACGCGTGCGCTGACGGGACGGAAACCGGACGGTGACGCGCGGCGGGCATCGCGAGCCTTGGCGCCTAGGATCGGGGCGAACCGGTCGCAGCGTTCGTAGGTGACATCCGTGACACCTCTCCCTCCGCCGACAGCTCCCGCCAGCCCTCGCTCGGGACGCCGGCGCCTTCCCTCGAAGGTGGTCGCGGTCATCGCCGTCGCGGTCGGCGTCGGGTTCTCGGTGCTCCTCATCAGCGTCGCGGGCGGGGTGAGCGACTACATCAGCTCGCAGCTGTCGGCGTCGGCGGTGCGGCGAAGCGGGCTCGTCGACGTCGACGTGATCAACACCATCGTCGCGCTGCTCACCGTGGTGGTGACCGTCGCGATGATCCTCCAGACCGCGGCGGCGACCTTCGTGCTCGGGATGACGACGATGCGCGGCCGGCGCGAGGAGATCGCGCTGCGCCGGCAGAGCGGGGTGCTGCGCATGACCCTGCTCGTCGAGTTCGGGCGGCAGATGCTCGCCGCCTGCGTGCTCGGCGGCGTCGTCGGCGAGGTGTGCGGCATCCTCGCCGGAGCGCTGCTCCGCGCCGTCACCGTGCTGCCGGTGCGCTTCACCCCGATGTCGCTCGCCGCCGCGTTCCCCGCCACCGTCCTGCTCGCGCTCGCCGCGACGCTGGTTCCCGCCTGGCGGGCCGCGAACGCGAGCCCGGCCCTGCTCCGCCGCGCATGACGGCGCCGGCGGTCCGGATCCGCGACCTCCGCTACCGGTACCGCGGGGGCGAGCGCGACATCCTGCGCATCGGCGCCCTCGACGTGGACGGCCCCGGGCTGCTCGCGGTCACCGGACCCACCGGCGTCGGCAAGACCACGCTCATGGAGCTTCTCGCCGGGACTCTGCGCGAGCCGTACCAGGGGTCGGTCCGGGTGCTCGGGGTGGAGCTTCGCGACCTGCGCCGCGACCGCGACCGGCAGTGTCACCTGCGCCGCATCGGTCTCATCCCCCAGGACTTCGGGCTCCTCGCCGGGTGCACCGCCGGCGAGATCCTCCACCGCGACCTCGCCGATGCGCAGGTGCCCCTTTCGGAGCACGCGGCGCGGGTGCGCCGCGCCCTCGAGCAGGTCGGCCTGCTGGCCTTCGCCGGACGCATGAGCGAGCAGCTGAGCGGCGGGCAGCGCCAGCGGGTCGCGATCGCGAGGACGCTGGCGCGCGACGTCGAGCTGATCATCGCCGACGAGCCGACGGCGAACCTCGACCCCACCCAGGCGGACAGCATCGTGGCGCTGTTCGAGCGGCTCAGCGCCGGGCGTCCCGTCGTCGTCGTCACCCACGACCCGCGGGTCGCGGCGCGCTGCGCGCGCCGCCTCGAGCTTCGGCCGCTCGTCGAGGCGGTCTCGGCCGCGGCAGCGGTGTCGCCCTCCGCAGCCGCCGGGCACGGAGGGCCCCGCGGTGCCGCGGCCCTCGCCGGAGCGCTTGTGCTCGCGGTCGCCGTCGCCGGGAGCACGCTCGCGGTGCGCGCCACCAACGCACATCGCACCTCGCGGGGAGGGGCCGCCGTCGCGCTCCGCGTACCCGCGGCCGCCACCCGTCCGGGACCGTCCGCCGCGGGCGCACCGTCGCGGCAGGTCGCGCCCGTGGGCGGCATCCCCCCGCGGGGGTCGGTGTCGACGCCGGGGCCCGGGGGCGTGATCACCCGGATCATCCCGGTCGTGCAGGTCGTCGACCGGACTCCTCCCGGGCCGCAGCCCGGCGACCCCTCGTCGCCGCAGCCGCCCACGGGGGTGAGCCCGCCGACCGCGCCACCGCTCCCGTCGGCGCCCGCCCCGGCACCCCCGACGGCTCCGCCGGTTCCCGCGCCGCCCGCGCCCGCTCCGTCCTTCGCGATCGCCGGCCACAGCTACCCGGTCTGCAGCGGCGGCGCCTGCTCGTCGTCGTTCATGCCGGACGCGGACTGGTCCCCGAACGTGCCCTCGTACGCCGACGCCGACGGCTCGATCCTCGGCAACGCGCACGGTCTTCCCACCGGGCTCGAGGTCGACTACTGGAACGGCACCTCGCTGGTGCGGCTGCGGGTGCTCGCCTCGACGACGGTGCTGAACTGGGGGCGGCCCGCTCCGACCGAACCGCCCCCCGGCACGGTGATGCAGCTGGGAGGCGTCGACCAGGCGAACGCGTGCATGGACCCGACCTGCGCCGCACCCTACTACTACACCTACGTCTTCCTCGGCGCGGCTACCTCGGCTGCGGGGTGATCCGGATGTACGGCTTCGGCGCCGTGTAGCCGGGGAAGATCTGCTTCGCCTCGTCGTCCGACACCGAGCCCGCGATGATCACGTCCTCGCCCTGCTTCCAGTTCACCGGCGTGGCGACGCGGTGCTTCGCGGTGAGCTGCAGCGAGTCGATCACCCGCAGGACCTCGTCGAAGTTGCGTCCCGTGGTCATCGGGTAGACGAGGATCAGCTTCACCTTCTTGTCGGGGCCGATCACGAAGACGTTGCGGACGGTCTGGTTGTCCGCCGGGGTGCGCTGCGTCGGATCGCCGGAGGTGCTGGCGGGGAGCATGTCGTAGAGCTTCGCGACGTTGAAGTCGGAGTCCGCGATGATCGGGTACATCGGACGGGAGCCCTGGGTCTCCTCGATGTCGTCGGCCCACCGCTCGTGGTTGCCGAGAGGATCGACCGAGAGCCCGATGATCTTCACGTTGCGGCGCTCGAAGTCCGGCTCGATCCTCGCCATGTAGCCGAGCTCCGTCGTGCACACCGGGGTGAAGTCCTTGGGGTGCGAGAACAGGACCGCCCAGGAGTCGCCGATCCAGTCGTGAAAGCCGATCCGCCTGAGAGCCATCGTCGTCCTCCATCGTGCGAACGTTCCCGCCACACCGCGCCGATCCTAGCACCGGCCCCCTCGCGGACCGATTCGGAGTGGGGCGCGCTATCCTGCGCCACCGGATGAGCATTCCCGAGGACCTCCGCCGCCGCGTCGCCGACTTCCGACTCGGCGCGCCGGTCCACACCTCCGACGGGCGCCACATCGGCAGCCTCCACCGGCTCGTCGTCGACCGGGAGAGCTGGGAGCCGCGCCAGCTCGTCGTCAAGGAGACCGCCCGCTTCAACGGCCACCTGCTGGCGCTCGCCGCCGGACTCCTCACCGAGGAGCTGGTGGTCCCGCTGCAGGCGATCGCCCGGGTCTCCCCCGAGCGGGTCGACCTCGCGATCACCTCGGCCGAGGCCCGCCGGCTCCCACCCTATCTCAGCTACCGCTGGGGCCCGCTCAGCGCCACCGGCGCCATCGAGGAGGACCTCGGCATCCTGCTCGGGGCCCCCCAGCCACCCCCGGGGACCGAGACCGCGGACAAGGCGGTGGGCGACATCGAGATCCGGCCGGACGAGAACGTCATGCTCGGCCGCGACGGGCGGGTGCTCGGCCAGGTCCGGGACGTCCTGTTCGACGACGGCGAGCTGGCCGGCATCGTGATCCACGCCCGGCGTCCGCTCGACGGCGACG
>VBHE01000087.1:0-2455 GCA_005889515.1 Chloroflexota bacterium | reverse complement strand
CCAAGGGCCACCCCGGACGGACTCATCGCCTCTATTCCGGAATCGCCCGGCAGCCGATCCTCCTCACGACCGCCGTGCCGCGGCCACTCCACGGGAGGCCCCCATGCCCAGCTTCGCCGCCTCGGTGCTCGTCGTCGAGGACGACCCCTCGAACCGGGCCGTGCTCCGCACCGCCTGCGAGGGCGTGCACCTGACCGTGTTCGAGGCCGCGACCGGCGACGACGCCCTCCGCCAGGCCGTCGAGCGGCACCCCGACGTCGTCCTCCTCGACATCGGCCTCCCCGACATCAGCGGGTTCGAGGTCTGCCGGCGGCTGCGGGCGCAGCAGGTGACCGCCCCCATCCTCATGGTGAGCGGCCGGGCCGACCTCGTCGACGTCGTCGTCGGCATCGAGGTGGGCGCCGACGACTACGTGCGCAAGCCGTACAACATCCGCGAGCTGCTCGGTCGCTCCGAGTCGGGGTTGCCCGCGGTGGCGAGCCGGCTCGAGTTCGCCGGGCTCGACATCGACCTCAACGGGCGCCGGGTGCGCCGCGACGGCGACGAGGTCCAGCTCACCGTGACCGAGTTCGACCTCCTCGCGATGCTCGCCTCCCGGAACGGCGACACGGTGAGCCGCACCGCCCTGCTGGGCACGGTCTGGGCGCACAACCTCGAGGTCGACCCGCGGACCATCGACGCCCACGTCCACCGCCTCCGCCGCAAGCTCGGCGATCACGGCGCAGAGCCGCGCCTCATCGAGACCGTGCAGGGGATCGGCTACCGCTTCACCGTCCCGGCGGCCGCCGCGGCCGCCTGAGCGCCGCGCGCCTCAGCCCGCCTCCCATGGAGGCGTGGATCCCTCCCGCCACCAGTCGGGCACGATGCCCACGGCCTCGATGAAGCGCTGCCACCCGGCGGCGAAGCCGAGGCACATGCCCAGGTCGAGGATCTGCTCGTCGCTGAACCAGCGGCGCAGCTCGGCCTCGAGCGGCCCGGCGATGGGGCCGGGGTCACCGGCGACGTGGTCGGCGTAGCGCAGCGCCGCCCTGGTCCGCGCCGGCAGGTCCGAGTTCTCCGGGTCGCGGATCTTCTCGATCGTCTCCTCGGTCGCTCCCCGGCTCACGGCCGAGGCTGAGCGGACCAGGCTTCAATGGCGGCAGCGGTTGGCGTGCGCCATCCGCAGCCGGCAGAGCTCGAAGAGCTCGGGCTCGACGCTCGAGCCGCCGCCGTAGATGTAGCGGATGAACCCCCAGGTCGCGTCGAGCAGCCCGGGGCGCCGCGCCATCGTGAGGAACAGGTTGTCGTCCTCGTAGGCGTTCTCGAACCAGCGCCCGAGCCGGGCGCGGAGCCGCTCGTCGAGGTCCTCCCGCCGGGCCTTGGGCAGCATCCCGTGCTCGTTCGCCACGGGACCGAGTCTAGGCGCCCGTGTGCTCAGACGATGTCGACCGCGGCCCCGACCGACCCCCAGGGATAGAGCTGCTGCATCGCCGGGTGGGGCACGTTGACGCAGCCGTGGGAGCCGTGCGCCTCGGTCCCCGGGCCATAGGCGGAGCGCCAGGAGGCGTCGTGGATCCCGTAGCCGTCGCTGCGGAACCAGAGCACCCACTGCACCCACGACGGCGCGTACCAGCCCACCGTGCCGTACGGCCAGCTCGACAGCATCTCGAAGGGGCTGTTGCGGCGGATGACGGAGTACTGGCCGGTGGGGGTCGGGAGCGCCGGCTCGCCGGTGGTCACCCGGGTGGACAGGAAGGGCTGGCCGTCCTGGTAGGCGGTCAGCTCCTGGCAGGCGAGGCTGATGACAATCGTCTTCCCGGCGGCCGGGACGGTGCCGGCGGGGACGCCGCACTCCGGACGGCCGGCCACGTCGAGGGTCGCGGTCGGCGCAGGCGTCGCCGAGGGCGCCGGGGTCGAGGGCGTGGGAGTGGGGGCTGGGGTGGTCACCCGCGCCTGCGCGGAGCGCGCCGGAGAGGGGGCGGCGGCGGCGGCCGCGCAGCCGGTGACGGCCAGGCATGCGGCCAGGGCGAAGAGGGGGGTGAGGCGCATGGCGACCATCGTCGCCAGCACCGGAAACGGTCCCTTCACGCCGCTGTGGAGCCTGCGTCACACCCCCCGGCGGCGGCCGCCCGGGGCGGCGATATGCTGGCGCCCTCCGCCGCCGCGCCGCCACGAGGGACGAGGGATGGGTGTCTTCGGCAAGTTCCAGGCCAGAATGAGGGGCGAGGTCTCGGACGAGCCGCTGCGCGCCTACCGCCGCGCCGGCGCCGCCGTGGACGCCCTGATGGGGGACGTCGACCAGCGCCGCGTCGACGCGACCCTCGCCGGGAGGAGCGGCTGGACGATGGACCGGTCGGCCCAGGTCGAGGCGCTCTGCGCCTGGTGCGCCTTCGTCCTCCAGCAGCTCGGCGACGCCACGCTCGATGCCCACGAGGCGCGCCATCCCGGCGGCTTCGTGCCGGAGCAGACCTCCGAG
>VBHE01000086.1 GCA_005889515.1 Chloroflexota bacterium | reverse complement strand
AGGCGGCTGCCCACCAGCGAGGCGAGCCCGCGGCCGATGCCGGTGGCGCGCACCGCCTCGACCGCCCGGAGCGCATCACCGCCGGCGCCGGTGGGGAGGAGCGAGCTGAGGAACACCGACTGCGCCTGCCAGGACGTCACCATCCCCCAGGTCACCCGCCCGCCGGCTGCGCGCAGCCACACCCCCCACTCCAGGATCGCGGTGAGGAAGGCGCCGGCGGCGAGCGCGACCCCGGCGGCGAGCCAGCCGCGATGCGCCGAGCCGAGGTCGACCGCGGCGCTGCGCAGGTCGACGCTGCGGGCGAGCAGGACGATGCCCACGACGGTTCCGGCGATCCGGAGCAGCGGCGACCGCGCCAGGCGGCGAACCAGGGCGAGGGTCGACGGCGCCGGCTCGCTCCCGCGGGCGCCGGTCGCCGTCCACAGCACGTGGCCAGTAGAGCACGCGGTCAACGAACGCGCGTTCAAGAAGCGCTTAACGTCCGTGGTGAGTTTGCCGCGTGCGTGGCCGGGATCGGCTCGCGCAGACTCGGCTGGATGAGAGGGCTGGCCGTCGTCGCCGCCGCGTCCGCCCCGCCGTGGACGGCGCACGACACCCGCCTCATCCTCTGCGCCGCGGCGGCGGTCGCGCTCGTCGTGCTCCTGGTGGTGCGCGCCCGCCTCCACGCCTTCCCCGCGCTGATGATCGGCTCGCTGCTGATGGGCCTGGCGGCCGGTGAGGCTCCCAACGCGGTCGCGACCTCGTTCGAGAACGGCGTCGGCGGGGTGCTCGGCAACGTCGGCGTGGTGCTCGCTCTCGGCACCATGCTCGGCCGCCTGCTCGCCGACAGCGGCGGCGCCGACCGCATCGCGGAGACGTTGGTGAGCCACAGCGGGAGGCGGCTCGCGCCGTGGGCGATGGCGCTGATCGCGATGATCATCGGCATCCCGCTCTTCTTCGAGATCGGCGTGGTGCTGCTGATCCCGGTGATCTTCACCGTCGCCCGGAGGCTCGAGGCCGAGTACGGCGACGGCGGCGGCGCCGCCGGCGTCCACAACACCTACCTGCTCGTCGGCCTGCCCGCGCTCGCCGGTCTCTCCGTGCTCCACGGGCTGGTGCCGCCCCATCCCGGTCCGCTCATCGCCATCGCCGCGGTGAAGGCGAGCCTGGGCACGACCCTCCTCTACGGGCTGATCGTCGCCATCCCCACCGTCGCCATCTCCGGGCCGCTCTTCGCCCTGGTGGCGGCGCGCTGGGCGCAGGCGCGCCCGCCGGTGCGGCTCGTCGAGCAGATGACCCGCGAGACCAGGGTCGAGAACCCGCCGGGGTTCGCGGTCACCCTCGGCACCGTGCTGCTGCCGGTCGCGCTGATGCTCGTGCGCACCGTCGCCGACCTGCAGCTGCGCAGCGGCGACCCGGTGCGGAAGTGGTGCGACTTCATCGGCGAGCCGATCGTCGCGCTGCTCATCGCCGTGCTCGTCGCCCTGTACACCTTCGGGGTCGCGCGTGGCGTCGACCGTCGAAGCCTCGGCACCCTGCTCGGCGACAGCCTGGCGCCGGCGGCGTCGATCCTGCTCATCATCGGCTCCGGGGGCGGCTTCAAGCAGGTGCTCATCGACAGCGGCATCGGCGGTGCGCTCGCCACCGCCGCGCAGCACACCAGCCTCTCGGTGCTGCTGCTCGCCTGGCTGGTGGCGGTGCTCATCCGGCTGGCGACCGGCTCGGCGACGGTGGCGACGGTGACCGCGGCCGGCATCATCGCCCCCGTCGTGGCCGCGAGCCCGACCACCAACCGCGCCCTGGTGGCGCTCGCCATCGGCACCGGCTCGCTCTTCCTGTCCCACGTCAACGACGCCGGCTTCTGGCTCATCAACCAGTACTTCGGCATGAGCGTGCGCGACACATTCACCACATGGTCGGCGATGGAGACGCTGATCTCCGTGGTCGGGATGGGCTGCGTGCTCGCGCTCAGCACCGTGGTCTGAGCGTGGTGACGGAGCGTGCCGAGGTCGTCCTCGGTGTCGACGTCGGCACCACCGCGACCAAGGTCGTCGCCGTCGACGTCTCCGGCGCGGTGCGCGCCGCCGCCCAGGCGGCCCACGCGCTCGAGGAGCCGCACCCGGGAGAGGCGGTGCAGCGGCCCGAGGCGATCCTCGACGCGGTGCTGCGCAGCATCGCCGAGGTGAGCCGTGCGGTGCGCGAGCAGGGGCTGCGTGTCTGCGGCATGGGACTCAGCTCGGCGATGCACAGCCTGCTCGCGGTCGACGCGTCGGACCGGCCGCTCACGCCGTCGATCACCTGGGCGGACGACCGCGCCGCGGTGGAGGCGGAGCGGCTGCGGGTGACCCCCGAGGGCCGCGCCCTGCACCGCCGTACCGGCACCCCGATCCACCCGATGTCGCCGCTCACCAAGCTGCTCTGGTTCGGCGAGCACCAACCCGAGGTGATGGCCGCGGCGCACCGGTGGATGGGGATCAAGGAGCTCCTCGTCGGCGAGCTCACCGGCGAGTGGGTCGTCGACCACTCGATCGCCTCGGGGATGGGGCTGTTCGCACTCGACTCGCTCGACTGGGATGCGCAGGCGCTGGCGCTCGCCGGGATCGATGCCGCGCATCTGCCCGCGCCGGTGCCGACGACCACGGTGCTGCGGTCGCTGCGTCCCGCGATGGCCGCGCGCGCCGGCCTCGACCCGGCGACGCCGCTGGTGGTCGGTGCCGGCGACGGACCGCTCGCCAACCTCGGGGTCGGCGCGGTGCGGCCCGGCGTGGCCGCGTGCTCCATCGGCACCAGCGGCGCGGTGCGGGTCGCCGTCGAGAGGCCCCACGTCGACGAGGCCGGGCACCTCTTCTGCTACGCGCTCACCGACGAGCGCTGGGTCTCGGGAGGCGCGATCAACAACGGCGGGGTGGTGCTTAGCTGGCTGGCGGAGGCGCTCGCCCCCGACCTCGGCGCGAACGCGGAGACCACGCTGCTCTCGCTCGCGGCCCGGGCTCCCGCGGGCAGCGCGGGCCTGATCATGCTCCCCCAGCTCCACGGCGAGCGCGCCCCCCGCTGGAGCGCGTGGGCGCGCGGCGCCTACCTCGGGCTCACCCACGCGCACCGCCGCGAGCACCTGGTGCGCGCCGCGGTCGAGGGCGTCTGCCTGCAGATGGCGGTGGTCCTCGACAGCGTGCGGGCGGCAGGCGCGGAGGTGCGCGAGGTGCGCGCCACCGGAGGCTTCGCGAGGAGCGCGTTCTGGCGCCAGCTGCTCACCGACGCCCTCGGGGTCGAGGTGCAGTTCCCCGCAGGCACCGAGGGATCGAGCCGCGGCGCCGCGCTCCTCGCCCTGGTGGCGCTGGGCCTGGTCGACGGCCTCGACGCAGCCGGCGAGGGCGTCGGGGTCGAGGAGGTGCGCCGTCCCGACCCGGCCGCGAGCGCCGTGTATGCAGAGCTGCGCCCGATGTTCGAGAGCGCCGGCGAGACCCTCGCGCCGGTGTTCGCGCGGCTGCGGGGGCTGGATCCGGGCGGCCCCTCCGCGATCCGGGCGCTCACCACGCCCGCGCCGCCTCCATCCCCCGCCGCCACCAGCGGGTCCCCCGCATCCGCACCAGGCAGGCGGCGAGGCGGACGAGGACGAAGCAGGTGAGCCCGAACCAGACGCCGCCGAGCCCGAGGCCGGCCGCTCCGGCGAGCAAGGCGAGCGGCAGGTAGACGAGCAGGCCGGCCCCGGTGGTCACCGCGGCCAGGTAGGCGGTGTCGCCGGCGCCGATGAGCACCCCGTCGAGGACGAAGACCACCGCGGCCGCGGGCTGCATGAGGGCGAGGTACCACCAGGCGCTGCGCACGGTCGCGAGAACCGCGGGGTCGGACGTGAAGAGGCGGGGGATGAGCGTGGTTCCCGCGAGGAGGACCACGCTGACCGCCGTCCCGGTGACGAGGCCCCAGCGGACCAGGCGCCGGACGAGCTCCTTCGCGGCCGCCACGTCCCCGGCGCCCACCGCGCTGCCGACGAGCGCCTGGGCGGCGATGGCGAGGGCGTCGAGGCTGAGCGCGAGGAACGACCAGAGCTGGATGGCGATCTGGTGGGCGGCGACGGTGACCGGGCCGATGTGGGCGGCGACCGCGGTGGCGACGCTGAAGGAGACGAGGAAGGCGAGGGTGCGGGTGCCGAGGTCGCGGGCGGCGGCGAGCTGGACGGCCATGCGCCGCGGACTCGGGCGCAGATGGGCGCCCCGGCGGGCGAGGGCGGCGGCGAAGATGACGGCGCTCGCGGACTGGGCGAGGGCGTTGGCGATCGCCGAGCCGCGGATGCCGAGGTGGGCGCCGTAGACGAGCACGGCGCTGAGAGCGGCGCTCACCGCGTTGGCGGTGAGGACCACGGCGAAGGGGGTGACCGTGTCCTGGACGCCGCGCA
>VBHE01000067.1 GCA_005889515.1 Chloroflexota bacterium | reverse complement strand
CGCCCGCGGAACTGACCACGGGCGCCGGCGCACATCCACCGTGGAGAATGCCTGCTCGTGACCCAGCTGTCCGGAGGAGCCTGAGCCATGCCCATCGACCCCGCGGTCGCCCTCGGAGCCACGCTCCCGGCGCTCACGTCCTCGTGGGACACGGACGACGTCATCCTCTACCACCTCGGCATCGGCGCCGGTCTGGGGAAGCCGACCGATCCCGACGAGCTCGCGTACACGTACGAGCGCAACCTCAAGGTGCTCCCCAGCTTCGCGGTGATCCCACCCTTCGGGGCGCTCGTCTCCGCGGTGATGGGACAGCTGCCGGGCGTGGACATCAATCCTGCGCTCGTCCTCCACGGAGAGCAGGACCTCGAGCTGCACCGTCCGCTGCCGACCACCGCGACGGTCGAGCACCGGCCGCGGATCTCCAGCCTCCACGACAAGGGCAAGGCCGCCCTGGTCACGCTCGAGGTGCCCTCCGGCGGCCCGGGGGGTGACCCCTGGTTCACCAACCGGTTCACCATCTTCGCCCGCGGAGAGGGCGGGTTCGGCGGGGAGCCGGCGCCGCCACCGGGGAACGAGCCGCCGTCGCGCGACGCCGATGCCGTGGTCGAGTCGCCGACGATGTCCCACCAGGCGCTGATCTACCGGCTCTCCGGCGACAAGAACCCGCTGCACGCGGATCCGGAGTTCGCCCGGTTCGGCGGTTTCGACACCCCGATCCTCCACGGGCTCTGCACCTACGGGATCGTGTGCAAGGCGGTGGTGGACACGCTCCTCGACGGCGACGTGGCGGCGGTGTCGCGCTACAAGGTGCGCTTCGCCGGCGTGGTCTTCCCCGGCGAGACCGTGGTCACCTCGATGTGGCGCGAGGGCGATCGGATCGTGCTCTCCGCCTCGACGAGGGAGCGCGGGCTGCCGGTCCTCGCGAACGCCGCGATCTGGACCCGCTGACGGGCGGCGATACTGTCGGGATGGGTTGGTACGCCGACCAGGTCCTCCCTCGCCTCATCGACGTCGTCCTCAGAGGTCGGGAGTTCCGGCAGATCCGGGCGCGCGTCGCCGCCGACCTCGACGGGGAGGTCCTCGAGGTGGGCTTCGGCTCCGGCCTGAACGTCCCGCACTACCCGCCGGCGATCACGCGGGTGCAGGCGATCGACCCGGCCACCGTGGGGCGGAGGCTGGCGGCGAGGAGGGTCGCGAGCTGCCCGGTGCCGATCGAGTACGTGGGCCTCGACGGTCAGGACCTGCCCCTGGAGTCCGCGAGCGTCGACCACGTGCTGACGACCTGGACGCTCTGCACGATCCCCGCGGTCGACCGCGCTCTCGAAGAGATCGCCCGCGTCCTGCGTCCGGGCGGACAGTTCCACTTCGTCGAGCACGGCCTCTCCCCCGACGCCGGCGTGGCCCGCTGGCAGGATCGACTGACCCCGCTGCAGCGCCGGCTCGCCGGCGGTTGCCACCTCAACCGCCCGATCGACGAGCTGGTGGCCCGATCCGGCCTCGAGCTGAGCCGGATGACCACGTACTACATCAAGGGCCCACGCCCCTTCGGCTACACGTTCGAGGGCGTCGCCACCCGATAGCAGGGCGCCACTCCGTCACGCCTAGACGTTGCATCTCCCCGCGTCGACGGGCAGTGTGACGCCGGTGACATAGCGCGCCTCGTCGGAACAGAGCCTGGAAGCGCTGCTCGCCGACGATGGGCGCAATCCCGGCATTGGCGGGGACGATGTCGAGGCGACCGAACTCCCGCAGTCCTCTCTGCAGCACCGCCTCGACCTGCGCGAGGTCACGGACGTCGGCCTGCACGGCCACCATGCGATGGTCGTGCTCCTCGACGAGGCGCACCGTCTCCGAGAGGTCCTCGGCCGTGGCCATCGGGTAGCCCACGGACTCGATCTGCGCGCAGAGGTCGAGCCCGATGATCTCGCACCCCTCCTGGGCCAGACGCACCGCGTGGGAGCGTCCCTGGCCACGAGCAGCGCCGGTGATGAAGGCCACCTTGCCGTCGAGTCGACCCATGACGCGGCGAGGCTAGCAGGTCGCCCACGTCTCAGCGGGCTCTCAGCGGCCGGCAGGTCTGCTCTCAGCTTCCCCCTCCATCGTGGTGCTAGGGCTGATCCCTGCTCCGGCGCCACGCGACGGCACCGGCGATCGCAAAGAGGAGGGCGGCGGCGATCTCCAGGCTCGCCGCGAACCAGGAGAACGCGGTCACGCCGGTGCCGTGCGACCCGGGGAAGGCATCGCTGAAGGCGCTCCACCGCGGGAGGAGGTGGACCGCAGCGATCCCGACCGCGTCGGGGAAGCCGATCGCCGCCGCGGCGAGCGGCGCCCAACGCCAGCGGAGGAACACCGAGCCGACGACGAGGAGCTGGAGCACCGCGGCGATCGTGCCGAGCACCGACACCTCCACGGTGATCACCGATGTCCCCCGGCGGATGTGGTCGCCGGTGTGGACCGCCCACGCCACCGCGTAGAGCAGCGCGGTCCAGCGAAGCATGCGGGCAGCGACTGGGTCCGCCATCCAGGGCCGAGCCGGTCTCCGCCGCCGGCCGGCCGCGGCCTCGACCACCTGCGCCATGGGCGTCCCTCCGCCGGGTGACTGGGCGCAGCCTACCCGGGCGGCGCGAAGAACTCGAGGGCGATGTTGTCGGGATCGCGGAACGACAGCCCCGACCCGTAGTGCGCGTCGACGATCCCACCATGGGTGATGCCGAGCTCGTCGAGCCGGCTCTGCCAGCTCTCCAGCTCCGAGCGGTTGGCGCACCCGAAGGCGATGTGGTCGAGGCCCGGGCGCAGCTCGTCGAACGGCTCCGAGCTGGACGGCGACGGGTGGAGATGGATGCCGAGCAGCGTCCCGCCCACCATCCAGACGACGTGATGGAACGGTCCGGTGTCCTCGTCGAGCACGGGGTCGGAATCGAAGAGGCGCTGATACCAGGCGCGGCTGCGGCTCAGATCGCTGACAGTCACGGCAACATGGCTGATCGCGGGGAACGCGGGCATGGGCTCCTCCTCCATGGTCGGCCGCGCGAATCTACCATGCGCGGATGGCCGTCACCGTGCTCTTCGCCGGCGTCGCGACCCGCCACCTCGAGCCCGCGCTCCCCTGGTACGAGCGTCTCCTGGGCCGGCCGCCCGACCTCGTCCCGAACGAGAACGAGGTCGCATGGCAGGTCGCGGGCAATGGATGGATCTACCTCGTCGCCGACCCCGACCGCGCCGGGAGGGCCCTGCTCACGCTCATCGTCGACGACCTCGACGGCCACCTCGCGCAGCTCGCCGAGCGAGGCCTCACCGCCGAGGGGATCGAGGTGCTTCCCGGCGTCGGGCGCAAGGCGGAGTTCACCGACCCCGAGGGCAACCGGATCACGTTCGCCGAGGTCACGGCCTGAGCGCGGCGCCGCTGGAGCAGTGCCCGGTCAGCGGACGAGCCGGCCTCCCAGGAGACGGATCCCACGCGAGACCGCCCCGCCGGCGGCGAGATACACGGCCGCGGCGAGTCCGTAGTTGATGGCCACCTGCTGCTTGGCGTCCTGCGGGGTGAACAGCTGCGCGAACGGGCCGACGAGCTTGTCGGCGAGCCGGCGCACCGCGGTGACGATGGGGTTCGCTCCGTTGGCGTCGAGGACCACCAGGGCGATGTGCAGGATCAGCACGGCGGCCACGGCGAGCGCGACATACATCACCGCCGTCGCCAGGACCGCCACCGCCTGCGACCAGACGGTGAGGAACCGCCTCGTCACCGCGCTGGTTGCCATGAGGGAGCCTCCGCGGGCACCGCCGGCCCGAATGCGATCCAACCTATCAGACCGGTCCCCTCACCCGAGCTCGGCGAGTTCGGCGAATCCCCGGCCCAGGGGCTCCGCTCAGGGTGCGATGTGGAGCTCCGCGATCAGCCCGCGCAGGCCGAAGCGAGTCCCGCCATCACGCGGCCTCCGCAGCAGCCGGGGCCTGCGCCGGAAGGGTGAGCAGGCAGGTCGTCGTCGCATGGGCGAGCAGGCGCCCATCTGCCACCCGGGTGAGCCGTCCCTCGGCGGTGGCGGTGCGGCCTCCGCGGTGCACGATGTGGCCCTCGGCCAGCACCGGCCCGGTCTCCCGGGTGACGGTCGCGACGTAGTGCACGGTCAGGTCCAGGGTGGTGAACCCCCCGCCGGCGGGGAGCGTCGACTGCACGGCGCAGCCCATCGCCGAGTCGAGCAGCGTGGCCGCCGCCCCGCCGTGGGTGATGCCCATCGGGTTGTCGTGCCGCCCTCCGGGGGTCAGGGTGAAGACCGTCCGCCCCTCCTCCACCAGGATGAGGGTCATCCCCATGAGCTCGCCCATGGGGGGCGGCGGTACGTCCCCGCGCATCACCGCCTCGAGGGACTCGATCCCCGACATCGCCGCCACCTGCATCCCGAGGCACCTCCCAGCTGGATTCGGTTGTTGAACCTGGCTGGATCGTACCATCCTGGGTTCAATTACACAACCCTGGTGCTATGCTTGGCCCATGGACTGGCGGGAGCAGAGCCCCGAGAACTGCTCGATCGCCCACACCCTCGAGGTGATCGGCGAGAGATGGACGATCCTCGTCCTCCGCGAGGTGTTCAACGGGGTGCGCAGGTTCGACGAGATCCAGCGCCACCTCGGCGTCCCCCGGCCCATCCTCAGCGACCGTCTGCGCCGGCTGATCGACGACGGGGTGCTCACCCGGCGCGAGTACCGCGAGCCCGGCCAGCGCGTGCGTCACGAGTACCGCCTGACCGAGAAGGGCCTGGAGCTGCAGACCGTGCTCCTCGCGCTCATGGAGTGGGGCGACCGCCACCCCGCGAGCCCGGGCGGCCCGGCGCGGGTCATCCGCCACCGCGACTGCGGCGAGCCGCTCCACGTCGAGCTCGTCTGTGCCGGGGGGCACGTGGTCACCTCGCCTCGCGACGTCGTGGGAGACCGCGGACCGGGCGCGCGCCCGCTTCCGGCCTCGGCGTAAAGGCGCCTCAGGGGACCGGCGCGTTGTCGAGGCTGCGCCAGAGGTAGAGGCAGGCGCGGCTGCGGTACGGCCGCCATGGCTCGGCCATCGCGGTGAGGGTGGCGGCGTCCGGGAGCCTCTCCAGCCCGTAGGCCCGCATCGCCGCGTTGCGGATGCCCTGGTCGCCGGTCGCCACCACGTCGGGCCGGTGCAGGGTGAACATCAGGAACATCTGCGCGGTCCACTCGCCGATGCCCTTCACCGCCGCCAGCTCCCGCGTCACCTCACCGTCGTCGAGCGCATCGAGCCGGTCGATCTCGAGCTCTCCGTCGATCACACGCTCGGCGAGCGAGCGCAGCGAGACGACCTTCGCGCGCGAGAGCCCGGCGGCGGTGCGCATCTCCTCGGGGTCGTCGGCGAGCAGCTCCGCGGGCGTCGGCGGGCGGTCTCCGAAGCGTGCGAGCAGTCTTCCGTGGATCGCCCGGGCGGCCTTCACCGAGAGCTGCTGGCCGGTGATCGCGCGCAGCAGCGCGGCGTAGAGGTCGGGACGCGGTCCCGAACCGTCCTGCTCCACGGGACCGAACCTCGCGACCAGCCCGGCCATCACCGGGTCGGCGCCGGAGAGATGCGCGTCGGCGGCGTCCGGGGTCAGGGCCGCTTGCGGAGGTGGATGGCCCCCTCCTCGGCCGCCTCGGTGTCCCCGTCGTCGTCCTCGCCGAGGTCCACGTCGTCGCCACCGCGCTCGAGGTCCTCGATCGCTCCGGCCTCGGGGTCCTCGGCGCCACCAAGCTTCGCCTCGGGCTCCTCCTCCGCGAGGCGCTGGTCGAGGGACTCCTGCCGGTACTTCTCGTCGGGGTCGGGGACGCGGTGGGCGGCCAGGTCCCGCTCCGCGCCGTCGTCCTCGCCTCCGACGACCTCTGCGGGGTCGGGCTCGGGGTCCGCCGCCAAGGTGTCGTCATCGGCGGCTTCGTCGTTCCAGGGAAGGTCTTCGGGATGTCTCTGGGGCACGGGTGGGTTCCTCCTCGTCACTCCGCCGGACGCGGCCTCCCGAGCCTACCCACTATGGCGGCGGGAGCAACCTGCCGCTCACCACCGGTCCCCAGGTGCTCCAGGCGCGGCCGAATCGCGGGGCGGTGCTCGCCACCCGGCCGAGGAGCTCGACCTCGGCGTGGATGCGGCCCGGCCTGCGCTCGCCCGCCGGCGCCTCAGCCGCCTCGGAGAGGTCCTGGAGGACCTCGGCGACCTCGGCACGGCGATCCGCCTCGAGGGCCGCCTCCTCCTCGAGCGCCTCGGTCAGCCGGTGCAGCGCCTCGACCACGTCGGGCTCTCCGGGCGCGGCGACCGCCTCGATGAGCGCCTCGACGGTGCGGTGCGCCTCGACCACGGTGAGCTCCGGCGCGCGAGCGGCACGGGCGGCGGCGCGCGCGGCCTCGTCGCCGCGCATGGTCGTGAAGATGAGCCGGACGGCGTAGCCGCAGATGCCGACGAAGAGCGCCAGGAGTGAGAACTCGAGGACGGCGTCGAACGCCTGCATCGCCCAATCCTCTCACCATCGCGGGTCCGCCGTCCGGGATCAGTCCGCGGAGGCCGGCGGCGCCGCCCGGCGCACCCGGTCGTCGATCTCCGCGTAGAGACGGGGACCGAGTGGATGTTCCATCTCCTCGCCGAGGTGAGCGACGAGGCCGGCGGTCCGGGCCAGCAGGGCGAAGCCGCGGGCCAGGCTCGGGGGCACGCCGAGGTCGGCGAGCGCGGCCCCGGCCGCACCGGCGCCGTTGACCGGCAGCCGCCGCCCGGTCTGCGCGGCGTGCGCCTCGGCGACCGCGCGCAACAGGCACAGGTGCGGTCCGAGCAGACCGCCCTCCTCGGCGATCGCGTAGAGGCGGGGGACGCGCGGATCGACGACCTTGTGGATCGGATGGCCGAGGCCGGGAACGCGCTCGCCGGCGGCGATGCGCGCGCGCACCGCCGCCGACGCCGCCTCCTCCAGCGCCCCGTCGGACGGTGGGGCGCCCGGGACCCCGGCGAGCACATCGCTGAGGAAGCGGGCGGTGTCCTCGGTCGGCCCGAGGTAGACGCTGCCGCCGCCGAGCAGGCCGGCGGCGATCGCTCCCTGGAGCGACTCCGGCGCGCCGGTGTGGGTGAGCCGCGCCGCGAGCACCGTCGGCGTGAGGCCGTGGTCGGTCAGGGAGACCAGCACCGCATCGAGCAGGCCCAGCTCCCCCGCGGTCGGCAGGCGCCGCACCACGAGCAGGAAGGCGAGCTCGGAGAACGACACCTTTCCCATCAGGTCGCGGGCGAGGTCGCGGCCGCGCAGCGTGATGCTGTCCGCCGTCGAGCCGCCGATGTCGGTGTGCAGCCAGCTGTCCTCGCTGCTCATGACTCCTCCGCGTCCCACTCCGCCTGGGTGCGCAGGAGGGGGAGACGGTGCTTGGCGATCCGCCCCGTCGGGGTGTGGGGCAGCTCGTCGACGAGCTCGATGTAGCGGGGCAGCTTGAAGGCGATGAGACGGGTCCGCGCGAAGGCGTGCAGCTCCGCCGGCGACGTGCTCGCGCCCGCACGCAGCATGACGAAGGCCTTCACCTCCTCCTCGGAGAGCTCCGACGGGACGCCGACGACCGCCGCCTCGGCGACGTCGGGATGGGCCTCGAGCGCCGCCTCGACCTCGCCGGGCGCGAGGTTCTCCCCGCGACGGCGGATCACCTCCTTGCGGCGGCCGACGAAGGAGTAGGTGCCATCGCGGTCCTCGCGCACCAGGTCTCCGGTGCGCA
The DNA here is from genome assembly GCA_005889515.1 of Chloroflexota bacterium. Lineage (GTDB taxonomy): Bacteria > Chloroflexota > Dormibacteria > Aeolococcales > Aeolococcaceae > CF-96. The sequence goes on along the minus strand of VBHE01000067.1, from coordinate 7,165 downwards.
GCCAGCCGTCGACGAGCACCGCCGCGGTCTCCTCGGGCATACCGTGGTAGCCGAGCATCAGACACGGGTTGCTGAGCTCGAGCTCGCCGACCTCGCCGGCGGCGACGGGGCGCCCGTCCTCCATCACCCGGGCCCGGTTCACCTCGCCGAGCTCGGGATGCTGGCGCGGGCTGCCCAGGCTCTCGAACGGGCGCGTCCCGTGCCGCCAGCAGAGCCCGTACGGGCTCTCGGAGAGGGCGTATCCGCAGACGATCTCGATGCCGAGGCGGCGCTCGATCTCGAGGTGGCGCTCGCGCGGCGGCGCCGGGCCCGTGTAGCAGAGGCGCAGCGGGGTGCCGGCGTCGTCGGGACGCTCGGGCTGTCGCATCAGCATCTCCAGCATCGCGCCGATGGCGTTGAACTCGGTCGCAGCATAGCGACGCGCCGCGTCGAGGAATCCGCCGGCCGAGAACCGTGGCAGCAGCACCAGCCCGGCGCGCGCCGCGACCGAGCCGAGCATCGAGTACGCCGGGGCGTTGATGTGGAAGAGCGGCAGCGAGGTCATCAGCCGGTCGTCGCCGGTCAGCCGCATCCAGTACGGGAACCCCTCCCCCGCCATCGCGTAGGCGCGGTGGGTCTGGGTGACGAGCTTCGAGCGCCCGGTGGTGCCCGAGGTGGGGATGAGCACCGCCGGGTCCTCCTCGCGGACCTCGGCCGGCGGCGGCGCCGCCGCGCTCACGGACTCGCCGGCGACGTCGTCGACCGAGAGCAGCCGGGCGGGCGGGGGCGTCCCCGCGACCGCCTGCTCGACCGCCGCCCACGCCTCGGCGTCGGTGACGACCAGGTGCGGCCGGGTCTGGCCGGCGAGGCCGGCGAGCTCGGCGGCGCTGCTGCGCGGGTCGACGGTGACGAGGAGGGCGCCGAGGCGCACCGCGGCGAGCCAGGTGAAGAGGTAGGCGTCGGTGTTGCGGGTGGTCGCCATCACCACCGAGCCGCGGACCACCCCGTGGTCGCGGAGCACCCACGCGGCGCCGGCGATCCGCGCCGCCGCGGCGCCGAAGGTGTACGCCCGGTCCTCGTGGTGGAGCCAGGTGCGGTCGCCGGCCGCATGGACGGCTCCGTCGAAGAGGGCGGGGATGGTCCTCGGCATCTGCTGACGGACCTTAAAGCACGAGACGGGCGGGGGCACGATGCCCCCGCCCGTCCCTACGGGTTCAGGTGGTTACCGCACCGAGTTCCGACGGGAGCCGATGCGAGGCGCGAACTGGAGCGCGATCGCGAGCGCGGCGAGGATGCCGGCGGCCGCGAAGCTGGCGGGACCGAACATGCCCGTGGAGGGCGGGGTCGGACCCTGAGCCGGGGTGATGGCCGGAGCGCTGGGGTTGTCGGCCGGGGTGGACGGGGTCGAGCCGGTCGGGGTGCTCGCCGCCGCGGGGGCGCCGATCGAGGCGGTGGCCACGGAGTTGGCCAGGGCGACCTCGGCGATCGGCTTGCTGGTGCTGCCGGCGCTGAGCAGGCTGCCCAGGAGGCCGTTGCCGTCATTGGTGAGCGAGACGTCCAGCGCGGACACCGAGACGCTCTTCTGGGTCGCGGTGTTCATCCCGATCTGGGGAACGCCGCGGGTGATGTTGAGGCTGATGCCGGTCGCCGGGATGGCGATCGACTTGGTGGTGCCGGCGACCATGCCGACGACCTGGTCGAGGTTGAGGACGGGGATGCCCAGAACCTTGATCGCACCGAGGCTGGAGGCGCCGGCGGGATCGCCGGAGCCCGCGCCGAGCACGGCCTGGGCGCTGGAGGTGATGCCGGTGATCTCGAGGAGCGGAAGGCCGCTCAGCAGGCCGCCGGCACCGCCGGTGAGGCCGCCGAGGAGGTTGCTGCCGCCGGTGACGCCACCGAGGAGGCCCGAGAGCGGGCCGAGGTTCGCGAGGCTGCCGAGGTTGAGGCCGCCCACGATGCTGTTGAGCGCGCTGCCGATGCCACCGGTCCCGCCGAGGATGCTGGTGAGATCACCGAGGATCTGGTCGCCGAGCGGCAGGACCTGGACGGAACCGACCTTGGTGCTCGCCAGCGCCTGGAACTGGCCGCCGGTGAGCGGCTGGACGATCGAGTTCGAGGTGACATCGGTCGTCTTGACGAGCGAGTTGAGGCCGAGGTTCTGGCCGTTGAGCAGGCCGCCGAGCAGCCCGTTCGGGCCGAGCAGGCCGCCGAGGAGGCCGTTGAGGTTGGTGAGGCCGCCGAGGAGGCCGCCGTTGCCGAGGATGCCGGACAGCAGGCCGCCGTTGTTGCCGAGGAGGCCGAGAACCGAGCCACCCGAGCTGCCGCCGGTGATGCCGCTGAGGACGCCGCCGACGACCGGCACGCTGCCGGTGAGGCCGCCGAGGCCCGCGAGCAGTCCGCCGCTGCCGAGGACGCCACCGAGCAGGCCGCTGCCGCCGGTGAGGCCGCCGAGGAGGCCGCCGCCGGTGCCGCCGGTCAGGCTGCCCAGGACGCCCTGGACGACGTTGCCGAGCGGGAGGCCGCCGAGCAGTCCGCTGGCCGCGCCGCCGCTGCTGGCCGGGTTGCCGACGATGCCGGAGAGCAGGCTGCCCACGATGGGAAGGCCGCTGGTGGTGTTCAGAAGGCCGGCGAGAAGGCCGCTGGGACCGAGCAGATCGCCGAGCGAGCCGCCCGCGCCGAGGATGTTGCCGAGGTTCGGCAGCGACAGGCTCGGGGTGACGGCCAGGCTGGTGGTGCTGTTGTCCGCCGACGCGCGGGCGCCGGCGATGCCGGCGGCCTGGGCCAGCTGGTTGGTCACCGCGTCCGCGTGGTACGGAGCCAGGTTCAGCTGGAGGGGCGCGCCCGCCGGGGTCGCGATGACCGAGGAGGCCGCGGTCGGGGCGTTCGGCACACCGGGGACGTTGTAGTTCGCAACGAGGGTGTTGCCGAGGTTGACGCCGAGGCCCTGGAGGGCGCCGGTGAGGCTGCCCAGCGAGCCGGTGCCCGCCCCGCCGAGGACGCCGTTGAGGAGGCCGCCGAGGATCGGCAGCTGGTTGGTCAGCGAGGTGAGGTTGCCCACGATTCCGGAGTTGCTGCCGAGCAGGCCGGTGAGGCCGGAGAGCAGGCCTCCGGGGCCGAGGTTGGTGGTCAGGCTGCTGGCGCCGCCGAGCAGGCCGGTGACGCCGTTGAGCGCACCGAGGGCGGTCTTGACGGCGCCCGTCAGGGTGTCGAGCTCCTGCTGGAGCGGGGCGAACTGGATGTCGATCGGGGTCGAATCGCCGTGGCCCGAGAGGAGGTCGAGGAGATTCCCGTCGAGAACGCCATTGGCGTTCGCGGCGTCGATCTTGACGCTGAGGTCGGTGTTCCCCAGGACGCCGCCCAGCATCGAGCTGAGCATCCCACCGACGGCCGGCACGGCCGAGATGAGCGCCGACGGCGAGATGGACACCTGCAGGGCGGACGCCTGCGCCGTCCCCGTCGGCTGGCCGGCGTCCGCGTGCGCCGTCATCGGCAACACCATGACGCCCGCCAGGCCGGCGATCGCGCCGGCACTGAGCATTCTGATCTTCTTCACGGCTACCCCCTAAGCTCCCTTCCGCATGGCGGTTGACTGCTTGACCGCCACTGCGGACGAACCGGTCCCCCGTACGTGGCGGACGGGTGTCCGCTGCGCACATTTGCCGGTTACGCCTGCACTCCCCAACGATCGGGATCGCAGAAACCTGCACAACGCCTCAAACGTAACGACGATCGAGTCACGTGATCGCCGTCGGGCGGTCGCCGGCCGGACCGGCGGGGTCAGCCCCGCCAGGGGTCAGGAGTGCCTCCAGCAGCCGTCCGCCAGCCGCGCCGGGCGGCGCCGGAGACCCGGGCGCAGCCGGGCGGCGAGCACTAGCCACAGCCATCGCGCTCGAGCGCGCGCCCGCGCGAGCAGCGAGAGCGCGATCACGGTGGGGACGGCGACGTGGAGCGACGGCATCGCACCGTCCGGGAAGGGATCGGCTCCGGAGTACACGTGTCCGAAGGCGCCGAGGTGGTCGAGGGCGGAGACGACGACGCGCTGGACCGGGGCGACGATGCCGTGCTGCGCGGCGAGCCAGGGCGGCATCTCGGGGAAGACGAGGTAGATCGCGAACCGGGTGGCCATCACCACCATGTACGCGGCGACGAACGCCCCGAAGCGCGATCGGTGCCGCCACCAGAGGTACGCCCCGGCGAGCAGCGGGGTGAGGAAATGCGCGAGGTACTCGGCGACGAGCGGGACCTGCCACCACGCCGGCCCGTTCAGCCCTCCGAGGTGCGCCTGCAGCCAGGGCGCCGCGTTGACCCCGAGGATGGCGCGCTCGAAGGCGGCGGGACCTGCCGTGTGGACACCGCCCCCGACCAGCGGCTGGAGGGCGCCGAGGTCCTCGAACATCACCGCGACGAAGAGGAACGGGAGCCAGTCGCGCACCAGCCCGCGCAGCCGCGGGACCAGGCCTGCGACCACGAGCAGGAGGAGGATGGCGTGCTCCGACGTCAGCCCGACGCGGTGGGTCGCGACCAGGAGGATCGAGACGACAGCGTAGATGCGGATGGCCGCGTGGACGAGCCGCAGCGCCCCGGCGGAGCGCGCCGCCGCGGACGGGGCGACGGCGATGCTCAGCACGACCGGCGGCGGATCGTCCACAGAGACCGGCTGCACCGCCATGGAGCTCTCCTGCTGGGCTGTCGCACTGTGCGACACCATCGCCCCCCGTTTCGCTCCCTCGGGCGATCGCCTCACCAGATCGCCACGGGGCGCCGCGGACGGGCCCGTGCTACCGTCGACTCGATCGCGCGCCGGCAGGGAGGTGGATGGACGGCGCCACTCAACCGCTCCGGGTGGTCGTTCCACCTCGTCTCGTGAAGGGATTCCGCACCCCCCCGTGTCCACATTCCACTCCATCGTGGGGAGCCGCACACGACGCGAGGGTCGCGAGCCCGGCGTGGCTGGCCGCAGGCCTCGGCCTGACCGGGCTCTCCTTCGTCGCCGGCGTGGTGCAGTGGGGCGTGCTCCTCCGCGGTGCGCAGTCGATGGTGCGCTGGCGCTCGGTCGCGTCCTGGCAGGCGCAGTCGGTGTTCGCCGGCCACGTGCTGCCGACGGCCGCCGCCGGCGACGCGGTGCGCGCGGTGAACGCGTGTCGCGCCGCGGGCAACGGCACCGCGATCGGCTCCATCCTCGGGAGCCGGCTGGCGGGCAGCCTCGGCATGGCCCTGTGGGGGCTCGCCGGCGCCATCATGCTCCGCGGCACCTTCGGCGCCCCCGTGCTCGCCGCCGCAGCGGTCTACGCCGGCTGCATCGGCGTCGCCTGGATCCTCGTGCTCACGACGGCGCGGCCCGCGCTGCGCGCGGAGCCGCACCCGCGCGGCGCGCTCGCCACCCGGGGCGCGCGTGTCATCGCCTCGCTGCGCGACGGTTGCGACGCCATCCGCCACCGCACCGGCCCGATCGTCGTCTGCGTGCTCGTCGCACTCGTGGGCTGGGGCGTGCAGCTGCTCGCGCTCGGCGCCTTCGCCCGTGCCCTGGGCGCCGGGGTCCCGCCCACGCTCTTCGCCGTCGCCCTCCCGATCTCCCTGGTGGCGACGTGGTCGCCGGCGTCGGTCAACGGTGTCGGGCTCCGCGAGGGGGTGATGGCGGGGGTCCTCGTCCACGCCGGCGTCTCCCCCGAACATGCCGGCGCCGTGTCGCTGGTCATCGACCTGCAGATGCTGCCGATCGCGGTCGCGGGCGCGGTCGCCTGGATGGCGACCCGACGCAGGGCCGTCCCCCGCCAGCTGTAGCTACGCGGCGAGCTTGCGCCTCGCGGCGAGCTTGCGCCTCGCGGTGCGCGGCGGCTCCCTCTCCACGACCTCCTTCAGGGCCTCGACGGCCTGGCGCGCCTGCGCCGTCGCCACCGTCCGCAACAGGGAGTCGGCGAAGCGCAGCACCCCCCGGCTGCGCCCGCGGACGACCGAGGTGAGCCGGGTGCCACCCGCGCGCGGCGCGAAGGTCACGTCCACCTCGAGGTGATACGGACCGGCGGTCGTCTCGAGAACGAAGCGGCGGTTCGGCACATACCGTCGGACCCGGCCCTGGAGCTCGAACGCCCGTCCGAGGGTCTGACACCGCAGGGTTGCCGAGCTGCCGGCGGCGATGGGGCCCGTCGAGGTGCGGCGTGCCTCGACCACGACGGAGCTGAATCGCGTCGCGTTCTCGGGAGCGGCGACGAACGCGAAGACGGCGTCCACCTCGCGGTCGATGTCGATGACCACCTCGACCTCGACGGCGGCCCGTGCCATGGCCCTGCCTCCTTCGGGTGCTGCGCCGGCCAATCCTCGCCCCACCCGGCCGCGCCGTCGCGGGGCAGAGGTTTTGCCGTCGCCTATACTCGCGCGGCCATGCCCGGCGCGATGACGTCACCCCTCTTCGGTGCCATCCTGATCGCGCCAACCGCGCCTGACACACCCTGACGAAGCGGGAGTCTTGGCAATCGCGGTGCTCTGCGGCTAGCCTGGGCGGGCAACAACGGGAGGGCCATGTGCCATGACCGCCATCGACATCGCCGTCCGCGCGGACGTCGAGCGCGGCGACCGCGAGCGTCGTCGCCGAGTCGTCGCACCGCTGGGAGGACCAGGGATGGCTCGCCCGGCGTGCAGCGACCAACCCGCTGGAGACGCCCGTCTCCGTCTACGAGTGCCACCTCGGCTCGTGGAGGCTCGCCCAGGACGGCGACGGCTGGCGTCCGCTCAGCTACCGCGAGCTCGCCGACCAGCTCCCCGACTACCGCCTCGAGGTCGCCCATCCCGAGCACCGGGTCGTCATCGACGATCCCTACCGGTTCTGGCCGACCCTCGGCGATCTCGACCTGCACCTCTTCGGTGAGGGCCGTCACGAGGCGCTGTGGCGGAGCCTCGGCTGCCATCCGCGCGTCCACCAGGGGGTGGCCGGCTGCTCCTTCGCGGTCTGGGCGCCCAACGCGCGCTCGGTTCGGGTCGTCGGTGACTTCAACGCCTGGGACGGGCGCATCCACCCCATGCGCATGCTCGGTTCCTCGGGCGTCTGGGAGCTCTTCCTTCCCGGCGTCGCGGCCGGCGCGCGCTACAAGTTCGAGGTGCTGACCAGCGACGGGCACCTCACCCTCCACGCGGATCCCTTCGCCTTCCAGACCGAGCTGCGTCCGGCGACCGCGAGCGTCGTCGCCGAGTC
>VBHE01000085.1:4481-4916 GCA_005889515.1 Chloroflexota bacterium | reverse complement strand
TGCGAGTCCGACCAGGATGGCGAGGCCCTCGTCGCGATCTCGCGGTGGGAATCGGCTTCGGCGATGGAGGCGTTCGCGAGCTCCTCCGAGTTCGTCGAGGAACGCGAGCACTTCACCTCGCTCCTGGCTCGTCCCGCGCAGAGAGAGCACCTCAGACCCGTGTAGCGGTCACGGGCACGTCGTGACCGTCGCGCAGGAGGGGATGCCGGCAGCTGGAGTGAGCAGCCGCGGCGCCCAGGCCGGGTCGGGTGGGCGCATCCCGCAGATTCCCAACAGCAGCAAAGGGGGCGGGGCCCATATCCTAAGATCGCCGGAGCCGCGGCAACGCGCGAGGAGATCAGGTCGATGACGAGAATGCGGAGCATCCTACTTTGTGCCGGCACCTCCCTGGTGCTCGTGCTCACCGCCTGCAGCGGCGGCTCTCCGGCGGGCGCC
>VBHE01000085.1:0-4305 GCA_005889515.1 Chloroflexota bacterium | reverse complement strand
GACCGACAACCTGAAGTTCGTGCCCGCCTCGGTGAGCGTCAAGGTCGGCGACATCGTCGACTTCACGAACGGCGGCATCATCCCCCACAACGTCACCTTCCCCTACGCCGGGACCGGCTCCCCGACGATGAAGCGCGGCAACTTCTTCCTCGTGAAGTTCACGAGCCCCGGGACCTACCCGTACGTCTGCACCCTTCACTTTTCGGGGATGCTGGGGACGATCACCGTCAGGTGAGCGGCGCGCCCTGTCGGCGCGTCGACGATCAGCCCGGCCGGTGGCCGCCCCAATGCATGCATTCGCCACTGGTTAACCAATGACCAATAACACTGCCCCAACGTCATGCATTTGCAGGTTGGACGTCGAAAGGAGGGAGGCCTAGCATCGGTCGGTACAGGTGTGGTTTGATGCAATTCAGGAAAACATGATCGTGTGGGGTACGGCAGGGGGACCGCCCGCCGCCACGACCGTCTATTCCGCTGAGTAGAGCCGCCAACAAAAAGGAGGGGAGTCTCGCCGATGAAGCGCTCCAGTCTCATGCTTGCAGCCCTTGCCGCAGTGCTGTTCGTTCCGGCCGCCGCCGCCGTTCCAGCCCACGCAGGGGTGGTTCCCGGCGTTGGTGCCGTGCCCAATGTTCAGTACGTCGCCCCTGCGAACCACGTGGTGAAGGTCGCCGACACCGACAGGGATCCGCAGAAGTGGACGTGGGTCCCGGAGCAGGTCACCGTCAAGGTCGGTGACACGGTCACGTGGGACATGACCGGCGCTCAGGTCGCGCACACCGCGACGGCCGATAATGCGTCGTGGGATTCCGGCTACATGAACCCGGGGGCCAAGTGGACACACACGTTCACCGCGGCCGGTGACGTCCCGTACCACTGCACCCCGCACCCCTGGAAGAAGGGCGTCATCCATGTCACTCCGTGAGTGCTGGTCTCCTGAGTAGCTGTGACGCGGCGTGAGATTGCACTGGCAGATATCCGGCTCTCTGTGAGCCCGACCGTCTGATCGTCCACCCCGGGGTCGTGGGGAAGAAGGCCGCGCGCCTCCGCCCCGCCCCGGGGGGAGGGCGATGTGAACGGCACTCCGGCGTGGCGGGGAGGGCGGCGGAGCCTGGCCTCGCCATGGACCCCCACCACGCCGGCCATGTAACCTGAGCCCGGTGGACCTCGTTCTTCGGGCCGTGAGGAGGCGCCGGCTTCGGGCTGTCGGGACCAACCTTCGCGGCGCGTCGGTCTCAGGTTCAGCGGGTCGTGCGACGTGAAGCGACTCCGGGTCCTGGCCATCGGAACTGCCGTCTTGGCCGCGACCGGGTGCGGCGCCGCGACCTCGACGACCGCGAGCGTTCCCGCCCCTACGACGACGACCACCGCCACAGGTACAGCCCCAGCAGGCAGTGGAACCCGTCACGTCACCTACGAGCCCTTCACCGCCCAGGGCACCATCGACCCGTCGCTCCGGGTGACTGCCACGATGGACGCCACCTGCGTTTCCGGCGGCGTGGCGGGGAACTCCTCCTACCGCTGCCTGGCCCAGTCCTCGGTCCGTGACCCGTGCTACGCCAAACCCGGAGCCACGAGCGGGCCTCTTGTCTGCCCGAGTGACCTTGCCACTCGCGAGGTCGTGGAGCTCGCTGTGACCTCACTGCCTGCCCCTGCCGCGGACGCCCCCAAGGAATGGCCCTGGGCGATCCAGCTCTCCAACGGTCATGTGTGCCGACTGGCCGCCGTCGGCGGGAATGGACTCGAACCCTTCCGCTGCCAAGGTGCATCGCCGCAACCGGCAGGCTGCCTTCTCCCGGAACGGCGCATCCCTTGGTGGACCGCTGACTGCCAGGACCAACCGAGCGACTCGAGCCCTTACTCCAATTACCGGATCGACACGGCCTGGTTCTGACGCGCTCAGCGATTCGAGGAGTGATGCCCATGTACGACTACATCATCGTCGGCGCGGGATCGGCGGGCTGCGTGCTCGCCGCACGGCTGAGCGAGGACGCGGACGTCAGCGTCCTGGTGCTCGAGGCGGGCGGGCCGGACAGCCTCGACAACATCCACGTCCCGGTGGCCTTCGGCCAGCTCTTCAAGACCGCCTGCGACTGGGACTACTCGAGCCAGCCCGAGCCCAGGTGCAATGGCCGGCGCATCTATCTCCCCCGCGGCAAGACGCTCGGCGGCTGCTCGTCGTGCAACGCGATGATCTACATCCGGGGCAACCGGGTCGACTACGACGAGTGGCGTGATGCCGGCAACCCCGGGTGGGGCTACGACGACATCCTCCCGTACTTCCTGAGGGCTGAGGACAACGAGCGCGGCGCCTCCCAGTACCACGGCACCGGCGGGCCGCTCTCGGTCTCCGACGGCCGCTCCCGGAACGTGATGATGGCGGCCTTCGTCGAGGCCGCCCAGGGGGCGGGACTCGCCCGCAACGACGACTTCAACGGCGCCGAGCAGGACGGCGCCGGCTTCTACCAGGTCACCCAGCGTGGCGGCCGCCGCTGCAGCGCCGCGATCGCCTATCTGCATCCCGCGGCGCAGCGTGCCAACGTCACCGTCGAGACCTACGTCCAGGTCCACCGCGTGCTCATCGAGGGTGGCCGCGCCGTCGGCGTCAGCGGCGCACGGCTCGGCGAGACGCTCGAGTTCCGGGCCGGGCGCGAGGTCATCCTCTGCGGCGGCGCCTACAACTCGCCGCAGCTGCTCATGCTCTCCGGGGTGGGGCCCGGTGCGGTGCTGAGCGCTCTCCAGATCCCGATCGTCTCCGACCTGACCGGGGTCGGCCAGAACCTCCACGACCACCCGCTCTGCGGCGCGGTGTGGTCCACGCCGGAGCCGGTCTCGCTGCTCACCGCCGCGACCGCCGAGAACCTCCAGGCCTTCGTCGAGAACGGGACCGGTCCGCTCACCTCGAACATCGCCGAGGCGGGTGCCTTCCACCGCACCCAGAGCGGCATGCCCGCGCCCGACGTCCAGCTCCTCGCGGCCCCGGTGATGTACCTCGAGGAGGGACTGACCCCGCCGCCCGGCCACGGCTTCACCATCGTCACCTGCATCCTCAAGCCGTCCAGCCGCGGCGACGTGACCATCGCCTCCGCCGACCCCACCGCCAAGCCGGTGATCCGGCACAACTACTTCACCACCGACGACGACATGCGGAGCATGAGCGACGGCATCCGCCTCCTCGTGGAGATCGGCGGCCGCCCCGAGCTCGGCCGCTACAACCAGACCGCGTACCAGGTGCCGGAGTCGCTCTCCGACCGGGACGTGCAGTCCTTCCTGGCGCGCAACACCCTCACCAACTACCACCCCGCGGGGACGTGCCGGATGGGGTCGGACGACGCCGCGGTGGTGGGCTCCGACCTCCGCGTCCACGGGGCCGAGGGGCTGCGCGTCGTCGACGCCTCGATCATGCCGTCGATCGTCCGCGGCAACACCAACGCTCCCACCATCGCGATCGCCGAGAAGGCGGCCGACCTGATCCGTGGCGTCGGCGCCGCGGCGTCCATGGCGAGCCTGGCGGGCAGCAGCGCGTAACCCGGCGGGACGGCGCCCACCGGGTGCGCGCCGTCCCGCCGGGCCCCTCTCCTGCTCACGCCGAGCGAGCTCAGCTATGCCCGGGGAGGTTCACGGCGGCCACGTCCACCCTGACTCGGAAGGGCCAGTCGACGTCGACGACCGCGCCTTCGGCGTAGGTCGTGTATTCGTCGCCCTCGAGCCGCAGGCAGGTGATCGTCGACGCGTCCGGGTCGATGAGCCAGTAAGCGGGGACGCCGGCCGACGCGTAGGCGGTCCGTTTGAGGATGAGGTCGCGGCTCTCCAATCCACAGAGGATCTCGACGACGAGAAGGACAGGGAGGCGAAGGCGTTGGTCTCCGATGGAGGTGTGGGGGGCAACGACGAGGTCGGGGATGACCCGCTGCTCGCCCGGGAGCTCGAGGCCGCAGAGGCGGTACGACGCGTGCTCGGCCGGGACAGCATGGGCGAGGATGGGCCCGAGATGGAAGGAGATCCCGCCGAAGTGGGCCGGCCACGGGCTCACGATGATGTTCCCGTCGATGAGCTCGTAGCGCCGCCCGTCGTTGCCGGGCATCGCCTCGAGGTCGGCCAGGGTGGAGCCGCCGGGCTCGCGGTGGACGGACGGCATGGCCAAGCATTGTTCCATGTCGGGGGCCGGCCCACACGGGTCGTCCGGTTGAACTCGATACCCACGAACGCTGCTGGGGGCACCTCTTCCTCTGCCTCGGTTTCCTCCTCGCCGGGGCCCCACCGTCAGACTGAGCCGATGCGCACAGCCCGTTCCCATCGCCTCCC
>VBHE01000084.1:13334-17513 GCA_005889515.1 Chloroflexota bacterium | reverse complement strand
CCCCAGCCGTCCGGAGATCAAGCGCTGCATCATCACCGAGCAGTCGATCACCGACGGCCTCGAGCCCCTGCTCCTCACCGAGGAGCCGCTGCGCGAGAGCGCCGGCTAGACCGGCCGTCCGCTAGAGCAGGCCGAGCGCCAGGGGGGCGGTGCTCAGCCGCGTCGATCCCGCCGACGGCGTGATCATCCACGTGCCCGGGTCACCGCCCTCGATGCCGGATGGCCGGTCGGCGAGGACGCGGTCGCCGGGCAGCCAGGCCACCGGGATCAGCCCCGACGCGGGCAGCGGGTGGACGCTGCCGTCACGGCGGTCGACGAGCGCGTCGGTCACCGGCTCACTCGCCTCGGCGGTCGCCGGCGAGCTCGCCAGGGTCACCCAGGGACCGCTCGGCGAGAAGTAGGCGGCGCTGCTGGATGCCGGCGGGGAGGCGCACCTCGACCGCCGGGCCCGCCGCCGGCTGGATGCGCAGCAGCACCGGGCCACCGGAGTTCGGCCCCTCGCGGCCGCCGGCGATGCAGGCGACCGCGCCGTCGGCGGCGAGGTCGCTGAAGGCGCAGTCCGCGCCGGTGAGCGGCCGCAGCGCCCCGGTGTCGAGGTTCAGCAGGCTGGTGGAGCCGAAGGTGCGCCGGAAGAGGACGTAGCCGCCGATGCCGACCGGCTCGTCGCCGACCACCGCGCCTCCGGCGGTCCAGGCCAACGGCTCGAGCGCCCGGCCGGCGGCGGTGCGCTCCACCACCACCCGGTCGGCCAGGCCGGGGCCCCCGAGGTGGATCCGCGAGGTCAGGGTCCCGTCGTCGTGCTGGACGACGGTGGCGAAGAGCCAGCGGCCGCCGTCGGGGCTGACCACCAGGCCGCGGACGAGGGCGTCCGGGCCGTCCGAGGCCACGGTCTCGATCGGGCTCAGGGCGGTCGGCGCGGTGGTGCCGAGCTCGGTGCCGAGAAGCCGACCGCCGCCGGCGGCGAGCACCCGGTGGCCGCCCACCGCGACCGCCTCGGCGTCGTCGGGGAGGGGCAGGCGTGCCGCCTCGACGCCGTCGAGGCCGACGAGCCGGATCGCGTTCGGGACCGAGCCGAAGGGCGCCTCGAGCACCGCCACCAGCGGGGCGGCCTGGGCCGAGCGGGAGACGGGACCGGCGGGCCCGGAGGCGCCGCGGGGTTGACCGCAGCCGGCGGCGAGCACGCCGGCGGCGAGCGCGACGATCATGCGTCCCACCAGTCCTCTCACCCACCGACCTCCCTGCCGAGCGCCGGCCTCCACCCGGCGGTCGACCCCCACGCTACCGCAGACGGACCGCCGACACGAGTCACGAAAGTGCATCACGTCCGATCCCACCCCCGGCTCGCCGCCCTCATGGCGGCGCTGCTCGTCGCCCTGGTGGTCGTCGCCGTGTTCGCGTTCCGCTCGCGCACCGCGGGCTGCTCCGGCGCCCCGCCGCTCCCCGACCTGCCCGCCCAGCTCCGCTCCCTCGGCGACTTCGACCAGCCCTACGACACCACCATGCCCGGCACCCTCGAGGAGGCGGCGGTGAAGGCCGCGTCGGCGCTCCATCCCGACCTCGCCGCGGCGACCTCGCTCGGCGCGCCGGTGGAGATCGCCGCCGTCGACCCCGGGCGCCACGCCGCGATCGTCTTCCCGCTCGGCGCCGGCGGCGGCGCCGTCGAGGGCGTCGCCGTGTTCCTCCGCGCCTGCGGCGACGAGGCCTACTACTCGACGGTCGCCGACCTCGCCGCCGCCCCGCCGGCGAGCTTCCCCGCGGTGCCGCGCGACCGCGCCGCCCGGATGCTCGGCACGTCCAGCCCCGAGCTCGTCTACACCGACACGCCTCTACAGCCGCGCTGGCGGGACCCACGCACCGGCGCCTCGGTGCCCGCCACCTAGGTTTGCCCACGGGCGTCCCCCTCTATACTCCGAGCCCTACCAGGAGCCCCCATGGACAAGTCCTTCTCTCCGTCCGACGTCGAGCCGCGCTGGCGGGCGCGCTGGGAGGAGCTCGGGGTCGGCATCGCCGACGTGAGCAGCAGCCGGCCGTCGTTCTCGATCGCCCTGCCGCCGCCGAACATCACCGGCGCGCTCCACGCCGGGCACGCGCTCCAGCAGTCGGTGCAGGACATCCTCGCCCGCCACCGCCGCATGCTCGGATACGAGGTGGAGTGGTGCCCGGGCACCGACCACGCCGCGATCGCCACCCAGAACGTCATCGAGCGCCAGCTCGCCGCCGAGGGCACCACCAAGGAGGAGCTCGGCCGCGAGCGCTTCCAGGCCCGCGTCGGCGCCTGGTACGAGGAGTACGGGGGCCGCATCTTCGAACAGATGCGGCGCCTCGGCTTCTCCTGCGACTGGTCACGGGCTCGCTTCACCCTCGACCCCGCCTACGTTCGTGCCATCCGTGTCGTCTTCAAGGAGCTCTACGACTCCGGTCTCATCTACCGCGGCCCGCGGATCGTCAACTGGTGCCCGCGCTGCGGGTCGGCGATCAGCGACGAGGAGGTCGAGTGGCAGGAGCACACCGACTGCCTCATCAGCATCCGCTACCCGATCGAGGGCGGCGGGGAGATCGTCATCGCCACGGTGCGCCCCGAGACGATACTCGGCGACACCGGCGTCGCCGTCGCCCCCGGCGACCCCCGCTACGCCGCGCTCGTCGGCCGCAACGTCATCCTGCCGCTCACCGACAGGATGGTCCCGATCTTCGAGGACGAGGCGGTGGAGCCCCAGTTCGGCACCGGCGCCCTCAAGGTGACCCCGGCCCACGACCCCACCGACTACGACATCGGCCAGCGCCACAGCCTCCCGATGGTCAGCGTCATCGCCCTCGACGGCACCATGGACATCCCCGAGCTCCCCCTGTTCCACGGCCTGACCGTCAACCAGGCCCGGGTGGCGGTGACCGAGGCGCTGCGCCAGCTCGGCCTGGTGGCGGGGGAGGAGGAGTACGTCCACTCCGTGGGCCACTGCGACCGCTGCAAGGGCGTGCTCGAGCCGCTGATCAGCGAGCAGTGGTGGGTGACGATGCGCCCGCTCGCCGAGCCCGCGATCGCCGTCGTCGAGTCCGAGGAGGTGCGCTTCCACCCCCGGCGCTTCGCCGCCGTCTACCTCGACTGGATGCGCAACATCCGCGACTGGTGCATCAGCCGCCAGCTCTGGCTCGGCCACGCCATCCCGGTGTCGACCTGCGGCAACGGCCACCGCTTCGCCTGGATCGTGCACCCCACCTCCTGCCCGGAGTGCGGGAGCACCGAGCTCCGTGACGACCCCGACGTCCTCGACACCTGGTTCAGCAGCGCGCTCTGGCCCTTCGCGATCTTCGGCTGGCCCGAGGACACCCCCGACCTGCGCCGCTTCTATCCGACCGACGTGCTGGTGACCGCGCGGGAGATCATCTTCCTGTGGGTGGCGCGGATGGTCATGACCGGGCTGCGCTTCGCCGGCGCGAAGCCCTTCGGCGACGTGATCATCAACAGCACCATCCTCGCCGGTGACGGCTCGCGGATGAGCAAGTCGAAGGGCAACGTCGTCGACCCCCTCGACATGATCGAGCGCTACGGCGCCGACGCGGTCCGTGCCTGGGCCGGCGCGGTGGGGACATCGGGGCAGGACATGCGCTTCGACGAGAACCGCATCGCCTCCTACCGCCTGTTCGCGAACAAGCTCTGGAACGCGACCCGGCTGCTGGTGACCCGGCTCGGCGACGGGGAGACGATCTCCACGGTCCTCGAGGTGGAACCCGAGGCCCTGCGTGCGGAGGACCGCTGGATCCTCGCCCGCGTCGCCGAGACCGTCGAGGCCTGCGACGCCGCGATCGCCGGCTACCGCTTCCACGAGGTGATGGAGCGGCTCTACGACGTCACCTGGCACGGCTTCTGCGACTGGTACGTCGAGATGATCAAGGGCCGGCTCGCCGACGACGCCGAGCTCGCCTCGCGCGCCGCCGCCGGCTGGACCGCGGTCACCGTGCTCGACACCCTGCTGCGCACCCTCCATCCGCTCATGCCCTTCGTCACCGAGGAGTGCGCGGTGCGCCTGCCCGCCGCGGCGCCGACGCTGCAGCGGCGGGAGTGGCCGGCGCCGCCGGCGTGGTGGCGCGACGGCGCCAACGGCGCCGCCTCCGGGGTCGACCGGGTGATCGAGCTCGTCGGCGCGCTCCGCAACGCGCGCCACGACGCGGGCCTGCCGAACA
>VBHE01000084.1:8810-13221 GCA_005889515.1 Chloroflexota bacterium | reverse complement strand
CGGTGCGCGTGGTCGCGGGCGGCATGGAGGCGGCACTGCACACCGGGGGCGCGCAGGCACCGGACCGCGGCCGGCTCGAGAAGCAGCTGCGCCAGGCCGAGGATCAGGTGAGGCTGTTCACCGACAAGCTCGCCAACCCCGGCTTCATGAAGGCTCCGCCGCACGTCGTCGAGGGGGCGCGTCGCAGCCTGGCGGAGGCGGAAGCCCAGCGCGACACCGTGCGCCGGCTGCTCGACGGCGGATGACCCCCCCGCCGGCCGCCCTCCTCGACTCCGCGGCGGGCACCTTCCTCGCGATCGTCGTCGTCCTCTTCCTCCTCTTCTTCTGGATCGCGCTCGCCTTCTGGGCGTACCGCGACGCCCGCCGGCGGAGCGACTCGGTGTGGCTCGCGGTGTTCGCCCTCGCGGTGAACGTGCTCCCCTACGTCGGCCTCCTCCTCTACGTCGTGCTCCGCCCGCCGCGGACGATGGACGAGGAGCGCGCGCTCCTCCTCGAGGAGCAGGCGCTCACCGAGGGTCCGGCCGAGGTGATCTCCCGGCCGTGCCCGACCTGCGGGCGGGAGATCGAGCTCGACTTCGTCATCTGCCCGTACTGCCGGACCCAGTTCGCCCGCCGCTGCCGCGCCTGCCAGCGCTGGCTCCGCCTCGGCTGGCGGGTCTGCCCGTACTGCGCCGAGGAGGTGGCCGCCCCGGGGCGGGGCGGCACCGGACAGGCGGCCTCGTCCTGAGCCCCGGGCTGCGGCCGCTGGTCACCTGCGGCGTGCTCATCGTCTGCACCCTCGCTCTCTACCCGCTGCCTCCCCGGGCCGTCCGGGCCGCGCGGCTGCTGGCGGCGGTGGGGGTGGTCGCCGCCCTCGCCCTGCTCGCCGGCGACCTCCCGGTCGTGCTCCCGGCCTCGCGGGTCGAGCGCTCCCTCGGCGACCTCGTCCCCGGGGTGGCGCTGACCCTGCGTGCCGACCCCGCCGGTATCACCGTGGCGATGCTCGCCGGCGCGGTGACCCTGGCCGCGCTCGCCGAGGGCGGGCGGCGGCCGGCCGAGCGCGCCGGCCTGCTCCTCTGCCTCACCGCCAGCTGCCTCGCCGCCCTCGCCGGCAACACCGTGCTGCTCCTCGGCGGCCTCGAGCTCGGCAACGTCGGCGCGGTGCTCCTCGCCGCCGGGGCGGGGCCGCTGGGACGGCGCGCCCGGGTGGGCCTCGCCGTCCAGCACGTCGCCGCCCTCGGCCTCCTCGCCGCGAGCGTCCAGCTCCAGAAGGGGGTCGGGACCACCGACCTCAGCGCCCTTCCCGCCCGGGCCCTGACCTGGTGGAACGTCGCCGCCCCCTGGGCGCTCGCCGGGAGCGTCCGCCTTCTCGGCGCCGCCGGGCTCCCCTCCACCCCGGGGGAGCGCCCGAGCTCGAGCTGGGCGGCGGTGGCGGCGGCGCCCGCCGGCCTGATCGTCCTGCTCCGCCTCGACGAGGCCGCCGGGGACGCGGGGCTGCCCGCGCTGATCGCCGGGATCATGGTCGCCGGGGGGATCGCGGTCGGCGCCGCGGCGGCGATCGAGGCGCTCCGCCGCCACGCCGTGCCCGCGGCCGCCGGCCGGGCGCTCGGGGTCGCCGCGGCGGGCCCGGTCATCGTCCTCGCCGGCGTGGTCACCCAGCCCGCGAGGCTGGGGGTCGCCGCCACCGGGCTCGCCCTGGTGCTCGCCCTCGCCACCGCCCCGGCGTGGGGGGCGGGCGGGGAGGAGGGGAGCGGCCGCGCGGCGGCCTGGCTCCGGGCCGCCGCCCTCGCCGCCGCCGGTGGGCTGCCGCTCGGGGTCGGGACCACCGCGCTCATCCTCGGCGCCGGAGCGGCGCTGCCCCAGGGACCGCTCGGTGCGGCCGCGGGCACCGGGGTGGCGGCGACCGGGCTGCTCTCCGCCGCCGCGGGGGCGGCCGCCGCGCGCTCGGCGCTCGCCGCCGCGCCACGGACCCGGGCCTGGGGCCGTCCCCGGGTCGACGCGCTGCTGCCCCTCGCCGCCGCGGCGGTTCTCGGCCTCCTCCCCGGTCTCGCCCTCGGCGGGATCATCGACCCGCTCGCCGACGCCGGCTCCGCGGGGGTGGTCGACGCCGGCGCGGTCCAGGGAGCGGGGGGAGGCTGGGCGGGCGGGTACCTCGAGGTCGCCGCCCTGGTCGTGCTCGTCGCCGCCGCCTCCGCCGCGGTGATCGAGGGGCTCGCCGCCCCCGCCGCCGAGCCGGTCGCGCCCGGACCGGCGCCGCCCTCGCTCGACCAGGCCTGGCCGGGGCTGCGCCTGCGGCTCGGCCGGCTCGGCGTCCGCGGGCGCACCGCCGCGGACCGGGGGACCGCGGCGCTCGGCTCCGTCGACCGCTGGCTGGTCACCCAGCCGGGGCTGGTCCTCGTCCTCGCCGGCGTCGCCGTGTGCCTGTTCGTCTTCCGATGAGCCAGACCCTGATCGCGATGCTCGGCTTCCTCGGCGGCGCCGTCGCCGCGCTCGTCGACGGCCCCCGCGCGGTCGGCGTCGCGGCGCTCGTCCTCGGCCTCACCCTCGCCCCCGCGGCGGCGAGCGTCGGCGGCCTCCCCGCGGCGGCGCTGGTGATGGGGGCCGGCCTCGCCTCGGCGCTCCTCGGCCCCGCGGTGCGGCGCGGGGCGGAGCGGCTGGGGAGGGTCTCCGGGCTCGACCCGCTGGTGCCCGTGGTGGCGCCCCGCGAGGCGCTCTTCGGTCCTCGGAGCATCCGCGCCGCGGCGGCGGCGATCGCCCTCGTCGCCGCCTCCTGGGTGAGCCTCAACGTGCTCGTCGGGCCCGCCGGCACCGCCCAGGGCGCGGTCTTCGCCGCCGCCTACACCTGGCTGGTGGGGGCGATCCGGCTGCTCCGCGCCCGCGCCCTCGAGGACCTGCTCGTCGGCGCGGCCGGGGTCGCCCTCGCCGGCGCGGTGGCCTGGGTCCTCGAGGTGGGGCCGGGGTCGCTCCCCGAGGCGATGGTCGCCGCCGGGCTCGCCCCCGCCGCCGCGGTGACCGCCGGGTGGCTGCAGGGACGCCACGGGCGCCCGGCGGCC
This sequence comes from Chloroflexota bacterium, assembly GCA_005889515.1. GTDB lineage: Bacteria > Chloroflexota > Dormibacteria > Aeolococcales > Aeolococcaceae > CF-96. Next base: position 10,189 of record VBHE01000084.1, on the reverse strand, counting down.
ACCGGGGAGGCGGCGCCGTGACCCCGCTCGTGCTCGCCGCGGTCTGGGCCGGCGGCGGGGTCGCCGCCGCGCTGCTCGGACCGCTGCGCCGCCGCGGGCTCGCCTGGACCGTGCCGGCGGTCGCCGGGGCCTGCGCCCTCGCCGTCTCCACCGCCGTCCCCTGGCCCGGCCCCGCGGCCTCGGCGAGCTACGGGGCCGGGCTCGCCCTCGGACGGCCCGCCGCCGGCCTGCTCGTCGCCGCCGGCGCCGCCCTCGCCCTCACCCTGGCGCTGGCGCCGCGGCTCGACGGCGGCGAGGTGCTCACCGCCTGCGCCGCCGGCGCCGCCTGCGCGATCGCCCTCGCCGCCACGGTGCCGATCGTCTGGAGCGTGGCCCTCGCCATCGCCGTGGCGACGATCGCGGTCCGCTGGATCACCACCGCCCCGCACCGCGCCACGCTCGCCACCGGCAGGATCGCCGGGCTGGGGGCCGCCACCCTGATCGCCGCCGCCGCCTTCGTCCCCGCCGCGGGCCCGACCCTCGACGCCCGCACCGCCCTCGCCGGCGGCTGCCTCGCCGCCGGGGCTGCGACCCTGCTCGGCCTTCTCCCCCTCGGCGGCTGGGCGGCGGCGTCGACCGGGCTGGTGCGCGGCGCCGACGTCGCGCCCTGGGCGCTGCTGGTGGCGCCGACGGTGCTGCTCGGCGCCCTCGCGCTCTTCCCGGCGCTGCCGGCGGGGGCGCGCAACCCCTTCGCCAACGTCCTGCTCGTCATGGGCCTGCTGAGCGCGGTGTGGGGCGGGCTGATGGCGCTGCGCACCCCCGAGCCCGCCCGCTACGGCCGGGTGCTCCTCGCCGACCTCGCCCTCGCCGCGGCCGGGCTGGGCAGCACCCACGGCCCCGGCCGGCTGGGCTGCTTCGTCCTCGTCCTCACCCACCTCGGTGCCGCCCCGCTGCTCCTCCAGAGCGCCCGCTCCGCGCTCGACCGGCAGCGGCGGCTCGCCTGGCTCGGCCTGTGCGGCCTGCCGCCGACACCCGCGTTCTGGGGGCGCTACCTCGTCCTCCTCGGTCTCTCGGCGGCGAACGCCGACGCGCTGCTCCTCGGGCTGGTGGCCTCGGCGGCGCTGACCGGGACGGCGGCGCGCGCCCTCGCCGGCGGCTGGCGCCCGCTCGACGCGCTCCCCGCCCCGCTCGTCACCCGGATGCTCGCCTGGGCGGTGGCGCTCGGGCTGCTCGTCCTCGGGCTCGCCCCGGGGTGGCTGACGGTCCAGGTCTTCGGCCCGGCGGTGTCGGGCTGATGGACACCCTGGCGCTGCTCTCCGCGGCGGTCGCGGTGCTCCTCTACCCCGGGGGCGCCTACCTCGCGGGCGCGGCGCTGCTCGCCGGCGGGCGCGCCGCGGCCG
>VBHE01000084.1:8214-8766 GCA_005889515.1 Chloroflexota bacterium | reverse complement strand
ACCTGCTCGGGGTGCTCCTGCTCCTCGCCGCCGCGGTGGTGCTGACCGGGCCACCGCGCTGGCCGGCGCGCCGCCTCGTCCTCGCCGGTGCGGCGACGCTCCCGGCGCTGGTGCTCGCGGTGGCGGCGGCGACCTTCAGCCTCCCGGTGATCGTCGGCCTCCCGGGCGGCCGGCTCGGGCTCGCCCGCGACCTCGCCGCCGCCGCGGTCCTGGTCGCCGCGCCGCTGCTCGTCCCCGACGAGCCCGCGACGACGCCGCCGCCGGCCCGTGCGGTCGTGCTCGGTGTCGTCGTGCTCGCGGGGATGTCACTGTGGGTGCCGGCGACGCTGCCGCGGCTCCCCGGCGTCGCCTCCGCCGCGGTGGCGCTCGCCGCCGTCGCGCTGTTCGGACGCCTGGCCCCCGGGCTGCGCCCCGCGGTGGCCCGCCCGGCGACGGCGGTGGCGGTCGCGGCGGCGCTCGCGGCCGCCGTCCTCGGGGCGATCGCCGCCCGTCCGTGAGCCTGTGGGCGTCCTCTCGACAACCTGTGGAAAAACAACACGCCCAAACTTGATA
>VBHE01000084.1:0-8038 GCA_005889515.1 Chloroflexota bacterium | reverse complement strand
TCGCCTCCTCCGGGCATGTGCAGCGACCTCGCGGTCCAGCTGGTGGCGCGGCAGAAGGCGCTGTCGGTGGCGCGGAGCCTTCCTCAGGGCACCTTCGTCCTCGGCGCCGACACCGTGGTGGTGGGGCCGAGCGGGCTGATGGGAAAGCCGGGCAGCCCCGAGCGGGCCCGGCGCATGCTCGACGAGCTCAAGGGCACCCGCCACACCGTGCTCACCGGCATCTGCGCCATCGCCGCGCCCAGCGGCGCCGAGGCGCTCGGGGTGAGCCGCTCCGCGGTGCGCATGCGTCCCATCGACGACGCCGACCTCGACGCCTACGTCGCCTCCGGCGAGCCCCTCGACAAGGCCGGGGGCTACGCCATCCAGGGCGGCGCCGGCGACTGGATCGAGGCGGTCGGCGGCCGCGTCGACACCGTGGTCGGGCTCGACGTCGCGCTGGCGCTGCGGCTTCTCGCCGAGGTCGGCTATCCGATGCCGCTGCCCAGCGCCGCCGACGTGCCGCTGCAGCCGCGTCCGGTCCGGCGGCCGCTCTCGCCGCTCAGGACCCCGAGCCGGGTCTGACCGCGACCGGCCTCCGCCGCGCCCTCGCGCGGCTGCTGCCCATCCTCGTCCTCGTCGCGGGGCTGCCCGCGCTCCCCGGGTGCGGCGGCGGCAGCCTGAGCAGCCTGGTGGTCAGCCTCAACCACGCCGACAGCACCGCCGCGGTGAAGGCCGGCGACACCCCGAGCTTCACCCTCAGCATCGTCAACAGCGGGCCCCAGGCGGCGAGCGGGGTGAGCGCCCGCGTCGAGCTCCCCGACGGGGTGACCTACCTCGCGACCGAGAACATCGACATCGACCCCTATGGCGTCCTCCGCACCCAGCCCCAGGACCCCGGGGTGCGCAGCAACAACCCGGCGTGGGGGGTGTGGACGCTCAACGCGCCGGTGAGCCTGGCGGACGGCACCGTGCGCCGTCCCCACGTCGACATCACCTTCACCGTCAACGTGCAGTCGCGCGCGGGGACGTTCAAGCTCGTCCCCCACGTCTTCAGCGACAGCACCGATGGCGAGGTGGTCGGCAAGGGCGCGAACCTCACCGTCGGTCCCTCGGGGCACCTCACCGTCACCATCGCGGCGGTGCCGAACCGGGTGAAGCGGGAGGACGACGTCACCTACCTGCTCACCGTCAACAACGACGGCAGCGGGCCGTCGTCGGGGGTCGACGTGCTCATCACCCTCCCCGGCATCCTCGCCTTCACCAAGACCGAGCGCACCGGGGGGAACGCGGCGCGGAGCAACGCCACCGACCCGGCGCCCAACGCGGTGGTGATCGACTACGGGGGCTGGACGATCCCGCCCGGGAACAACGCCGGGCCGGGCCGGCTGACGATCGTGTTCAAGGCCCACGTCGTGCCCTCGGCGTACATGGGGCGCTACACCGTGACCGTGCAGATCACCGAGGCCAACGGCACGGTGACCATGCTGACCGACGACGCCGAGGGGCTACCACCGGCCGAGCCCGAGCCCGTCAGCGTCCGGCCACTGATCCACGGCGTGCTATCCTCACCCGTCGCGCTGGCCGGAACGCCCGGTCCGTCCGGTCGGCCCGGACGCGCGCCACACGGACCTCGGGAGCTCGCATGTACGCCATCGTCCAGCAGGGGGGCCACCAGTACCGGCTCGCCCCGGGCGACCGCTTCCTCGTCGACCGGATGGCCGCCGAGGTGGGGTCGATGATCACCCTCGAGCCCGTCCTGCTCCTCGGCGACGCCGACGGCTCCGGCTCCGGCCTCGACGCCGCCAAAGGGGCGCGCGTCGCCGCGGTGGTCGTCGGCCACCGCCTCGGCCGCAAGCTGCGGGTCTTCAAGTACAAGCCGAAGAAGCGCTACCGGCGCACCCACGGCCACCGCAGCCGCTACACCGAGCTGCGGGTCGAGGCGCTGCTCACCGCCGGGCAGCCGCTGCCCACCCTCGCCCCGGTCGAGGCCGCCCCCGCTCCCGAGGTGGAGGCGCCGAAGAAGCGGCGCGCCCCGAAGGCGGCCGCCCCCAAGGCGGTGGAGCCGGAGGCCCCGAAGGCGGCCGAGCCCGAGGCTGCGGATGACGAGGCCGGCGACGCCGGCTTCGAGGAGGTCTAGGTCATGGCCCACAAGAAGGGCGGTGGCAGCTCGCGCAACGGGCGCGACAGCGCCGGGCGCAGGCTCGGCCTCAAGCGCAACGCCGGCCAGGTGGTGCTCGCCGGGACCATCATCGTCCGCCAGCGCGGCACCCGCATCCTCGCCGGCGAGAACGTCGGCGTCGGCCGCGATCACACCCTCTACGCGCTGCGCTCGGGGACGGTGGCATTCGACAAGACCCGGGGCGATCGCTCCCGGGTCAACGTGCTCGAGCTGCCGGTGCTCCGCGTCGGCAGCGTCGAGATGGACGCCGAGCCCGCGCCGGCCGCGGACTGACCTGTTCCTCGACGAGGTCGTCCTCGAGGTCGCGGCCGGGGACGGGGGCCGCGGCGCGGTCAGCTTCCGGCGCGAGCGCTTCATGCCCAACGGCGGGCCCGACGGCGGTGACGGTGGCCGCGGGGGCGACGTCGTCCTCGTCGCCGACGTCCAGGCGAGCACCCTGAGCGCCTTCCGCGACCGTCGCCGCTTCCGGGCGGAGAGCGGCAGGGCGGGCGCCGGGGCACTGAAGTCGGGCCGCGACGGCGCCGACCTGGTGCTCACCGTGCCGGTGGGGACGGTGGTGCGCGACGCCGACGAGGACCGGGTGCTCGCCGACCTCGCCATCGACGGCGAGCGGTTCGTCGTCGCCCGCGCCGGCCGCGGGGGGCGGGGGAACGCCCGCTTCGCCACCTCGGTGCGCCAGGCGCCGCGGATCGGCGAGATCGGCGAGCCCGGCCAGCACCGCCGGATCGAGCTCGAGCTCAAGCTGATCGCCGACGTCGGGCTGGTGGGGCTGCCGAACGCGGGCAAGTCGACCCTCCTCGCCGCGCTGACGGCGGCGCGGCCGCGCATCGCCGACTACCCCTTCACCACCCTCGAGCCCAACCTCGGGGTCGCCGAGGTCGAGGGCGGGCGCACCCTGGTCTTCGCCGACGTCCCCGGGCTCATCGAGGGCGCCCACCGCGGCGCCGGGCTGGGGATCGACTTCCACCGCCACCTCGAGCGCACCCGGCTGCTCGTCCACGTCGTCGATGCGTCGGCGGGGGTCGAGGCTGCTCGGGAGGCCCTCGCGACCGTCCGCGCCGAGCTCGCCGCCTTCAGCCCGGTGCTCGCCGAGCGGGAGCGGCTGGTGGCGCTCAACAAGGTCGACGTCCCCGAGGGCCGGGCCGTGGCGGCGGTGCTCGCCGGGTCCGAGCCGGCGACGATCGCGATCTCCGCGGCGGGAGGGGAGGGGGTCGAGGAGCTGCTCCGGAGGGTCGCCGTCCTCGTCGCCGAGGCGCGCCGCGCCGCGGTGGCCGCGGCGCCCCCGCCCGCGGACGACGCCGAGCACCGCGTCTACCGCCACCGGCCCAGGCGCCTCGGCGACGTCCAGGTGGTCCGCGAGGAGGACGGCTGGCGGGTCCTGGGCGAGACCCTCGAGCGCGAGGTGGCGATGACCGACCTGAACTCCGAGGACGCGGTCGCCCGGCTCCAGCGGCGGATGCGGACCGCGGGAGTGGACGCGGCGCTCCGCGCCGCGGGCTGCGTCGAGGGCGACACCGTCCGCATCGCCAGGGCCGAGTTCACCTATGCCGAGGACGCCCCGGGGTGAGCGACCCGCGCAGCGTGGTCGTCCTCGGGGGCACCTTCGACCCCGTCCACCTCGGCCACCTCGCCGCCGCCGAGCAGGCCCGCGACCTCGCCGGCGCCGACGAGGCCTGGCTGATCCCCGCGAACAATCCTCCTCACCGGGGCGCGGCCATGGCCGGCGCCGGCGACCGCCTCGATCTGCTCCGCGCCGCCATCGCGGGCCGCGAGCGGCTGCGGGTGCTCGACCTCGAGCTCCGCCGCCCCGGCCCCTCGTACACCGCCGACACTCTCGCCGAGCTCGCCGCGGCCCATCCCGGGACCGAGATCTGGTTCGCGCTCGGCACCGACGCCGCCCGCGACATCCCCACCTGGCACCGCCGCGAGGAGGTGCTCGAGACCGCCCGCTTCCTCCTCCTCAACCGCGGCGGGGTGGGGCAGGTGGACGCCGGCGAGGCGGCCCGGCTCGGCTTCGCCCCGGAGCGGACCCGGATCGTCCACATCGACTCCCCGCCGATCAGCGCCACCGAGGTGCGCCGCCGCGCCGCGGCCGGGCTGGGCACGGAGGGGCTGGTTCCCGACCCGGTCGCCCGGCTGATCGCCGAGCGCGGCCTCTACCGGGCGGTCGCGGGCTCGGGGCCACCGTGGGATAATCCGGCCGGATGACGTCCACCGAGCTCGCCGCGCTGATCGCCGCGGCCGCCACCGACCGGAAGGCGCGGGACGTGGTCACCATCGACCTCCGGGGCAAGACCACGGTCGCCGACTTCTTCGTCATCTGCGAGGGGGACACCGACCGGCAGGTTCGTGCCATCGCCGACAGGATCGAGGAGGCCTGCCGGGAGATGGGCATCCGGCCGCTCTCCACCGCCGGGCTCAAGGACGCCTCCTGGGCGTGCCTCGACTACGACGCGGTGGTGGCGCACATCTTCCTCCCCGGCGAGCGCGTCTTCTACGACCTCGAGGGCCTCTGGCAGGCCACCCAGCGCACTCGCGAGGTCGGGTAGCAGGGGTCCTCAGCCGAGCCCGGGCACGCCCGCCGCCTGGGACAGGATGTCGGCGACGTGGTGGGCGCCGAACCCGGCGCCGAGCACCGCGCCGGCGATCACCGCGAGCAGGGCGCCGCGCTCGACGAGCCGGAGCCGGCGGCCGCCGACCGCCTCGACCGGGCCGACCACCAGCCCGACGAGCACGCCCGCGAGGAAGCCGCCGGCGTGCACCCAGTTGTTGACGTTCGGGACGAACAGGCTGAGCACGATGACGAAGATGCTGTAGCTGATCGCGTAGGAGCGGATCGAGGAGGCGATGCCGACGGGCACGTTCCTCCCCTGGACGCGGCCGAGCATCACCAGCAGCCCCATCAGCCCGAGGATGCCGCCCGAGGCGCCGAGGCCGGGCGCGGACGAGGTCAGGCCGATCGAGGTGCAGGCGATCCAGAAGAGGTCGCCGACGGCGGCGGTGAGCAGAAAGGTCCCGAGCAGCACCAGCCGTCCGTAGAGCTGCTCGACGAGGCCGCCCAGCAGGAAGAGCGCCATCCCGTTGCCGAGGATGTGGAGGATGTTCGCGGGGTCGTGGAGGAGGTCGCTGGTGACCAGGCGCCACCAGTTGTCGAGGGTCGGTCCGCAGTCGGTGGTGACCGTCCCGGAGCACACCGCGCCGAGGTCGATGACGGTCACCCGGGCGCCGCCGTGGACACTGTCGAGGACCGCCTTCTCGAGCAGGTAGACGGCGACGATGACCCCGATCAGCCCGTAGGTCACGACCGGTCGGCTGACCATCGCGCGCCGCGTCGGCGCGGTGTATCCGGCGGCGACCGTCTGGCGCTCGGCGAGGTCGACCGCCGCCAGGGTGGGGGCCGGCCGTCCCTGGTGGAGCGCGCGGACGTGGTGTTTCAGCTCGGCGGCGCCGGGGAGCCCGCGAGGGAGGGGGTGGAGCACGGTCACCGTCCCCGCCTGGTCGATGGCGACCGCGCCGACCTGCACCGCCCCGGAGGCGCCGGCGGGCGCCGCCGGCTTCGGCACGGTGCCGAAGGCGATGAGCAGGATGTCGCAGCGCTCCGCGCCCTGGGCGGTCAGCCGCGCCTCGCCCCAGCGCAGCGCCGCGGCGCGCCGCTCCTCGAGGTCACGCGCCGCCGTCGCGGGGTCGTCGGGGTCCAGGCGGCGGCGCCGAAGGGGTAGGGGCCGCCGAGCTCGCCGAGCCGGGCGTCGCGTGGATCGGTGAGACGGAGGTGGTACCGGGTGACCAGCTCGAGGCCGATGGCGAGCGCCAGAGGCGGGGGCTCGGTCACCGGACTCGCCGGGTCGGGCCCCGCGGTCTCGTGCACCCGGGCAGTGTATCCGCGGCCCTGCGGGCCCGCGGCTAGGGGGTGCCCGGCGGCGGGTTGGCGGTGGGGGCGGGCGCCGGGGAGCTCTGCTGCGCCGGCGACGACGTCGACGGCGCGGTGCCGCCGACGTACCGGCACGGGTTCGACGGGTCCTGAGTCGGGCCGTAGTAGTAGCAGCCGCCGCCGGCGATGTCGGGGTTGCCGCTCCCGGCGCCGGTGCCGGGCGGCGGTCCGGTGGTGCCGGGGAGGTAGAAGACGGCGTCGTCTCCGGGGCCGGTCGCGGTCACGTCGTTGGGGCGCGGATACCAGTCCTTCGGCGCGTCGGCGAGCGCCTGGGACATGTACGCGTGCCAGATCGGCGCGGCGCCGGTGATGCCGGTCGAGCCCTCGAGGTGGCCGCAGTGGTCGTCCTTGGGGGTGAGCCCGTAGTGGGAGAGGTCGGCGGGGCTCAGCGGGTCGTCGAGCGAGTCCCCCAGCCGGGCGCGCACGCTGGGGTTGTTGCGGTCCGACGGTTTCAGGCACGAGCCGGAGGGATTGCCCACCCAGACCACGTTGACCAGGGTCGGCGTCCAGCCCAGCGTCCAGTTCGCCGAGAAGAACTCGGTGGTCCCGGTCTTGGCGCTCACCCTGCGGTCGGGGAGGGTGAGGTCGCCGTGGGGGCCGAAGGCCGCGTAGCGGTTGGCGTCGTTGCTGGTGATCTCGGTGATGATGAAGGCCGCGTTGGCGGGGATCACCCGGTGGCCCTGGTCCTTGGCGTCGAGCGCGTAGAGCACCTTGCCGCTCGCGTCGGTGATGCGCACCACCGGGGTCGGGTCGTGGTGGACGCCCATGTCGGCGATGGTGCTGATGCCGTCCGCCATCTCCAGCGGGCTGACGCCGTAGGTGAGCCCGCCGAGGGTGGCGGCGAACTGGTTCGGCTTGGGCCGGTTCTTGGGGTCCTTGAGCGAGGTGAGCCCGGCGGCGATCTCGAGGTCGGTGATGGTGGGGATGCCCACCGCCGCCTCGGTCTTCACCGCGGGGATGTTGTAGGAGTTCCCCAGGCAGCGCATCAACGGGCAGACGCCGTGGTAGCTGTGGTCGTAGTTGTGCGGCGAGTAGCCGCTGTTCGAGCCGTCGTCGAGGCGGATGGGGCCGTCGACGATCGGCGTCGTCATCGTGAACCGGCGCGTCGCGATCGCGGTCGTGTAGGTGAACACCTTGATCGTCGATCCCGGCTGCAGCGGTCGGGTCGCCATGTTCAGCTGTCCGACGCCCGCGTTGTTCGGATCCCAGGCGCCGACCATGGCGAGCACCGCCCCGTTGCGCGGATCCATGCTCACCAGCGCGCCGTCGTGGGCGTTGTAGCGGTCATAGATCTTCTGGATCCCGTCGTGCACGCTCTTCTCGGCGATCGCCTGCTTCTTGGGATCGAGGGTGGCGGTGATCGTCCAGCCGCCGGGCTTGATGTAGGCGTCGCCGAAGTGCTGGTCGAGGTAGGCGCGCAGGTAGACGATGAAGTTCGTCACCGGCGGCTCGCTCTCACCGGCCGGGTGGAAGACCAGCGGCTGCGAGTAGGCGAAGTCGGCCTGCTGCCGGGTGATGTCGCCGTTGTTCACCATCGCCTGGAGCACCACGAGCTGGCGCGCCTTGGCGTTGGGGTTCACCGTCTGCCCGGGTGGATGGTCGAGCGGGTTGAGGTAGACGGGCGAGTTCGGCAGCCCGGCGAGCATCGACGACTCGGCGAGGTCGAGGTCGCGCGACTTCTTCTCGAAGTACGTCTGGGCCGCGGACTCGACGCCGATCGCGTGGTTCCCGAAGGAGACGCGGTTCAGGTACATCTCGAGGATCTGGTTCTTCGAGAAGTTGTTCTCGATCTCGATGCCGAGGATCAGCTCCTTCACCTTGCGGTCGAGCGAGCGCTCCGGCGACAGGAAGCTGATCTTCGCGAGCTGCTCGGTGATCGTCGACGCGCCCTGGGTTGCGCCGGTGTGGCGCACGTCGTCCCACCCCGCCTTGACGATGCGGGGGAGATCCCA
>VBHE01000066.1:14859-17487 GCA_005889515.1 Chloroflexota bacterium | reverse complement strand
CAGTCGCGGCGCGAGCTCATCGTCCTCGCCGCGGTCGAGGTCTTTCGCGAGATGGGGCTGGAGAAGGCCACCCTCGAGGCGGTCGGCGAGCGCGTCGGGCTCTCCAAGGCGAGCCTCTACTACTACGTGCGCAGCAAGGAGGAGCTGCTCGGCCACGTCGTCGTCCACGTCGTCCGCGCCCAGGAGGAGGCGCTCGCCAGGGTGCTCGACGCCGGGGGCCCGGAGGAGCGGCTTCGCGCCTTCTGCCACAGCCACGTGCGGATCATCTGCACCGACCCGGTCGGCCGGGTGAGCGCACAGGTCGCGCTCAGCGGGATCCGGGACGACGTGGTGCGGCGCCCGCTCCACGAGTACATGTCGCGGCTGGAGTCGATCCTCCGGGACGGCGTCGCCGCCGGCGTCTTCCGCGACATGGACCTGCGCATCGCCCAGCACTCGATCATCGCCACCCTCAACGCGGTGCCGCTCTGGTTCTCCCCCGAGGGCCGGCTCAGCCTCGACGAGGTCGCCGCCCAGGTGAGCGGCCTGCTCGTCGACGGGATGCTCGCGAAGCACTGAGGACCAGGTCAGAAGGAGACTGGCCGGACGACGATTCGCGCTCCGGCCTGCTTCAGCCATGAGAGATGCCGGGCATCGGCGCTGAAGACGATCCCGCCGATGCGTTCCGCCATCGCGGCGATGAGGGCGTCGGTGGTGCCGATCTCGCGGATGCGAGCGGACGCGGCGCGGCCTCCGCCCGCCTGCCGTCCCGCGATGCGAAGCAGGTCGCTGGCGCGCAGGCCATCCTGCGGAAGGAGCGGCTCGCTCCGCATTCGGGCGAGCACGGCGTCGACGGCGCCGACATCGGCGCACCGCTGCCGCGCCTCGACGATCACGACCGGAGGGACGCAGAGCAGCTGGCCGACGCGGCTGAGCGCGGCGATGTGGCAACGGGCCGCCGTGGGGTTGCGCTCGGCGGCGATCACCCAGCTGGTGTCGACCGTGACGAGGAGGAGCGGTCTCCCACGCGGCTCACGCCTCGCCGCGGTACCGATGCACGGCCTCCTCGGCGACCATCATCGTCAACTCCGCCTGCGCCCGCACCGCGGCCTCGATGTACGGCGCCAGCTCCTCGGGGGTGAAGGGTCGTCCCTGCTCCGCCTCCCACTCGTCGACGAGGCGCTGCTGCGCGTCGAAGGCCGCCAGCAGCCGCAACGCGTCGTTCACCGCCGCGGAGAGGTTCGCCCGCCGCTCGGGGGAGAGCTCCGCCAGGACCTCGGGGTCGATCGTCACCGACCGCTTCACGGTTGCCATGGCTGTGATCCTACCAATGGTAGGATCACGGTGGCCGGGGCGGCGCATGGAGCGCCCGCGCCGTTGCGGATGGGCTGACTGGATTCGACCTATGGTCGAAAAATCCACCTCGAGTTGACGCGGACATCCCCCGAGGCCCTACCATTCCCCTCGTGGCGGTCCTCGGATCCAGGGTGGACACCCGCAGCGACACCTACCGCGACAACCGTGCGGCCCTGCTCGCCGTGCTCGCGGCCCACGACGAGCAGCTCGCCCTCGCCCGCGCCGGCGGCGGGGCCCGCTACATCGAGCGCCACCGCGCCCGCGGACGGCTGCTCGTCCACGAGCGGATCGAGCTCCTCCTCGACCGCGACGCGCACTTCCTCGAGCTCTCGCCGCTCGCCGCCTGGGGAACGGAGTTCAGCGTCGGCGCCTCGATCGTCACCGGGATCGGGGTGGTGTCCGGCGTGGAGTGCGTGATCATCGCCAACGACCCCACCGTGCGCGGCGGTGCGATGAACCCGCACACCCTGCGCAAGCAGCTCCGCGCCCTCGAGATCGCCCGCCGCAACCGGCTGCCGCTGATCTGGCTGGTGGAGTCCGGCGGCGCCGACCTGCCCACCCAGGCCGACCTCTTCATCCCCGCGGGGCGTACCTTCCACGACCTCACCGAGCTGTCGAGCATGGGGATCCCGACGATCGCCCTCGTCTTCGGCAACTCCACCGCGGGCGGTGCCTACGTGCCCGGGATGTGCGACCACGCGGTGCTCGTCGACCGGCAGGCGAAGGTCTTCCTCGGAGGGCCCCCGCTGGTGAAGATGGCGACCGGGGAGGAGTCCGACGACGAGTCGCTCGGCGGCGCGGAGATGCACTCGCGGGTGTCGGGGGTCTCCGACTACTTCGCCGCCGACGAGCGCGACTGCATCCGGATCGGCCGGCAGATCGTGGCCGACCTGGGCTGGCGCAAGCTCGGGCCGGGCCCGACCGAGCCCGCCGACGAGCCGGTGCACGACCCCGACGAGCTCCTCGGCATCGCGTCGGCCGACCTGCGGGTGCCCTTCGACCCCCGCGAGGTGCTCGCCCGGGTGGTCGACGGCTCGCGCTTCGACGAGTACAAGCCGCTCTACGGCACCAGCCTGGTCACCGGCTGGGCGTCGATCCACGGCTACCCGGTCGGCATCCTCGCCAACGCGCGCGGGGTGCTCTTCATGGACGAGGCGAAGAAGGCGACGGAGTTCATCCTCCTCGCCAACCAGGTCGACCGGCCGCTCGTCTTCCTGCAGAACACCACCGGGTACATGGTCGGCGCCCACTACGAGCAGTCGGGGATGATCAAGGACGGCGCCAAGATGATCA
>VBHE01000066.1:588-14662 GCA_005889515.1 Chloroflexota bacterium | reverse complement strand
CGACGACGTCGCCGACGCGGCCCGGACGCGGGCGATCGAGGACCAGATCGAGCGCGAGTCCCACCCCTTCTTCGTCAGCGCCAAGCTCTACGACGACGGCATCGTCGATCCCCGCCACACCCGCACCGTGCTCGGCATCGCGCTGAGCGCGGCGCACTCCGACCGGGTCAGCGGGCGCCGCGGTTTCGGCGTGTTCCGGATGTGATGCGCCCGATCACCCGGCTGCTGGTGGCCAACCGCGGCGAGATCGCGGTGCGGGTGATGCGCACGGCGCGCGCCATGGGGATGGGCACGGTCGCCGTCTTCTCCGACCCGGACGCCGACGCTCCCCACGTGCGCGCCGCCGACGAGGCGGTGCACCTCCCGGGCGCCGCGCCCGCGGCGACCTATCTGCGTGGCGACCTGATCATCGACGCGGCCCGCCGCACCGGCGCCACCGCGGTGCATCCCGGCTACGGCTTCCTCTCCGAGAACGCCGGCTTCGCACGCGACTGCGAGGCGGCGGGGCTGATCTTCGTCGGCCCGCCCTCGTCCGCCATCGAGGCGATGGGCTCGAAGCTCGCCGCCAAGGAGCTGATGGCGCGCGCCGGGGTGCCGGTGCTCGGCAGCGAGACCCGCGGCCGACCGGATCGGCTACCCGGTGCTTGTGAAGGCTGCGTTCGGCGGCGGCGGCCGGGGGATGCGCGTCGTCCGCGAGCCCGGACAGCTCGAGGACGCGGTCGGCGGGGCGCGGCGTGAGGCCGCGTCGGCGTTCGGCGACGGCACCGTCTTCCTCGAGCGCTGGGTGGAGTCGCCGCGCCACGTCGAGGTGCAGATCCTCGGCGACGCCCACGGCGACGCGGTGCACCTCTTCGAGCGCGAGTGCTCGATCCAGCGCCGCCACCAGAAGATCGTCGAGGAGTCGCCGTCGGTCGCCGTCGACTCCGCGCTCCGCGAGCGCATCGGCGCCGCCGCGGTCACCGCCGCCCGGGCGATCGGCTACGTTGGCGCGGGGACGGTCGAGTTCCTCCTCGCCGCCGACGGTGGGTTCCACTTCCTCGAGGTGAACACCCGCCTCCAGGTCGAGCACCCGGTCACCGAGATGGTCACCGGCCTCGACCTCGTCCGCCTCCAGCTGCTCGTCGCCCAGGGGGCGCCGCTCCCCGACGAGGTGCGCACGGCGCGGATCAGCGGGCACGCGATCGAGGTGCGCCTCTACGCCGAGGACGCGACCGCCGGGTTCCTCCCGGCGAGCGGCACGCTGCATCGCTTCCGCATCCCCGAGCTCGACGGGGTGCGCGTCGACAGCGGCGTCGACGACGGCTCGGTGGTCGGGATCCACTACGACCCGATGCTCGCCAAGGTGATCGCCTGGGCGCCGACCCGGCTCGAGGCGGCGCAGCGGCTCGCGTCCGCGCTCGGCGCCGCCGAGCTGCACGGGGTCACCACCAACCGCGACCTGCTGGTGCGCATCCTCCGCGAGCCCGACTTCCTCGCCGGCCGGACCGACACCGCCTATCTCGAGCGCCACGATCCCGCGGTGCTCGGGGCGCCGCCGCTCGACCCGCTCACCCTGCGCCTCCACGCGGTCGCGGCCGCGCTCGCCGCGCAGGCGTCGCGCCGCGTCGCCGCGCCGGTGCTGCCCACCCTGCCCTCGGGCTGGCGCAACAACCCGAGCGCGCTCCAGGAGATCGACTACGACTGCGGCGAGCGCCGGATCCGGGTCGGCTACGCGACCGACCCCTTCACCGTCACCGTCGACGGTGAGCCGCTGACCGGAGCTCGCGCCCACACGATCACCCCCGGGGACGTCGACCTCGAGCTCGACGGGGTGCGCCGCCGGGTGCGCGTGCACGTCGCCGGCGGCGCGGTGCACGTCGACAGCGCGCTGGGGGCGTCGGTGCTCCACGAGGTCGAGCGGCTGCCCGAGCCGGAGTCGGCGGCACCGACCGGCTCGTTGCGCGCGCCGATGCCCGGTGGTGTGGTCCGGGTGCTCGTCGAGGCCGGCGAGCGGGTCGAGGCGGGACAGCCGCTGGTGATCCTGGAGGCGATGAAGATGGAGCACACCGTGCACGCGCCGCATGCGGGCGTTGTCGCCGAGATCTGTGTCCACGTCGGCCGGCAGGTGGAGACGGGGACGGTGCTCGCGGTGGTCGAGGCGGAGACGTGACCGAGCCCCGTCGCGCGGTCCGCATCGCCAACTGCTCCGGCTTCTACGGCGACCGCCTGTCGGCGGCGCGGGAGATGGTCGAGGGCGGTCCCATCGACGTGCTCTGCGGCGACTACCTCGCCGAGCTGACGATGCTCATCCTCTGGAAGGCGCGCGAGCGCACCGGCGCGGGGTATGCGACCACCTTCCTCAAGCAGATGGAGCAGGTGCTCGGCACCTGCCTCGACCGAGGCATCCGGGTGGTCGCCAACGCCGGCGGGCTCGACCCCGCGGGTCTGGCGACGGCGCTGCGCGAGCTCGCCGCGAAGCTCGGGCTGCAGCCGAGGATCGCCCACGTCGAGGGCGACGACCTGCTGCCCCGTCTCGGCGAGCTGCGCGCCGCGGGGATCGGCCTCGACCACCTCGAGACCGGGCAGCCGCTCACCGACGAGGTGCACCCGGTGAGCGCCAACGCCTACCTCGGCGGTTGGGGGATCGTCGAGGGGCTGCGCGCCGGCGCCGACGTGGTGATCTGCCCGCGGGTGACCGACGCCTCGCTCGCCGTCGGCCCCGCCGCCTGGTGGCACGGCTGGGAGCGCACCGACTGGGACGCGCTCGCCGGCGCCGTCGTCGCCGGGCACATCATCGAATGCGGCCCGCAGTGCACCGGCGGCAACTACTCGTTCCTCGAGGAGATCACCGACCGCCGCTACCCCGGCTTCCCCATCGCCGAGGTCGCGGCCGACGGCTCCTCGGTGATCACCAAGCACCCCGGCACCGGCGGCCTGGTGTCGGTGGGCACGGTGACCGCGCAGCTGCTCTACGAGATCGGCGCGCCGGCGTACATGAACCCCGACGTCGTCGCCCGCTTCGACAGCGTGCGGCTCACCCAGGAGGGCCCCGACCGGGTGCGCGTCGACGGGGTGCGCGGCGAGCCCGCGCCGCCGACCCTCAAGGTGTGCCTCAACTACCTGGGCGGCTACCGCAACACCATGACGATGGTGCTCACCGGCCTCGACATCGAGGCGAAGGCGGCGCACGCCGAGTCGCTGCTCTTCGACATCCTCGGCGGCCGCGAGCGCTTCGCCGAGACCGACGTGCGCCTGCTCCGCACCGACCGCCCCGACGCCGACAGCAACGAGGCGGCGACCGCCCAGCTGCGGATCACGGTCAAGGATCGCGACCCGCGCCGGGTCGGCCGCGCCTTCTCGAACGCGACCATGGAGCTGGCGCTCGCGAGCTATGCGGGGTTCTTCCCCACCTCGCCGCCGACCGGCGAGACCGCCTACGGCGTGTACTGGCCGGCGCTGGTCCCGGCGGGGGCGGTCGTGCAGAGCGTCGTCCTCCCCGACGGCGCCCGGGTCGAGGTGCCCCACACCGAGGCCGCCGCCGCCGCGCAGCTCGAGCTCGACCACGGGCCGGCGCCCGCGCCGGTCGCGGACGGGCCGGCGCTGCGAGTGCCGCTCGGCCGGATCTGCGGGGCGCGCTCCGGTGACAAGGGAGGGAACGCCAACATCGGCGTCTGGGCGGTGAGCGGGGCGGCGTGGGCGTGGCTGCGCGAGCAGCTCACCGCCGACCGGCTCCGCGAGCTCCTCCCCGAGGCGGCCGGGCTCGAGGTGCGCCGCTACGAGCTCCCCCGGGTGCGGGCGCTGAACTTCGTCGTCGTCGGCCTGCTCGGCGAGGGGGTGGCGTCCTCGACCCGGTTCGATCCCCAGGCGAAGGGGCTCGGCGAGTGGCTGCGCTCCCGCGTCGTCGAGGTGCCCGGGGCGGTGCTGGCCTGACCGGGACGAACCCAGGAGGCCCGGTGCCGCCGCCGCATGCGCGGGCCGCCTCCCGCGACAATGGGGCCATGGCCCTCTCCAACGGAAGCTCCGGCGGCGAGCTGCGCGTCGCCGTCGTCGGCTCCGGCCCCGCCGGCTTCTACGCCGCCGAGCACCTGCTCACCGACGGGGAGCACCGCGTCCGGGTCGACATGTTCGAGCGGCTCACCACTCCCTGGGGCCTGGTGCGCAGCGGCGTCGCGCCCGACCATCCCAAGCTCAAGTCGGTGAGCCGCATCTACGAGCGCACCGCCACCCAGCCCGGCTTCCGCATGTTCGGCAACGTCGAGCTCGGCTCCGACCTCACCCACGCCGACCTCGCCGAGCACTACCACGCCGTCGTCTATGCGGTCGGCGCCCAGACCGACCGGCGCAGCGGCATCCCCGGCGAGGACCTCCCCGGGAGCTGGGCGGCGACCGACTTCGTCGGCTGGTACAACGGCCATCCCGACTACCGCGACCTCGTCTTCGACCTCTCCTGCGAGCGCGCGATCGTGGTCGGCAACGGCAACGTCGCCATGGACGTCGCCCGGATGCTCTGCCTCACCCGCGAGGAGCTCGCCGTCACCGACGTCGGCGACCACGCCCTCGAGGTGCTCGCCGAGCACCGCATCCGCGAGATCGTCGTCCTCGGCCGCCGCGGCCCGGAGCAGGCGGCGTTCACGACCCCGGAGCTTCGCGAGCTCGGCGAGCTCTCCGACGCCGACGTCGTCGTCGACCCGGCCGAGCTCGAGATCGACCCCGACTGCCGCGAGCAGGCGCCGGGCCAGACCGCGCAGCGCAACCTCGAGGTGCTCCGCGAGTTCTCGACCCGCGCCCCCCGGGGGAGGCGGCGGCGGATCGTGCTCCGCTTCCTCGCCTCTCCGGCCGAGATCCACGGCGCCGAGCGGGTCGAGGCGGTGACGATCGTCCGCAACCGCCTGGTCCAGGCCGACGACGGCTCGCTCCGCGCCCGCGCGACGGACCGGACCGAGACCCTCGAGGCCGGCCTGGTGATGCGCGCCATCGGCTACACCGGCGTGCCCCTCCCCGACGTGCCCTTCGACACCGGCCGCGGGGTGATCCCCAACCGCTGCGGACGGGTGCTCGACGGCGGCGGCGAGATCCCCGGCGTCTACGTGACCGGCTGGATCAAGCGCGGCCCCAGCGGGGTCATCGGCACCAACAAGAAGTGCGCGCAGGAGACCGTCGACGCGCTCCTCGAGGATGCCGACGCGGGCCGGCTCCCGGCACCGCGGAACGACGACGCCGACCTCTTCGAGGCGCGGCTGCGCGAGCGCCAGCCGCAGGTCGTCACCTACGCGGGATGGGAGGCGATCGACCGCCACGAGAAGGCGCTCGGCGAGCCCCAGGGCCGCCCGCGGGTGAAGCTCACCCGCACCGAGGAGCTGCTCCGGGCCGCCGAGGGCGCCACTGAATCGGCAGGTGCTTGATCCCGTTCTGGAAGTTCGAGCGCAGCCGCACCACCGCACCCGCGGGCTCGAGCTCCTCGAGGTGGTCGAGCACCGCACCGAAGACGGCGCGCATCTGGCAGCGGGCGAGCTGGGCGCCGAGGCAGAAGTGGGGGCCCTGCCCGAAGGCGAGGTGGTCGTTCGGTGACCGGTCCACCCTGAACGCGTCCGGATCGTCGAAGACGAGCTCGTCGTGGTTGGCGCTCGCCAGGTAGACGACCACCTTCTCGCCCGCGCGGATGGGATGGCCGGCGACGTCGCAGTCCGAGGTCGCGGTGCGGCGGAAGTGGACGACCGGCGACCACCAGCGCAGCATCTCGTCGACCGCGGTGGGGAGCAGCGACCGGTCGGCCGCCAGCGCCGCGTGCGCGCCCGGGTTCTCGAGCAGCGCGACCATGCCGCCGGGGACGCCGTTGCGCAGGGTCTCGTTGCCGGCGACCGCGAAGAGCCAGAAGAGGTTCTCGAACTCGGCGACGCTGACCCGCCCGCTGCCGGCGTCGACCTGCTGGAGGAGGATGGACATGACGTCGTCGCCGGGACGCCGCCGTCGATACGCGGCGAGCTGCTCGGCGTACGCGTAGAGGTCGGGGATGCCGGCCCGGGTCCGGGGGTTCGGCATCCTCCCCTCGGGGTCCGGCCGGGGCCGCACCGCCAGCGCCGCCCGCGCCATCGGCGTCGCCGCGGCGCGGTCGGTGACGTCGATGGCGGCGTACTCCTCGTCCTGGTAGCCGATCACCCGGCTGGCCCAGTCGTAGAGGAGGTGGCGGTCGCTCTCGGGGACGCCGAGGACATCGGCGAGGGTGAGCAGCGGCAGGTCCGCGGCGGCCTGGGCGAAGTCGCAGCCGCCGTCCCCGGCGACGCCCGCGACGAGCCTGTGGGCGCGCTCCTCGATGCGGTGCTCGAGCAGCGCCACCGCGCGGGGGGTGAAGGCCCGGGCGAGCAGGCCGCGCAGCCGGCTGTGCTCGGGCGGGTCCATGTTCAGCATGCTCCGGCGCGCCTCGGCGAGGTCGGCGGGGGTCGGCGGGTCGCGGATCTGGGTGGCGCCGAGGTGGGAGCTGAAGAGCTGCGGGCTGCGGAGCACGCGCTTGCCGTCGGCGTGCCGCCAGACCCCCCAGAACCCCGGCCCCGCCGTGAAGCGGTCGACCGCGGGCTCCTCGACCCAGCTCACCGCCTCTCGCGCGCGCAGCCGCGCGAAGGCGTCGTGGGGCATCCCCCGGACGTAGGTGTCGGGGTCGTGGACGACCTCGGTGTCCGGCCGCGCCGGCGCCGGGACGGTCAGCCCGTCCCCGCCATCGCCCGGTGGACGCTCCACACCCGCCGTCCCTCGCCGCGCATGCAGCGGCCGAAGGTGAAGTCGGAGAAGTGGCCGCCGGCGGCGACCGCGCCGCTGCCCTCGAGCTCGGCGAGCATCTTCTCGCGGGTCGCCCGGGCGAGGACGGGGTCGACGTCGAAGACGCAGCCCCACTCCTCCTCCTCGAGCTGCACCGGGCAGTGGAGGACGTCGCCGAGGACGATCGCCCGGTCGGTGCCCGAGGCGATCACCACCGAGGTGTGCCCCGGGGTGTGCCCCGGGGTCGAGACCAGGGTCACCCCCGGCGCCACCGCGGCGTCGGCGTCGCAGAGGTCGACCCGGTCGCGGATCGCGGTCTCGGTCTCCTCGTACATCCCGGTCGGGTCGTTCTTCCCGACCCAGTGGTGCCACTCCGTCTCCCGGACCAGGAACTTGGCCCTGGGGAAGGCGAGCGCCCAGCCGTCGCCCTCGCGGCGCACCGATGCGTTGACGTGGTCGAGGTGGAGGTGGGTGAAGACCACGGTGTCGATCTGACCGGGCTCGTGCCCGTGCTCGGAGAGGCTCTGGAGCAGCCTGCCGCCGTCGAAGGGGCCGAAGCCGGGGAACTCGGCGTGGCGGGGTCCGAAGCCGGTGTCGATGAGCACCCTGCGGTCGCCGGTCTCGACGAGCAGGCCACCGAGGCTGCACAGCAGCTGGCCATCGCCGTCCAGCCACTCGGGGTGGAGCTTCCACGCGTCCTCGGTGGAGGCCGGGAAGAAGGCCGTGGGATTGAGCCGGGTCTCCCCGTCGGGGAGGTAGGTCAGCCGGATGTCCCCGACCTTGATGCTCTGCCGTGGCGCTGCAGCGACCATCTGGACTCCCTCCAATCCGCCTGCCTGCGCGGCGGCCTCATAGGGTAGGCCGGTGGGCGCGGTGCCGCTAGCGGTGGCCGGTGAAGGGCTCGGTCCCGGTGGCGAGCTGGGCCCGCCGGAGCCGGGAGTGGGCGCGGACGTAGGCGAGCTCGCGGGCGAGGTCGCCGATGCCGTTGCTCCCCGGCACCGGGCTCACCTCGATGCTCGCGAGCGGCCCGAGCGCGGCGCCCTGGGGGTCGAGGAAGGGGCTGCCGGAGTCGCCCAGGGTGCCCGGCGGCGCGGTGACGACGTCGTGGCTCCAGCCGTGGCCGGCGTCGCCGATGCTCTGGCCCTGCCGCGGAGCGAGGACCCCGAGCCCCAGGCCCAGCTCCGAGCTGCCGTAGCCGAAGACCGCCTCGCCCGAGCGGATGCCCTGGGGCGCGAGCCCGACCGGGCCGCCCCACACCGGGACGCTGGGGTTCACCAGCGGGTAGTCCCGGGGGTCGAGGGCGACGAGGGCGAGGTCGTTGAAGGCGCAGAGGTCGGGATCGGCCTCGCGGGCGAGGCGCATCGCGATCCAGGCGCTGTACGCGAGCGTGCCCCGGTGAGCGGCGCCGGCGATGTCGACCGGCGTCCCCAGGGGGAGCGACTCGGCGGTGCAGCCGTCGCCCTCGGCGCCGCGCGGGGTCCCGATGCTCAGGCAGTGCGCGGCCTCCTCGAGGAAGATGTGGCCGGAGTCGACCACGACGAAGCCGGCGGTGCACTGGGCGCCGACGTTGAGCAGCGGCACCCCCGGATGGACCGGCGCGGACCCCGCCGGCGCCCAGGCCACGGTGGCGCCGGGCGGCGGCGCCGCGACCCAGCCGATCGCCCCCACGGCGAGCACGAGCGTGGCGGCGACGAGACGCACGCGCCCGGAATGCGTCGGCGGCAACGACTCCCTCCCTTCGCGGCGCTCACGGTGCAGGTGGCGCCGACGGTGTCCACGAATCCTGCGGTATCCCGGCCGGTGGCGCAACCGGGAAGCGGCGGCTACTCGGGATCGAGCCCGACGTAGCGCTCGGCGAGGCTGGTGGAGGCGGCGTGCGAGCCCACCGTGTAGCGCAGCTCGGCGAGCCGCAGCCGCCCCTGCCAGTCGCCGTCGTCGGGGAGGCGGTGGAGCATCGAGGTCATCCACGACGAGAACTGCTGCGCCTGCCAGACGCGGCGCAGCCGGGTCTCGGAATAGGCGTCGAGCAGCGCCGGCCCGCCGCCGCGGCAGAGCTCGACCAGCCCCCGGGCGAGGACCCGGACGTCGGCGATCGCGAGGTTCATCCCCTTGGCGCCGGTGGGCGGGACGATGTGCGCCGCGTCGCCGGCGAGATAGAGGCGGCCGTGCTGCATCGGCTCGACGACGAAGCTGCGAAGCGGGGCGATCGCCCGCTCGATGATCGGGCCCTCGTGGAGCGTCCAGCCGTCGGCGGCGAGGCGCACCTGGAGCTCCGCCCAGATGCGGTCGTCCGGCCAGGCCTCGAGGCTGTCGGTGGCGTCGACCTGGAGGTAGAGGCGGCTCACCCGCGGTGAGCGCATGCTGTGGAGCGCGAAGCCGCGCTCGTGCCGGCTGTAGACGACCTCCTCGGTGGAGGGGGCGACGGCGGCGAGGACTCCCAGCCAGGCGAAGGTGTAGTCGCGCGGGTACTCGCGGAGCACCCCGGGCGGCACCGCCGGCCGGCAGACGCCGTGGAAGCCGTCGCAGCCCGCGACCGCGGCGCACTCGAGCCGCTGCGCGGCGCCGCCGTGGCGGAAGGAGACGGCCGGCCGGTCGCCGTCGATCCCGTCGAGGGTCACGTCGTCGACCTCGAAGAGGAGCGGGCCGCCGGCGGCGTGGCGGGCGGCGATGAGGTCCTTCACCACCTCCTGCTGGCCGTAGACGCTGATGGTGCGCCCGCCGGTGAGGGCGTGGAGGTCGATGCGATGCCTCCGGCCGTCGAAGCGCAGCTCGATGCCGTGGTGGACGAGGCGCTCGCGGAGCAGCCGCTCGCCGACCCCGCTCTCGACGAGGAGGTCGACGGTCCCCTGCTCGAGGACCCCGGCTCGCACCCGCTGCTCGACGTACGCGCGGCTGCGTGCCTCGAGGACGACGGACTCGACGCCGGCGAGGTGGAGCAGATGGGCGAGCATCAGCCCGGCCGGCCCCGCCCCGACGATCCCGACCTGGGTGCGCATCTAGGCGCCGGCGAGGTCGAGGAGGCGGGTGACCGTGTTCCAGTTGCGCGCCGTCACCGTGACCCCGAGCCGCCGCTCGGTGAGCATCTCGGCGAGCTGCGCGTCGCGCACCCCATTGGCGCACCACATGTAGATCTCCCGCTCGCCGACCCAGAACCGCTCGGGGAGGTAGGCGTCGGGATCGATCCCGCTCAGCCGCTCGGGGTCGGGCGCCGCGGAGAGGAACAGCACGATGAGCCGCGCCGGGTCGGTCGCCTCGCCGATCAGCGCGTTGCCGGCCACCGCCGCGGCGAGCTCGTCGCGGGTGCGCACCAGGACGCGCACGCGCACGCCGAGCCGCTCGGCGAGCGCGACCTCGAGGCCGGCGGCCGCCCTCTCCGGGGTGGCATCGCTCGTGTACACCACGTTGCCGCTCTGCAGGTGGGTGCGGACGTCGCGGTGCCCGAGATCCTCCATCAGGGCGCGCAGCCGCGCCATCTCCACCCGGTTGCGGCCACCGACGTTGATGCCGCGCAGCAGGGCGACCTGGCGTGTCGAGGTCATCGGGGCGGGCATGATACCGGCGTGCGTGACGCCGCCCGGTCCCACGGGGTGCACCCGCCGGCGCTCTTCCCCGCCTACACGTCGACGCTGCTCCGGGCGCCGCGGCGGCCGCCGGTGCCGCTGCCGCTCGGGCTCACCGAGACCAGCGGGCCGCTGTCCGCCTCGGGCCGGGTGACGCCGGCCGACGCCGACCTCACCCGCGGCCACGGCGGCGAGCCGCTCGGGGAGCGGATCGTCGTGACCGGCCGGGTGCTCGACGAGGCGCAGCGGCCGGTCGCGGGCACCCTGGTGGAGATCTGGCAGGCGAACGCCGCCGGCCGCTACGCCCACGACGCCGACCGGCACCCGGCCCCCCTCGACCCCCACTTCGGCGGCGCCGGCCGCTGTGTCACCGGCGCCGACGGCGGCTACCGCTTCACCACCATCCGGCCCGGCGCCTACCCGTGGCGCAACCACGAGAACGCGTGGCGCCCGGCGCACATCCACTTCTCCCTGCTCGGCCGGTCGTTCGCCCAGCGGCTGGTCACCCAGATGTACTTCCCCGGCGATCCTCTGCTCGACCACGACCCGATCACCGCCTCGGTCCCCGACCCCGCGGGCCGTGGCCGGCTCGTGGCGCGGTGGTCCGCGGAGGTCACCGAGCCCGACTGGGCGCTCGGGTACGTCTTCGACATCGTGCTCGGCGGGACCCCCTCCCAGACGGTCGGGCCGTTCTTCTCGATCGCCCTCCCCTGGGCGGGCGCCGCCGAGGCGGTCCCGCCGGGGACGCCGGGCGCGGTGCGGATCTCCGGCCGGGTGCTCGACGGGGCCGGCGACCCCGTCGCGGACGCCCTCGTCGAGACCTGGCAGACCGGTCCGGTCGCCGACGCCTTCGGCCAGTGCGCCACCGGAGCGGACGGCGGCTTCGCCATCCTCACCGCGAACCCGGGCCCGCAGCCGGCGCCGGGAGGCGGCGTCGAGGCCCCGCACCTCGACGTGTCGGTGTTCGCCCGCGGGCTCCTCCATCGCCTGGTCACCCGCGTCTACTTCCCCGACGAGGCGGAGGCGAACGCCGCCGACCCGGTGCTGCGCTCGATCCCCGACCCGGCCGCCCGCGCCACCCTGGTGGCGGTCCCCGAGGAGGGCGGGCTGCGCTTCGACATCCACCTGCAGGGCGACGATGAGACCGTCTTCCTCGAGCTCTGAGGGCGGCGGCCCTCCGCCCTACCCCCAGGGGCTGGTCGGCCCGCTCTTCGGCTCGGCGGCGGTCGACGCGGTGGTGTCCGACGGCGCCTGGCTGTGCTCCATGCTCGAGGTGGAGGCGGCCCTCGCCGCCGCCGGCGCGGGCGCAGGGGTGGTGCCCGCCGCCGCGGCCGCCGAGATCGCCGCCGCCTGCCGGGACGCGCGTCTCGACGTCGACGACATCGGCCGCGGCGCGCTGGCCGCCGGTAACCCGGTGGTGCCGCTCGTCGCCGCCCTCGAGGCGCGGCTCCCCGCGGGCGCGAGACCGCACCTCCACCGGGGAGCGACCAGCCAGGACGTCGTCGACAGCGCGCTGATGCTCGTCGCCCGGCGCGCGCTCGAGCTGATCGCCGCCGACCTCGGCGCCGCCGGCGACCGCTGCGCCGCCCTCGCCGAGGCCCACCGGGACACGCCGATGGCGGCGCGCACCCTGCTCCAGCAGGCGCTGCCGACCACCTTCGGCCTGCGCGCGGCGGGGTGGATGGTCGCCGTCGACTCGGCCCGGTCCGGCCTCGAGCGGGTGCGCGACCAGCGTCTCGCGGTGCAGCTCGGCGGCGCCGCGGGGACGCTGGCGTCGCTCGGCGACGCCGGCCTCGAGGTGGCCCGGCGCCTCGCCGCCGAGCTCGGGCTCGCCGAGCCGCTGCTGCCCTGGCACACCGACCGGGTCCGGGTCGCCGAGCTCGCCGCCGCCCTGGGGACCGCGGCGGGGGCGCTCGGCAAGGTCGCGCTCGACGTCGTCCTCCTCGTCCAGACCGAGGTGGGGGAGGTGGGCGAGGCCGAGGGCGGGTCGTCGACCCTGCCCCAGAAGCGCAACCCGGTGCACGCGGTGCTCACCGGCGCCGCCGCGCGCCGGGCCCCCGGGCTGGTTGCGACCCTGCTCGCGGCGATGCCCCAGGAGCTCGAGCGCGCCGCCGGCGCCTGGCACGCCGAGTGGGACAGCCTGCGCGAGCTGCTCCGGGTCACCGGGGGCGCCGCCGCCCACGGCCGCGCCATGCTCGAGGCGCTGCGCGTCGACCCCGCGAGAATGCGCGCCAACCTGGGTGCACGGGGAGGAATGCTGATGGCGGAGAGCGTCGCCGGGCGGCTCGCCCCCGCCCTCGGGCGCGGCGCCGCCCACGCGCTGGTGCGCGACCGGGTGCGCTCCGCCGAGGAGCGTGGGGTGGGGCTCCGCGAGGTGCTGGTCAACGACCCCGCGGTGCGCGAGCATCTCTCCGAGGAGGGGATCGACGCCGCGCTCGACCCCGCCGCCCATCTCGGCCCCGCGGGCGCGCTCGTCGACCGGGCGCTGCGGGCGCACCGCGCGGGGATCACGGCGCCGGAGGGAGGTCGGTGACGATGGAGGACAGCCGCCGCGACATCCCCGGTGAGGGGAGGTGATCCGCGAGGCGCCGCCGGGCTGCCCGGTCGAGGCGGGCTTCGACCCGCTGGCCCCCGAGTACCTCGCCGACCCCATCGCGGTGCTCGAGGCGCTCCCGGCGGGGAGCCGGCCGCTCTTCTACGCGCCCAGCCTCGACCACGTCGTCGTCCTCGACCACGGCCTGATCGACGAGATCTTCCGCAACCCCGAGGTGTACTCCGCGGCGAACACCCAGCTGCCGCTGGTGCCGATCGTGCCCGAGGCGCAGGAGATCCTCCTCGCCGGCGGGCACCGGCCGCAGCCGTCGATGGTGAGCCTCGACCCTCCCGAGCACGCCCGGCTGCGCCGGCCCGCGGCGCGTGCCTTCACCCCGCGCCGGGTCACCGCGATGGCGGACACCATCCGCGCCACCACCCACGAGCTCCTCGACACCGTCGAGGGTCGCCACCGGTTCGACATCGTCGCCGTCGTCGCCCACCCGCTCCCGGCGAGCGTGATGTTCGCGCTCATCGGCCTGCCCCGCGACGCCTGGGGGACGCTGAAGCGCTGGTGCGGGTACCGCGCCGAGCTGAGCTGGGGGAGGCCGCGGCCGGAGACCCAGGTCGAGATCGCGACCAACATGGCCGCCTACCGGGCGTTCCNNNNCGCGACTTCGTCACCCTGCGCGTGAAGGAGCGCGCGGACGACCTCTGCAGCGATCTCTGCGCCATCCACGATGAGGATCCGGAGCGGCTCACCACGGCGGAGATCACCTCGATCCTCTTCTCGCTGAGCTTCGCCGGGCACGAGACGACCACCGGCCTGATCGGCAACGCGGTGCGCCGGCTGCTCGAGGCGCCGGAGCGGTGGGAGGCGGTGGTCGCCGACCCCGCGCTGGTCGGCGGCGCGGTCGACGAGACCCTGCGCTACGACACCTCGGTCCCGGTCTGGCGGCGGGTCACGACCCGCGCCACCACCCTCGGCGGGATGGAGCTGCCGGCGGGGACGAAGCTCTTCCTCTGGCTCGCCGCGTGCAACCGCGATCCCGCGGTCTTCGCCGAGCCCGACCGCTTCGACCTCCGCCGCGGCGACGCCCACCGGGCGCTGAGCTTCGGCAAGGGCGCCCACTACTGCCTCGGCGCCGCCCTCGGCCGGCTCGAGGCCCAGCTCGCCCTCGAGGAGCTGACGGCGCGGCATCCGCGGCTGCGCCTCGAGGGCGGCCAGCGCCTGCGCTTCCACCCCAACATCG
>VBHE01000066.1:0-510 GCA_005889515.1 Chloroflexota bacterium | reverse complement strand
CTCGCCTCCGACCTCACCGCCGTCCTGAGCTACGCCACCCCCGCGGGCGGCGCGGTGATCACCCCGGTGTCGCCGATCGGCCTGCGTGATCGGGAGGCGGGCACGGTCGGCTTCACCACCTCGGTCGCCTTCGGACGCAAGCTCGAGCGCATCCGCCGCGACCCCCGGGTCGCGCTCACCTACCACGCCCGCGAGCACGGCTTCTCGCGCAGCGGGATGTTCGTCCACGTCCAGGGCACGGCGACCCCGCGGCGGCTCGACCTCGAGGCGCTGCAGCGCGAGGTCGGCTCGCGGAGCGAGCGCTTCATGGGCCCGCCGCGCACCGGCCGCTTCTGGGATCGCTGGCTGCGCGAGTACTACCAGGACCGGCTCGTCGTCGACGTCGCGGTGACCCGGATCATCACCTGGCCGGACCTCGGCTGCGGCGGTGAGCCCGAGGTGACCGGCGAGCCGCTGCCGGTCGCACCGCCGGCGCCGCAGACGCCTCCGGCGAAGGGCACCGAGCCGCGG
>VBHE01000250.1:5687-12236 GCA_005889515.1 Chloroflexota bacterium | reverse complement strand
CGAGTCGGTGAAGTCCTGCACCGTCCTCGCCGTCCAGGCGGACGGCGGCGAGGTCACCACCATCGAGGGCCTCGCCTCGGACGGGGCGCTCCACCCAATGCAGGCCGCCTTCCGCGAGCAGCACGGGCTGCAGTGCGGCTACTGCACGCCGGGGATGGTGATGGCCGCGGTCGGCCTGCTCCGCGAGAACCCGGCGCCCACGGAGGCGGAGGTGCGCTCCGGGCTCGAGGGCAACCTCTGCCGGTGCACCGGGTACCACAACATCGTCCGGGCGGTGCTCACCGCCGCCGAGACGATGCGCGCGGGCGCCGGGGGCTAGCCGGACCGGGGGCTCAGCAGCGGCTCAGCGCCTCCTCGAGCGCACGCCGGGTGAGCACGGTGGCGAGCTGGGCGCGGAACTCGGCGTCGGCGTGGATGTCGGCGGCGGGCTCGGTCCCCTCCGGAGCGCTCGCAGCCGCCGCGGCCACCGCGGTCCGGGGGGCGCCGCGGAGCGCGGCCTCGACCGCGGCCGCTCGCAGCGGCGTCGGGCCCATGTTCACCAGCCCGACCGCGGCGCGGGCGATCCCCTCCGGCGAGGGCTCGACGACGGCGGCGACGCCGACGATCGCCCAGTCGATCGCGCGGCGGGTGAACTTCTGGTACGACCACCCGTGCCCCGCCGCGGGGACGGGGACGAGGATCTCCACGAGCACCTCGTCCGCGCCGAGCGCGCTCTCGAGGAAGCCCACGAAGAAGTCCGCCGCGGCGACGGTCCGCCGCCCGGCGGGTCCCTGGACGACCATCCTGGCGTCGAGGCAGCGCAGCACCGCGCAGAGGTCGGACGCCGGGTCGGCGTGGGCCACCGATCCCCCCGCCGTCCCGCGATGGCGAACCTGGGGATCGCCGACCAGCGAGGCGGCGTGGGCGAGCAGCGGGCAGCGGGCGCGGAGCAGGTCCGAGGTCGCCAGGTCCTGGTGGCGCGCGAGGGCGCCGATCGCCAGGGTGCCGTCGCGCTCGTCGATGTGGCGCATCCCGGCGGCGCGGTCGATGTCGACGAGCAGCGACGGACGCGCCAGCCGCAGCTTCATCAGCGGCAGCAGCGAGTGACCCCCGGCGAGGAGCTTGGCGTCCTCGCCGCCCTCGGCGAGCAGGGCGACCGCCTCGTCGACGCTCGCCGCCCGCCGGTACTCGAACGCCGCAGGAATCATCGGCGGGCCTCCCGCAGTGCCGTCCACACCCGCTGCGGGGTGGCGGGCATGTCGACGTGGCGCACCCCGAGGTGGGCGAGGGCGTCGACGACGGCGTTCTGGACGGCGGGGCCGGCGCCGATCGTCCCCGACTCGCCGATCCCCTTGACCCCCAGCTCGTTGAGCGGGGTCGGCGTCTCCATGGGGACGAGCTCGAACGACGGCAGCTCGGCGGCGGTGATCATCCCGTAGTCGGCGAAGGTCGAGGTCACCGGGTTGCCGTCGGCGTCGTAGAGCACCTCCTCGAGCAATGCCTGGGCGGCCCCCTGGGCGATACCGCCGTGACGCTGGCCCTCGGCGAGCAGGGGATTGACGATCCTCCCGGCGTCGTCGACGGCGACCAGGCGGCGGAGCACGACCGCTCCGGTCTCGGTGTCGACCTCGACGAGGGCGAGGTGGGCGCCGAAGGGGAAGGTGGCCCCCTGGGGCTGGAAGTCGACGTCGGCGGCGAGCGGCTCGCCCCGCTCCGCGGCGAACGCCGCCAGCTCCGCCCACGACCGCCCCGCGGCGGGCGAGCCGGCGACGTGGAGGCGGCCGGTCGAGGCGTCGACGACGACGTCGGCGGGGTCGGCCTCGAGCAGCTCGGCGAGGAGTCGCCGGGCGCGGTCGAGCACCACGACCGCCGCCTGGTCGACCGCCATCCCGCCGACCTGCAGCGAGCGCGATCCGAAGGTCCCGACCCCGGAGCGGACCAGGTCGGTGTCGTTGAAGACCATCTCGATCCGCTCCATGGGGATGCCGAGGCGGTCGCTGGCGAGCATCGCCCAGGCGGTGGCGTGCCCCTGCCCGTGCGGCGAGGTGCCGCTGCGCACCACCGCGCTCCCGTCGACGCGCACCTCGAGGCCGGCGTACTCGCCGCCGGGGACGCCGTTGGTGATCTCGACGTAGACGGAGAGGCCGATGCCGAGCTGGCGCGCGCCGCCTCCCTCGCGCCGCCGCGCCTGCTCGGCGCGCAGCCCGGCATAGTCCGCGGCCTCGAGCAGCCGCTCGAGCGCCCCGGGGTAGTCGCCGGAGTCGTAGACCGTCCCCACCGGGGTGGTGTACGGGAAGGCGTCGCGGGGCACCAGGTTGACGCGCCGCACCTCGGCCGGGTCCATGCCGATCTCGGTGGCGAAGAGGTCGACCGCGCGCTCGACCGCGGCGGCGGCCTCCGGGCGGCCGGCCCCGCGGTACGCCGTCGTCGAGGTCGTGTTGGTGACGACCGAGCGTGCAGTGCACTCCACCCGAGGGATGGCGTAGACCCCCGCCGCCATGATTCGGGTCAGGAACGGCAGGAACGCTCCCAGGCTCGGGTAGGCGCCGCAGTCCTGGAGGACGTCGATGCGCAGCGCCGCGATCCGGCCGTCGCGGGAGCCGCCGACGCGCACCTCCTGGAGCTGTCCGCGCCCGTGCCCCATTCCGACCAGGTTCTCCGACCGGGTCTCCCGCCAGCGCACCGGGCGCTCCAGCCGCCGCGCCAGCCAGGCGACGACGAGGTCCTCCGGGTACTTGCCGTCCTTGGCGCCGAAGCCGCCGCCGACGTCGGGGGCGATCACCCGCACCTGCTCGGCGGAGAGCCCGAGCGCCTCCCGCATTCCCGCCGCGGTGCCGTGGGGCTGCTGGGTGCTCGACCAGACCGTGAGCCGGCCGTCGCTCCAGCGCGCCGCGGTGGCGCGCGGCTCCATCGGTCCCGGCGCCACCCGCTGGTTGCGGAAGCGCCCGCGCACCACCACCTCGCAGCCGTCGAAGAGGTCCTCGCTCGGCGGGAAGGGCAGGCGCATGGCGACGTTGGTTCCCAGCTCGGGGAAGAGGAGCACCTCGTCGCGCGCCGACTCCTCGAGGTCGAGGACCACCGGGAGCGGGTCGTAGTCGACCGCCACCAGCTCGGCGGCGTCGACCGCCGCGGCGACGCTCTCGGCGACGACGGCCGCCACCGGCTCGCCGACGAAGCGGACGGTGCCGGCGGCGAGCACCGGGCGCGCCATCTCGGTGGTCACCATCGGCAGCTCCGGCGCCTGGGCGGGGACGTCGACGTCGGCGGCGGTGACCACGGTGACCACCCCGGGAGCGCGCCGCGCCTCCTCGACGTCGACCGACAGCAGCCGGGCGTGGGCCACCGCGGAGCGGACGAAGACGACGTGGAGCGCACCCTCGAGGGGCACGTCGTCGACGTAGCGACCCCCCTGGGTGAGGAAGCGCGGGTCCTCGGTGCGGAGCACGCGGGTGCCGAGAATGCTCATGGAGCCGCCAATGGTAGCCGAGGCCCGGGCCGGGACCCGGGGGGGACAATCCGGGCGTGATCTCCCTCCTCCGGCCGGCCGCGGCGGCGGCCCTGGTGCTCCCGGCGCTCTGCGCCTGCTCCGACGGCGGCGTCCGGCCGGCGGCGAGCCCGCCGCCGGTGGCCCGCCCCGCCTCCGCGCCCTCGGCGACCCCCTCCTCCATCCCCGCGCTCCCCGCCTACGCGATCGCGTCGCTGCGCGCGCGCAGCTACACCGGCGGGCGGCTGACCGTCGGCGCGCGCCTCGGGGGCACCGCGCAGTTCGCCACCTACCGGATCAGCTGGCCGAGCCAGGGGGGCGTCATGACCGGCGAGGCCGAGATCCCCGCCGGCCCCGGCCCCTTCCCCGTCGCCGTGGTCGACCACGGCTACATCCCCCCGTCCCAGTACCGGGCCGGCCAGGACTCGACGAAGTACGCGGACGCCTTCGCCGCCGCCGGGATCCTGACCGTCGCCCCGGACTACCCGGGATACGCCGGCTCCGCACCGCCCGAGCCCGACCTGGTCCCGATCGAGGCCGAGGCGGTCGCGGTCATGGACCTGATCGGCTCGCTCCCCACCCTGCCCCAGGCCGACCCGGGCCGGGTGGCGGTGACCGGCCACAGCAACGGGGGCGGTGTCGCCGAGCTGGTGATGGTCGTCGACCCGAGGGTGCGGTCGGTCGTCCTCTACGCGCCGGTGAGCACCGACATGGCCGACAACGCCCGGCGCTGGTGGACCCGCCACCCCGGCGGCGCCGGCCCGCTCGGCAGCCCGGACGCCGATCCCGCCGCCTACGCGTCGATCTCGCCCCGCAACTTCCTCCGCGCCGCCGGGCCGCCGGTGCTCATCCTCCAGGGCGACGCCGACGAGCAGATCCCGGCGGAGTGGACCTCGGCGACGCTCGCCGCGCTCCGCGCCGCGGGCGTGACCACGCGGCTGGTCACCTTCCCGGGTGCGACCCACAACCTGGCGGGCGCCGACCTCGCCCGCGCCAACGCGCTGGCGGTGGACTGGATGCGTCGCTGCGCGACGGCTGCGTGTACGATGCCGCCGTCATGAGCCCGGTGGAGCAGGTCACCGCGTTTCGCGATCACTACGCGGTCCTCGGCGTCGACGCCGAGGCGGACGATGCGCAGATCAAGGCGGCGTTCTGGGAGCTCGCCAAGCGCCATCACCCCGACGTGAACCAGGGCGGGGTGCGGGCGGCGCGGCGCTTCGCCGAGATCAGCGAGGCGAAGACGGTGCTGCTCTCGCGGACGCTCCGCGCTCACTTCGACCGCGAGCGCGACGCCTTCCTGCGCACCGGGGTCCACGTACCCCTGCCGCCGCCCGTGGACGCCGAGCCGGTGCCCCCGCCGCGCCACGCGGCGCTCGGCCGCGGGCTGCTCGTCGCCGGGGCGGCGACGGTGCTGCTGGCCATCCTTCTCCTCCCCCTCGCGAGCATGCAGGCGCGGCCCGACCCGACACCGGTGCACGCCTTCGACGCGGGGGTGCTCGCCGGGATCGCCTGCTGCGTCGCCGTCGTCGCCGTCGCCGGCCTCGGCTGGCCGGCCTGGAGGGGGGTCCTCCACCCGGCACGCTGGGAGGCGCTCGTCGCCTTCCTCGTGCTCTGGTTCGGGATCACCGTCGCCGGCCAGGTCGACCCCCACATCCTCCTCGGCGGGCTCTTCTCCTCGGACCTCGGCTCTGCGAGCGGCGGCTACGCCCTCGCCCTCGGCGTCGGCGCGATGCTCGGTGGGGCGGTCCTGCTCCAGCCGGCGCGCCGGCGCTAGCCTCCCGAGGTCCGGCGCAGAACCGCGAGGGAGCGCGCCGTCAGGGTCAGGTCGGCGCCGGCGGCCACGGTCCGGGCGCCCGCCCTCTCCTCCGGCCGGGCGGTGTCGAGCAGCACCTCCCAGTGTTCGCCCCAGCCGGTGGGCAGGCGCCAGGCGACGTCCTCCCAGTGGGAGTGGAGCAGGACCAGGAGGGTGTCGCCGCGGATCCGGTCGCCGAGATCGTCGCGTTCGGGGATCAGCTCACCGTTGAGCAGCATCCCCAGCGAGCGGCGCTGGTCGTCGGCCCAGTCCTCGTCCTCCATCTCGGCGCCGTCGGTGCGGAACCAGACGATGTCCTTGCGGCGCACGCCGCGGCCCACCTGGCCCTGGAAGAAGTGCTGGCGGCGCAGCACCGGCTGGGCGTGGCGCAGCGCGAGCACGCGGCGGGTGAACTCGAGCATCGTGCGGTCGACCGTCGTCCAGTCGACCCAGGAGATCTCGTTGTCCTGGCAGTAGGCGTTGTTGTTGCCCCGCTGGGTGCGGCCCAGCTCGTCGCCGTGGAGGACCATGGGGCAACCCTGGGAGACGATGAGCGTCGCGATGAGGTTGCGGCGCTGGCGGTGACGCAGCTCCAGGATGGCGGGGTCGCCGGTCTCGCCCTCGAGCCCGCAGTTCCAGCTGCCTTGGTGGTGTAGGAGACCAGGTCGCGCAGGGTGAAGCCGTCGTGGGCGGTGACGAGGTTCACCGAGGCGAACGGGCCGCGGCCGTCGGCCTGGTAGAGGTCGCTCGAGCCGGTGAGCCGGTAGGCGAGGTCGCTCACCCCCCGCGCCTGGGTGCGCCAGAAGTCGCGCACGGTGTCGCGAAAGCGGCCGTTCCACTCCGCCCAGCGCACCGGGAAGTTGCCGACCTGGTAGCCGCCCTCACCCACGTCCCAGGGCTCGGCGATGAGCTTGACCTGGGAGAGCACCGGGTCCTGGTGGATGATGTCGAAGAAGGCCGAAAGCCGGTCGACGTCGTAGAACTCGCGCGCCAGCGCCGACGCGAGGTCGAAGCGGAAGCCGTCGACGTGCATCTGCACCACCCAGTAGCGGAGCGAGTCCATGATCAGCCGCAGCGTCTGGGGCTGGCGGGCGTTGAGCGTGTTGCCGGTGCCGGTGACATCGCGGTAGAGGTGCGGATCCTTCTCGTCGAGCCGGTAGTAGGTGGGGTTGTCGATCCCCCGCAGGCTCAGCGTGGGGCCGCGGTGGTCGCCCTCGCCGGTGTGGTTGTAGACGACGTCGAG
This sequence comes from Chloroflexota bacterium, assembly GCA_005889515.1. GTDB lineage: Bacteria > Chloroflexota > Dormibacteria > Aeolococcales > Aeolococcaceae > CF-96. The sequence continues at coordinate 5,738 of VBHE01000250.1, read as the reverse complement.
GATCACCTCGAGGCCGGCGCGGTGGAGGGCGCGGACCATCGCCTTGAACTC
>VBHE01000250.1:0-5521 GCA_005889515.1 Chloroflexota bacterium | reverse complement strand
TAGGTGCCGCGCAGGCGGTCGGGCACGTCCGGGTGGCGCATCGTGAAGCCGCGCACGTGCACCTCGTAGATCACCGTCTCGGCCCAGGGGGTGAGCGGCGGTCGGTCGTCGCCCCAGGGGAAGAGCTCGTCGAGGACCACCGAGTACGGCACCGAGCCGGCGGAGTCCATCACGCTCGGACGGTCGTCGTCGTCGCCGTCGGGCGCGATGTGATAGCCGTACACCTCGTCGCCCCAGTGGACGTCGCCGCCGATCTCCTTGGCGTAGGGGTCGAGGAGGAGCTTCTGCGGGTTGTGGCGGAGCCCCTCGGCGGGCTCGTAGGGACCGCGGACCCGGAACCCGTAGCGCTGCCCCGGCCCGATCCCGGGGAGGTAGCCGTGCCAGTGGAACTCGGTCCGCTCGGTGAGCTCCATCGCCCGCTGCCCGCCGTCGCGGTCGAGGAGGATGAGCTCGACGCCCTCGGCGTGCTCGGCGAACAGCGAGAAGTTCGTGCCCTCGCCATCCCAGCTCGCGCCCTGGGGGACCTGCCGGCCCGGTCGCGGCGCGCGCACCCTCAGCCGGGTCCCGTGGGGAGCGGTGCGCGCAGGGTCGCGCCCGGTCGGAGGCCCTCGCGCTCGTCGTCCTCGTCGATGACCCAGACCCGCTGGCGGCCGCGCACGGTCCACTCCTCGAGGCCGCCGACGAGCGCGGTCTCCTCGTCGATCCCGATGGTCATGACGTCCGGCGGCGCCTCGGCGCGGATGCGCGACGCGAGCCGCGGCAGCACCCGGTCGAAGCGGTCGAAGTGGGGGATGACGGCGAGCTGGGGGACGACCCCGAGCGCGGGCTCGATCCTGCCGATCTCGGTGCTCCGCGGGTCGGGGACCACTGCGGAGAGCGCGATCGCCCCGGCGGAGCACCCCGCCAGCGCCGTCCCGGCGAGCCAGGCCGCTTGGATGGTCCGCCAGACCAGGGTGTCGCGGAGCGTCTCCACGAGATGGCCGGGATTCCCTCCGGACAGATACACGAGCCCGGCGCCGTCGATCTGCGCGGCGAGCCCGGGATCGTCGGCGTCCTCGCGGCTCAGCACCCGCAGCGGGACCGGCTCCACTCCCATCGCCCCGTAGTGGGCGGTGCCCAGGGCGATCCAGTAGGCGAGCCGGTCCTCGCCCTCGAGCGCGGCGGCGGTGGGCAGGAAGACGGCGCGCTGGGGGCGGCCCTCGAGCAGCTCGGCGTCGACCGGACGCATCACCGGCAGGAACTCGCCGCTGCCCACGAGGGCGATGGGTCCCGCCGACCTCCCCGCGCTCATCGCTCGCCTCCCGCTCTCCACAGCGCCATCGCCGACCACCCCCGGTCGGGGAACCCGGCGGCCTCTGCCACCCGGCACGAGGCGCCATTCTGAGGATCGTGGATGTAGGTCGGGATGGCGCCGTCGTCGAGGATGCGCCGCGCCATGCGGATCACGAGCCCGCGGGCCAGCCCGCGGCCGCGCGTCTCGGGCTCGGCCCCCACGCTGATCTCGTGGCCGTGGGGATCGTGGATCTTGCGCCCGGCGCCGCCCAGGTAGGCGCCGTGCTCGTCGAGGGCGGCGAGCATCTCGCCGTCGAAGGTTCTCAGCCAGGCCGGGATGCGGGGATCGGAGGGGTCGAGCCAGGCCCCCGTCTCAGGCCCGCGGGCGGGCCGCTCGGTCCAGCGGAAGACGCCCCGTCCGAAGGCCGCGTCGGGCTCGCCGACGAGCGCCGCGACCTCCCGCCAGAGCTCGGGGGACGCGAGATCGACGTGGCCGCCGCGCAGGCGCGGGGCGACGTCCCGAGGCAGGGACAGCACCGCCGCGTCGGGGGCGCTCACCGCGAGGGCGGGCATCCACCAGCGGCCGCCGTGCTCGCGCTCACGGCGCTTGGAGCCGACCACCTCGACCGTCCCCGGTGGCGGCGGCCACGCCCCGAGGTGGTCACGCAGGTGCTCGGTCAGGCGCCCCGCGACAGCGTCGCTCACCGAGCGACGGCGACGTACTTGACCTCGAGATACTCGCGGATCCCCTCGTGGCCGCCCTCGCGTCCGAACCCCGACTGCTTGACGCCGCCGAACGGCGCCGCGGCGTTCGAGACCATCCCCTGGTTGAGACCGACCATCCCGGTCTGCAGCGCCTCGACGACGCGCATCGCCCGGGACAGGTCGCGGGTGTACACGAAGGCCACGAGTCCGTACTCGGTGTCGTTGGCGAGGGCGATCGCCTCCTCCTCGGTGCGGAAGCGGGTGATCGGCGCCACCGGTCCGAAGATCTCCTCGGGCGCGTAGAAGTGGCCGGGGCCGTCGACGGGTGCACCGCCGACCAGGACCCGGGCGCCGCGCCGCACCGCGTCGTCGACGAGGTCGACCACCTTCCCCCGGCCGGCGTCGTCGATGAGCGGCCCGACCTGGGTGTCGGGGTCGCTGCCCCGTCCCATCCGCAGCGCGCCCATCCTCTCGGCGAGCCGGCGGGCGAACTCGTCGGCGACGGAGTCGGCGACGTGGAAGCGGTTCGCGGCGGTGCACGCCTCGCCGATGTTCCGCATCTTCGCGACCATCGCCCCCTCGACCGCGGCATCGAGATCGGCGTCCTCGAAGACGAGGAACGGGGCGTTGCCGCCGAGCTCCATGGAGACGCGGAGCAGGTTGCCGGCGGACATCTCGGCGAGACGGCGACCGACCTCGGTGGACCCGGTGAACGAGAGCTTCCGTGTCCGCGGATCCTGCAACAGCGGCCGCACCAGCGCGCCGGGGCTCGAGGTGGTGACCAGGTTGAGCACCCCGGCGGGCAGGCCCGCCTGCTCGAGGACACGGGCGAGCTCGAGCATCGAGAGGGGGGTCTGCTGCGCGGGCTTCACCACCATCGTGCAGCCGGCGGCGATCGCCGGGGCGACCTTGCGCGTGCCCATCGCCATGGGGAAGTTCCACGGCGTCACCAGCACGCACGGCCCCACCGGCTGGTGCATGACCACCAGGCGTCCGGCGCCCGACGGAGCGACCGTCCAGCTCCCGTCGATGCGCACCGCCTCCTCGGAGAACCAGCGCAGGAAGTCGGCGGCGTAGAGGATCTCGGCCCTCGACTCGGCGACCGCCTTGCCCATCTCCAAGGTCATGAGCAGGGCGAGGTCGTCGGCGCGGCGGATCAGGGTCTCGTGGGCGCGGCGGAGGATCTCGCCGCGCTCGCGCGGAGGATGCGCGGCCCAGGCGTCCTGCGCTGCGGAGGCGGCGGCGAGCGCCTCGAGGCCGTCCTCGGGGCCGGCGTCCGCGACCTCGCAGAGGGGCCGTCCCGTCGACGGATCCTCCACCGCGAAGGTCGCGCCCGAGGCGGGGTCCCGCCAGCGGCCGCCGATCAGCAGCTGCTTGGGTGCGGCCTCGACGATCGCCCGCTCGCGGTCGGTGAGCGCGCTGCCGGTGAGCACGGTCAGACCGGGAGGTTGCCGGTGAGCAGCCAGGGGAGCGCCTCGGCCATCGGCCGCAGCAGCGTCTCCCGGTGGGGGCGGTCGAGGTCCGGGCCGGCGACGATCGCGAGGGCGGCGCCGAGCAGCGCGCGCTCGGCGCGATGGCCGGTCTCGCCGTGCTCGAGCCTCCAGGCGATCAGCGGGGTGCCCCGCTCGGTGAGCCCGAGCAGGCGGTCACGCAGCTCGTCCCATCGCGGGCTGCGCCCCTCCTGCTCGAGGAGCCGCAGGGCGGCGCGCTCCGCGGCGACATAGCCGGCGTGCCGGTCGCCCTCGGCGAGCGCCAGCCAGCCGTGGGCGATGCGCTCGATGCCCGCCGGCGAGAGGGTCCGGCAGTCCTCCAGCAGGCGGTCGACGGGGGTCTGCCCCTCGCGCGCCCCGTATCCATCGCGGTCCATCGCGTTCTCCCAACCCAGGCGTCCGGCAGCCGCTCCCCGAGCAGACTACCCGCCCGGGGAGGACCCGTGTCCGGGGGAGGGTTGGTCCCCTGGCGGGATGGGTACGTACCTCGCGTAAGCTCCTGACCCGAGGCAACAGGGCCCCGTGTCGGAGCTCAAGGTGGATACAGAAGATACGAGATGACCGAGCTGAACTCCGAACTCCTCCCCGTGCTGCCGCTCGACGACGTCGTGGTGCTGCCGCACATGACCGTCACGCTGGCGCTTGCCGACGACGCCCAGAAGGCCGCCGTCGATGCCGCGGGGCGGGGCAACCGCCTGGTGCTCCTGGTGCCTCGCGTCGAGGGTCGCTTCGCCCGCATGGGCACGGTGGCCCGGGTCGAGAGCTCCGGCCGCCTGCCGACCGGTGCGGACGTCGCCATCCTCAAGGGTGAGCGCCGCGGCCGCCCCGGTGGTGGCCAGGCCGACATCGACGGCGCCCTCTGGGTGCAGGTCGAGCCCGTCGAGGACCCCGAGGGCTCGGAGCGGGTGCGCGAGCTCGCCCGCGAGTACCGCGCGCTGCTCGAGAACGTGCTCGAGTCGCGGGGCGCCCCCGGCGCCGTCCAGTTCGTGCGCAACGCGCGCACCGCGAGCCACCTCGCCGACCTCGCGGGCTACTCGCCCGAGCTGAGCGTCGAGCAGAAGATCGAGGTGCTCGAGACCGTCGACGTCGAGGAGCGGCTGACCCGCCTCATCGAGTGGACGAAGCAGAACCTCGCCGACGCGTCGCTGAAGGAGCAGATCCGCAGCGAGGTCACCGAGGGGATGGAGAAGACCCAGCGCGAGTTCCTCCTGCGCCAGCAGATGGAGGCGATCCGCAAGCAGCTCGGCGAGGGCAGCGGCGACGTCGTCTCCGGCTATCGCACCCGCGTCGAGGAGGCGGGGATGCCCGACGGTGTGCGCACCGAGGTGGAGCGCGAGCTCGACCGGCTGGAGCGCACCAGCGAGCAGAACCCGGAGTACGGCTGGATCCGCACCTATCTCGACTGGATGCTCGAGCTCCCGTGGAACGTCCGCTCCGAGGACAACTACGACCTCCACGAGGCGCGGCGCATCCTCGACGAGGACCACACCGGTCTCGACGACGTGAAGGACCGCATCCTCGAGTTCCTCGCGGTGCGCAAGCTGCGCGAGGAGCGTGGGCTCGAGGTGATCGGCGGACGCGGCTCGGGCGCGATCATCACCCTCGTCGGACCTCCCGGCGTCGGCAAGACGTCCCTTGGAGAGTCGGTCGCGCGTGCGCTCGGACGCAAGTTCGCCCGGGTCTCGCTCGGTGGCGTCCACGACGAGGCGGAGATCCGTGGTCACCGGCGCACCTACATCGGCGCCCTCCCCGGCCGGATCGTCCGCGCCCTCAAGGAGGCCGGCACCAAGAACCCGGTGATCATGCTCGACGAGATCGACAAGGTCGGCGCCGACTGGCGGGGCGATCCCTCGGCGGCGCTCCTCGAGGTGCTCGACCCGGCGCAGAACCACAGCTTCCGCGACCACTACCTCGAGGTCGACCTCGATCTGTCGGAGGTGCTCTTCATCCCGACGGCGAACGTGTGGGAGACCATCCCCGCGCCGCTGCTCGACCGCATGGAGCTGATCCGGCTCGACGGCTACACCGAGCAGGAGAAGGTGGCGATCGCCCGT
>VBHE01000249.1 GCA_005889515.1 Chloroflexota bacterium | reverse complement strand
CGCGCCTGTTCCTCGACGAGCTCGTGGATGGTACGGTCGGCGGGGAAGTCCGCTCCGGTCGCGTTCCACTCCACGAGAACGCGGTGACGCTCCTCCTCGGTGAGCAGGTCGAGTGCACCGACGCGACCGTCGGGGGCCGCCGCCATCTGCACCAGCAACCTCTCGAGGTGGCCGAGCATCCGCTCCGCCGTCTGCGCCTCGAACCGGCCCGCGTCGTAGGTCGCGCTGATGGTCAGCTCATCCCCCGGCTCCACCACCACCGTCAGCGGGTAGTTGGTCCGGTCCTCCACCCGGTGCAGCTCCAGCTCCGGCCACGAGCACTCTCCCACCGGGTAGTTCTCGTACACCAGCAGGGTGTCGAAGAGCGCCGCCCCCGCCGGCAGGCCGCTCCACCCCTGCACCTCGACGAGCGGCGCGTGCTCGTGGGCACGCATCGCCACCTGGGTCGCCTGCAGCTCGCCCAGCCAGCCGGCGATCTGGCGCTCCTCGTCCACCCGCACCCGCACCGGCACCGTGGTGATGAACAGCCCCACCATCGACTCCACCCCGGCGAGCTCCGCCGGGCGGCCCGACACCGTCATCCCGAAGACGACGTCCGCGCTCCCCGTGTACCGGCTCAGCAGCAGCCCCCACGCTCCCTGCAGGATCGTGCTCACCGTCAGGTGACGCCGCCGGGCCAGCTCCTCCAGGCGCCCGGTCGTCGCCGCGCTGAGCCGCCGGGTCCGCGTCCGCATCTCCCGCTCTCCAGCGCGATCGGCGAGCAGACACGTCGGCCCCTCCAGCCCCGCAAGCTCGTGGCGCCACCACTCCTCGTCCGCGGCACGGTCCCGACCCTCCAGCCAGGCGATGTGGTCGCGGTATGGCCGCACCGCCGGCAGCCGCGGCGTCTCCCCCCGCGTCAACGCCGCGTACGAGGCGCGCACCTCCGAGAGCACGATGGGCAGGCTCCACCCGTCGAGGAGCAGGTGGTGGAAGGTCCACACCAGCCGCCGCGCCCTCCGCTCCACTCCGTCGAGCAGTGTCAGCCGCAGCAGCGGCGCCTCGCCCAGGGTGAACCCCCGCCGGCGGTCGTCCTCCAGGAAGTCCTCGAATCCCTCCTCGCCCTCGACGTGGCGGTGCTCCACCGGCACCTCGACGTGCCGCTCCACCACCTGCAGCGCACGCTCCACCCCCTCCCACACCACCCGGCTGCGCAGGATCGCGTGGCGCCGCACCACCTCCGACCAGGCACGCTCCAGCAGCCCGATGTCCACCCCGGCGCCGAGCCGGAAGCAGTACTGCTCCACGTACTCCCCCGTCCCCGGCGCGTACAGGGTGTGGAACAGGACCCCCTCCTGCGTCGGTGACAGCGGGTAGGCGTCGAGATCGAACAGCGGCAGGACCGGCCGCGTCTCCTGCTCGGCGGCGACCGGCGCCGCCCTCTCCAGCGCCGCGGCGAGCGACGCCACGGTCTGGCTCTCGAACATCATCCGGGGGCTCAGCCGCAGCCCGGCACGGCGCGCCCGCGTGACGATCTGGATGCTCAGGATCGAGTCGCCGCCCAGCTCGAAGAAGTTGTCCTCCACGCCCACCCGCTCGAGGTGGAGCACCTCCGCCCAGATCCCCGCGAGAACCTCCTCCGCCGCCGTCCGCGGGGCCACGTACCCGTCCGCCGGGCTCCGCTCCGGCACCGGCAACGCTGCCCTATCCAGCTTCCCGTTCGGGGTCAGCGGCAGCGCCTCGACGCCGACGAACGCCGACGGCACCATGACCTCGGGCAGGCTCCGCCGCAGGTGTACGCGCAGCTCGGCGGCATCCGGCGGCGCCTCGCCCTCGGCGATCACGTACGCAACGAGCCGGCGCTCTCCGGGGACGTCCTCACGCGCCACCACCACCGCCTGGCGCACCCCCGGATGCCGGGTCAGCGCCGATTCGACCTCCCCCGGTTCGATCCGGTGGCCGCGGATCTTCACCTGCTCGTCCAGCCTGCCGAGGAACTCGAGCTCACCGTCCGCACGCCACCGCGCCCGGTCCCCCGTCCGGTACATCCGCAACCCCGGCTCGCCGCCGAACGGGTCGGGCACGAACCGCTCGGCGGTCAGCGCCGGACGGTTCAGGTAGCCGCGGGCGACCGCCGCACCACCGATGCACAGCTCCCCCGCCACGCCGATGGGAACGACGGCGCCGTGCTCGTCGAGCACGTACGCGCGCGTGTTCGCAATCGGGCGGCCGATCGGCGGCGCCCCGTCATCGCCTTCCGCGGCGCACGCGGACACCGGCGCCGACGTCGCCACCACCGTGCACTCCGTCGGACCGTAGTGGTTGTGGACCTGGACGCCGCTGCTCGCCCGGGGCCGCGCCGTCAGCCGGTCACCGCCAGTGAGCAGCGCACGCAGGCGCCGGGGCGGAGGCCACGGGCCGGTGAGCATCTCCTCGGCCAGCGGCGTGGCGAGGAAGCAGATCGTCACCCCCTGCTCGTCCAGCCACCGCGGCAGCTCCTGCACACTGCGCCGTATGTGATCTGCGCCCACGGCGACGCTCGCACCCACGGCCAGGTATGGCCAGAGCTCCCACACCGAGGCGTCGAAACCGATCGGCGCGAGCCAGGCGCCGCGATCGCGCTCGCCGACCGCGTACCGACGGACGTGCCAGCCCACCAGGTTGGCCAGCGCCTTGTGCTCCACCGCCACGCCCTTCGGCGTCCCGGTGGACCCCGAGGTGTACATGACGTTGGCGAGGCTCTCCGCGGTCGCGGAGGGCGTCGGGTCCGTCCCCGGGTGTCGCGCGATCAGTGGCCAGTCGGTGTCGAGGCGGACGACGCGCGTCCCCTCGCGGTCGGGCAGCGTGTCGACGAGCCCGGAGCGGGTGAGCACCACCGGCGCCGCGCAGTCCTCGAGCATGAAGCGCAGCCGCTCGGCCGGGTTCTCGGGGTCGAGGGGCACGTACGCGCCCCCCGCCTTGAGGATCCCCAGCAGCGCCACCACGAGCTCGGCGCTGCGCTCCATGCAGACTCCCACCGGTACCTCCGGGCCGACTCCGAGCACCCGCAGGTGGTGCGCCAGCTGGTTCACGCCGTGGTTCAGCTCCGCATACGTCAGCGACCGCTCCCCGGACACCACGGCGGTGGCGTCGGGGCGGCGTGCCGCCCACTCCTCGACGAGCTGATGGATGCAGCGGTGGGCGTCGACATCGGCCGCGGTGTCGTTCCACTCGACCAGCAGCCGGTGGCGCTCCCGCTCGCCGAGCAGGGGGATCGTGGAGAGGCGGCGCTCGGGGTCGGCGGTGACGCACGTGAGAAGCGCTTGCAGATGGGTCACGATCCGCTCCGCCGTCGCCTCGTCGAAGAGGTCGCAGCGGTACTCCAGGCGTCCGGCGAGCCCGTCGGGCCCTTCGGTCATGGTCAGCGCCAGGTCGAACTTCGCCGTCCCGGTGTCGAGCGGGACGGCGGTCACCGCCACACCGCGCAGCCGCAGCGCCGGAGGACGGCTCTCGAGGTCGAGCATGACCCGGAAGAGCGGATGCCGCCCCGGGTCGCGCGCCGGCTGCAGCTCCCTCACCAGCCGCTCGAAGGGCACCTCCTGGTGCGCCGTCGCACCGAGCACCACCTCGCGCACCCGCTCGAGCAGCTCGACGAAGCTCGGATCCCCGGAGAGGTCGGTGCGCAGCGCCACCGTGTTGACGAAGAGTCCGACCACCTGCTCGAACTCGGTGCGGGTCCGTCCGGCGATCGGTGCTCCGACGGTGATGTCGCTCGACCCGCTGTACCGCGAGAGCAGCGCCGAGAATGCCGCGAGCAGCGTCATGAACAGGGTGCCGCCGTGCGCACGCGACAGTGCTCTCAGCGCACCGGCGAGCTCGGCGCCGACCCGGAACTCCAGGGTCGCCCCCCGATCCGTCGGCTCGGCGGGGCGGGGACGGTCGATCGGCAGGTCGAGGTGGTCGGTGGCTCCGGTGAGCCGGTCACGCCAGTACGCCAGCTGTCCCTCGAGCACGTCGCCGCTGAGCGCGCGGCGCTGCCACACCGCGACGTCGGTGTACTGCATCGCCGGCGCGGCGAGGTCGGTGGACTGTCCCTCGACGAGATCGGCGTACCGGCGCCCGATCTCCTCCTCGACGAGGGTGAGGGACCACAGGTCGAGCACGATGTGGTGGACGACCCAGACGAGCACGTGGTCCTGCGCATCGAGGCGGAGCAGGAGTGCCCGCTGCAGCGGTCCGCGCTCCAGGTCGAAGGGCCGGCGAGCCTCCTCGGCGGCGAGCCGCCGCGCCTCCGCCTCCCTGCGGTCCAGCGGCAGCCCGCCGAGATCGACGACCTCGAGGCGCACCGGCTGCGACGCCACGACCTCCTGCACGGGCACGCCGTCGCGCGTCGGGAAGCGGGTTCGCAGCGCCTCGTGGCGCTCCACCACCCCACCCAGGGCGCGCTCCAGGGCGTGGACGTCCAGGCGGCCCCTGAGGCGGTGGGCGAGGGGGATGCTGTAGACGGGGCTGGCCGGCGCCATCGACTGCAGGCGGCAGCGGCCCCTCCCGATCGCTCGGCGCCGGCGGCACGACGGGGACGGCACGGTCCTGCGCCGCCGCGGCGACGGCCGGCGCGAGCCCTCGCACCGTTGGAGCCGCGAACAGCGCGCTCACCGGGACCTCGACCCCGAGACGGTCGCGGATCCGGGACGTCGCCCGGGTGGCGAGCAGCGAATGACCGCCGAGAGCGAAGAAGTCGTCGTCGATCCCGACGCGGTCGACCGCCAGCGCCTCCTCGAAGACGGCGATCAGGACCTCCTCGACCGGGGTCCGGGGCGGAGCCGGCGCGGCCGTCGCGCCGGCACGGTGCCCGGCGGCGGGGAGCGCGGCGCGGTCGATCTTCCCGTTCGGCGCCAGCGGAAGAGCGTCGAGGACGGTGATGAGCGAGGGCACCATGACCTCGGGCAGGATCCGCCGCAGGTGGGCGCGCAGCTCGCCGTCCGGCGGCGGCCTGCCCTCGGCGACGATGTACGCCACCAGCCGGCGCTCGCCGGCACCGTCCTCGCGCGCGACCACCACCGCCTGGCGGAC
>VBHE01000248.1 GCA_005889515.1 Chloroflexota bacterium | reverse complement strand
GCAGATCCGGAGGCGTCGCCGCCATCCTCCTACAATCGACGCGATGGCCGAGCCGGTGCCGCGCTTTCTCGCCGACGTGTACGAGGCGGCGAGCCGCTGCAACAAGTGCTCGCTCTGCCAGGCGGTCTGCCCCACCTATCTCACCAACCCCGTGGAGTGGGAGACGGCGCGCGGCCGGGTCGCCCTGGTGCGCGACGCGATCGAGGGGCGCCTCGAGCTGCGCGACATCGCCGACGGGCCGCTGAGCACCTGCCTCACCTGCAACAACTGCATCGCCGCGTGCGCGCCGCGGGTGCCCACCGGCGACATCGTCAGCCGCGCACGGCAGGAGCTCCACGCTCAGGAGGGCCACCCGCCGGTGCAGACCCTCGTGTTCCGCTCGGTGCTCCCCCACCCGGGGATGCTCGCGACGGCGCACCGCCTGTCGCGCGCCGTCCAGGCCACCGGGCTCCACTGGCTCGCCCGCCGGTCGGGGATGACTCGATGGATGGGCGCGGCCGGGGCGTTCATGGAGCACGTCGGGCCGCTGCCGGCGCGCACCGCGCACCAGCGCGCGCGCGGGCTTCCCGCCGTCGAGGGGGCTGTGCGCGGCCGGGTCGCGGTGTTCGTGTGCTGCTACCAGAACCTCTGCGCGCCGGAGGCGAGCGAGGCGGTGATGCGGGTGCTCCTCGCCAACGGCTTCGAGGTGGACGTACCGCGGCTCGGCTGCGGCGGGCTGCCCGCCAAGTCGCTCGGCGACCGCGACGCCATGCGCGACATGGCGCGGCGGACCGTCGAGGCACTGGAGCCGCTCGAGGTCGACGCGGTGGTCGGCGACACCGCCTCCTGCACCGCGCACCTGCGGCGCTGCGGCGAGATCCTCGAGGACGAGCCGCTGCTTGCGGCCCCCGCCGACCGCGTCGCGGCGCGCACCTGGCGGGCGGCCGAGTTCCTCGACCGCGAGGGCCTCAGCGCGCCGCTCGGTCCGCTGCGCTGGACGGTCGCCTACGACCAGCCGTGCTCGCTGCCGCTCGACGGCGACGCGCGTCGCGTGCCGCAGCGATTGCTCGCCGCGATCCCCGAGCTGGAGCTGCGCCCGCTGACGGAGGCGGAGATGTGCTGCGGCGGCGCGGGCGACTACTTCCGTCGCGAGCCCGAGCGCAGCGCCGCCATCCTCGCTCGCAAGCTGGAGCACGTCGCCGCCGCCGGCGTCGAAATCCTGGTGACCGACAACGTCTCCTGCCTCACCCAGCTCCGCGAGGGCGCCCGCCACCACCTGCCGTCGCTGCGGGTGATGCACCTCTTCGAGGTGCTCCTCGCATCGATCGAGAGCGCCCGGCGCAGAGGCGCCGGCCCCCGGGGTTGACGCTCCCGGCTCTCAGCCGAGCGCGGCGACCATCTCGGCGGGGGGCATGGCGATGCAGGTGAACGAGGGCACGTCGCGCACCGTGTGCGTCGACGCCTCGCTCTCGCGCATCTCGTGGACGAGGTCGAGGAAGTCGGACACCGAGTCGCTCTCGAAGGCGACGACGAACTCCTGGTCGTCGAGCCCGAACGAGTAGGTGGTGTTGATCTTCACCGACGGGAAGCGGTGACCCATGGCGATGTGCTCGGTCATCTGCCGCTGCCGCTCCTCCTTCGGGAGCCGGTACCAGGCGCGGGTCTTCACGAAGGGATAGACGAAGAGGTAGCGGCGGGTGCCCGGCACGATGACCATCCGGTTGCTCCGCCCCTCCTGCCCCTCGTGCTCGTGCCGGTCCACGTACATGCTCCGCTTGGTCATCGCGAAGTAGTGGTACGGGGCGGTGAGGTGCCCCGCGATGCGGGTGCGGTTGAGGCGCGCCGAGAAGCGGTGGTGGTGGTCGAGGTCGTCGCTGATCAGCCAGAGCATGAAGTCGGCGTCGCCACGGGTGCCGACCAGGCTGTAGGTGCGCAGCACCACCCCGGGGAGGGACCCGGTCTCGACGAGGAGGTCGACGAGCTCCTCGCGGTCGACCGCGCGCTCGGCGTCGGTGCGCAGGCGCCAGGCGGGATCGACCCGGTGGAAGGCGAAGCGGACGAACTGGCGGGTGATCGCCGGCTGCGGGCGGGCGTCGCGGGTGGTGAGGGGCGCCTGATCGATGGCCATGGTGCCTCGTGTGCGTCTACTTCAGATGCTCGCGCGAGAGCGGGACGGTGTGACCGCACCGCCGGCATGCCCAGCCCCGGCCACGGCGCGACACGACCCTGCCGTCGTCGAGGGTGATGCTCTCGTCGGGTCCGTGGAGGGGGATCCAGGCGGCGGGGTCACCGGCGCACAGCCCTGTCCCGAACCCGGCGCGCACCACCCGCTTGCAACTGTCACAGCGGTCCGGGGGTGGATTCACGAGCATGCGGTGCGTCCGGTCTGCCGATTATAGGGTGGGCCCGCCGGGGGTCCCCGCGGCGGCGAGCCGTGCCTCGAGCGCGTCGACCGCGAGCCTCGCGGCGTGCTCCTGGGCGAGGGCGCGGCGCACCTCGGCGCCGTGGTCGTCACCGGCGGCGTCCATGATCCGGGCGAGGCGCTCGGCGTCCTCCCCCTCGGCGAGGGCCTCCGCCTCGACCGTGGCGAGGTCCGGGACGGAGCCCGCGGCCGGCCCGTCGGCCAGCGCCTCGGCGAGGCCGGCGAGCAGCGGCGGCCCGTCGGCGGCGGTGAGCGCCGGCGGCGGCGGAAGGCCGGGCCACTGGCGGACGAAGACGCCGGTCGCCGGCGGTCCGAGGCAGACGAGCAGGGTGGGACCAGCGGGATCCAGACGCGCGGCGATCGCCGAGACCGCGCCCGCCGGCGCCCGGGAGCGCAGCCGGGCGCGCACGGCGCCGAGGTCCGCGGCCGCGGGCAGGGGCTCGGCATGGCGGCGGACGCCCTCGGGGCCGGCGGCGAGGAACACCGCCGCGCCGGGATCGGCGAGCCAGATCCGGTCGGGGCCGTCGAGCCCGGAGGCCGCCGCCGAGATCAGCGCCACCGCCTCCTCGACCCCTCCGGCGCGGGCGAGCACCGCCCCGGCGAGGCCGCTCCGGGCCGCCGGGCCCGCCACCGAGCACGCGACGAGCAGACCCTCGCGGTTGACGCCGTGGTGCACCCCGGCGGCGGTGGCACAGCCGGCGGCGTCGTGCCGCGCCGGACCCGCGTCGCCGAGCGCCGGGCTGGTCCACCAGGCCGCCGGCGAGGCCGCCCAGCCGCCGAAGAGGGCCAGCCCGCCGGTGCGCAGCACGGCGACCTGCGCCGGTCCGGTGCCGGCGGCGACGTGGCCGGCGAGCACGCCCGAGGGCGCGGCGCGGAGGATGACGGCCTCCCCCGGAGCCGCCGCCGTCACCCCGGCTCGCCCGCCTCGGCCCGGCCGTACCCCCCGCGGTAGAAGACCAGCGGGGGGGCGGTGCGCTCGATGTCGAGAGCGCGGACCCGGCCGATGACGAGATGGTGGTCGCCCGCCTCGAGCACCTGCTCGGTGTCGCAGTCGACCCAGGCGAGGACGTCCTCGAGGATCGGCGCCCCGCTTCGCGCCGGGCGCCAGCGCAGGTGCCGGAACTTCGCCGCCTCGCGGCTGGAGAAGAGGCGGCAGAGCTCGACCTGGTCGGCGGCGAGGATGTTGACGCAGAAGGCCCGCGCCCCCTCGATGCTCGGCCAGCTCCGCGCCTCGCGGATCACGGTGAAGGCGACCAGCGGAGGATCGAGCGACACCGACGTGAACGACCCCACCGTGAGCCCGGCGGGAGCGCCCTCGTGGACCGCGGTGACCACCGCCACCCCGGTGGGCACGTGGCCCATGATCCGCCGGAAGTGGCCCTGGTCGACCGGGCCCGAGCCCACCGCGGCGGCGTCGCCGTCGGCCGGGTGGGCTCGGTGGATCACCCGATCACTCTAGCTCAGAAGGCGGCGAGCCCCGACGGGGTGCCGAGCCCGGTGGGCCCGTCGAACCCGGCCCGCGCGCTGCAGAGGTAGTTGCCGAAGCAGAGCAGGCCGTTCGACCCGGAGACGACGTCGTGGAGGGCGGCCGCATGGCTGTACAGGTACGCGCCCGGCGCGGCCTGCGCCGCGGGGTTCCCGGCGAGCGCGTCCAACCCGGCGCCCCGTAGCTGTCGTACACGGCGACGCCGGTGGTCGGGTCGGCGACCGCGGAGACGTCCGCGGTGGTGCGCCGGCCGCAGCCGGAGTCGGTCTGCCACGCGGGCTTCGGCTCGTAGCTGCTGCACCCGCTGCCGGTGCCGTTCCACGCCGTCTCCGACCAGCCACGCGCGCTGCTGTCACGGGTCAGCGTGGTGCCTCCGACGGAGATGACGTAGGGCGACGCCGCCGGGAAGACAGTGCCGTAGCCGGAGTCCCCGGCGGCGGCGGTGATGACGATGCCGGGATGGTTGAAGTACTGGTCCCAGCTCGTCTCCTGCGACTGCTCGGGGACTCCGAAGCTGTTGCTGACGGCGACCACACCGGGGACGCTCGCCGCGTGGTTCTCGGCGGCGCCAAGGACGGGGATGTCCTGGGTGGCCGCCTCGACGAGGAGGATGTGGCAGTCGGAGCAGGCGGCCGAGACCATCTCGAGGTCGAGGGAGGTCTCCTTCGACCAGCCCGCGTCGGGCGCCGGATAGTTGGTGCCACCGCTCCCGTCGACCTTGCGGAAGCAGCCGTTCGCGGTGGTGCACGCGGGCAGACCCATCGCGGCGCGGTACACGGCGAGGTCGGCCTCGGCGTTGGGGTCGTCCATGGCGTCGACCACCGCGACGGTGCGGCCGGCGGCGCCGGTGCCGGTGATCCCGTAGGCGCTGCGCAGGTCGGCGGCGGAGTAGCCGTGGGGGGTGCCGCCGGGCGTCTGCGGCGCAGGGGCGGGGGCCGGGCTTCCGCCGAGCAGGCCGCCCAGGCCGAGCGGAAGGCTGCCGAGCAGGCCGCCGAGAAGGCCGCCGCCCGGAGGCGGTGCGGCGAGGAAGATCGCCATGCACCGCGCCTGGCCGGCGAGGGCCTGGGGGCAGGCGGGGAGCCCCGCGCTCGCGGGCATCCTCGCCTCGGTCGCGGTGAGCGTCGAGGTCAGGCCGAGCAGGCCGGACACGAGAAATGCGGAGACGCACACGCCGGTGGTCCGGCGTCGATTCCAGCCGATCACGGCTTTCCCCTCCCAGTCGAGATCCCGCCGGCTGCATGGCGGGCCGATGGCAGCATACCCCTGAAACGCGGAGTGCGGAGATCTCCTGCCATCGTTCTCGGATGCACATCGCCGTAGCCGACACAGAGCGCGGCAGTGCCGTCGTGTAATCCCGCCGGCGCCGGAGTGAACCGCCGATGACATCCCTGCGAGTGGGCGCGTGCCTGTCGCTCACCGGTCCGTACGCGCGCTTCGGCGTCCAGGCCGCGGTCGGGCTGGACGCCTGGCGCCGGCTCGACGGCGGTGCCGAGGTGCTGCTCGAGGATGACGGCGGCGACCGGGCACGGGTCCCCGCGGCGCTCCGCACCCTGGCGGGGAGGTGTGATCTCCTTCTCGGCCCCTACTCGACGGGGCTGACGCGCACCGCGGTGGCGGTGATCGGCGAGAGCGCCGGGCTCCTCTGGAACCACGGCGGCGCGGGCGACGACGTCCAGGCCGCCGCTCCCGGGCACGTCGTCTCCGTGCTCACCCCGGCAAGCCGCTACGCCGAGCCGTTCCTCCACGTGCTCGCGCACCGCGATGCGCCGCGGCCACTGTGCATCGTCACCGGTGTGGGGAGCTTCGCCCGGCAGGTGGGGGCGGGCGCACGGTTCAGGGCGGGGGAGCTGGGCATCGAAGTCCTCGAGGAACCGCACGGTCGGGAGTGGGACCTGCTCTGCGCGGGGTCCTTCGAGGAGGATGTCGCCGCGGTGACGCGGGCCCGCGGCGAGGAGCGCCCACCCCGGATGATCTGCGCGGTCGCCGCGGGAGTGCGCGAGTTCGGCGACGTGGTCGCCGCACCGGAGGGGGTGCACGGGGTGGCGCAGTGGTTCCCGGGACGCGCCGCCGCCGTCGACCTCGGACCCACCGAGGCGGACCTGCTCGACGCCTGCGCCGCGCTGACCGGCGGAACTCCGGACTACCCGGGGGTGCAGGCTGCGGCTGCGGCTGCTCTCGCGGTCCACTGCGCTCGGGCCGGAGGCGGCGTCGACCGCGAGACCCTGTGGGCGGTCGCCGCGGCGCTCGACTGCGCCACCCTCTTCGGCCGGTTCCGGATCGACCCCGTGACCGGCCTCCAGACCGGGCACGACACCGTGCTCGTCCGCTGGACGGCGGACGGCCTCGGGAGGTGACCGCTCAGCTCCCGGCGGTCTCCCCGGCGCGAGCCCTTCGCAGCGCCTCCTTGCGGAGCAGGCGCTGCTCGCGGCGGATCCGCGCCTCGGCCTGACGGCGCCGCTCCTCGTCGGTCTCGGGGACGAGCGGGGGCACCGGCACCGGCCGCCGGTTCTCGTCGAGGGCGACGAAAACGAGGTGGGCGGTGGAGACGTGAACCGTGTCGGTGCCGGGGATCTCGACGTCGACCCGCACCCCCACCTCCATCGAGGTGCGGCCGGTGTCGTTGACCTGGGCGCGGACGGTCACGAGGTCACCGATGTGCACCGAGGCGAGGAAGCTCATCTCGTCCATCGACGCGGTGACCGTCGGCCCGCCGCAGTGCCGGCCCGCGGCGATGCCCCCCGCGGTGTCGACGAGACGCATGATCGTGCCGCCGTGGACGAAGCCGGCGATGCTCGCGTGGCTGATCTCCATGGGGATGACGATCACCGTCCTCGACACCGACGGCGGCCGCGGGCTGAGATCGCGCACCGCGGGGAAGGCGCGGCGGCGCAGACCGATGAGGTCGTACGGGTCCACGCTCACCGGCTCCCGAGCGCCGCGAGCGCGGCGCGGCTCAGCACCTCGACGCCGACCGGCAGGCAGCGCTCGTCGAGGTCGAACTCGGGGTGGTGATGGGGCGCGACCGGCCGTCCTGAGGCGTCGCCGGCGCCGACCAGGAAGTAGCAGCCGGGGACGCGCTCGAGGAAGCAGGCGACGTCGTCGCCGACGGTGACCGGGTGCGCCCGGTCGACCATCTCCTCCCCCACCGCGGCGACCGCAGCGCGTCGCACCAGCTCGGCGCTGCCCTCGTCGCTCACCACCGGCGGGCAGCCGCTGGCGCGCTCGTAGACCGACTCGCAGCGGAGCCCGGCCGCCACGCCCTGGGAGATCTCCGCGCAGCGCCGCAGCAGCCGCTCGCGCTCCTCGCCGTCGAGCGCGCGCACGGTGCCGCGCAGGTGCACCTCCTCGGCGATGACGTTGAAGGCGCTGCCCCCGGTGATCTTCCCGATGGTGACCACCGCCGGGGAGAAGGGCGAGGTCTCGCGGCTCACGATCGTCTGGAGCGCGACCACGACGTGGGCGGCGGCGACCACCGGGTCGATGGCGTCGTGGGGAAGCCCGCCGTGCCCACCGCGGCCGCGGATGGTCAGGCCGAACTCGTCGGCGCTGCCGAAGAGCACCCCGGGGGTGACCGCCACCCGTCCCGCCCGCAGCGGGGTGAAGAGGTGGAGGCCGAGCACCCGGTCGACGCCCTCGAGGGTGCCGTCGGCGATCATCGGCATCGCCCCCTCGGCGACCTCCTCAGCGGGCTGGAAGCACATCCGCAGCCGTCCCGACCAGCTGTCGCCGAGGTCGCGGAGGATCCCGGCGACGCCGAGCGCGATGGCGGTGTGGCCGTCGTGGCCGCAGGCGTGCATCACACCGTCGACCTGGGAGCGCGCGACCCGGCCGTCGCCGCGCTCGAGGATCGGCAGCGCGTCGATGTCGGCGCGGACCATCACCGTCGGTCCGGGGCGGCCGCTGTCGAGGTCGGCGAGCACCCCGGTGCCCCCCACCCCACCGCGGACGGTGAAGCCCAGCTCCTCGCAGCGGCGGGCGCAGAGCTCGGCGGTCCGGTGCTCGACGTGGGAGAGCTCGGGATGGCGGTGGAGGTGGCGGCGGGTCTCGACGACCTCCTCGGCGACCCGGGCGGCCGCCGAACGGAGGCGGGCGTCGAGGTCGGTCATCCGGGGGCGTCCTGGGGGACCGGGAGCCCGGCGAGCCGCAGCGCGGTCGCCTGGATCGCCCCGTTGGTGACGCAGCTGCTCGCCCCACTGCTCATCGCCCGCTCGCGCAGGAGCTTCTCGCCGTGGTGGCAGAAGGCGACGATCGGGGTCTCGGGGAGCGCCTCGCGGAGCCGGGCGATCGCCCCCAGCCGGGGCTCGGCCTCGCGGTTGAGGTCGACGAAGACCGCGTCGGCCTCGGGGACGTCCCCGGCGCGGGCGGTGAGCACCGTGCCCCCCCAGCTCGCCACCGCGGTCGCGAGCTGGCTGCGGAACATGAGGTCGTCGCTGAGAAGGGCGACGCGGCTGGGAACGGTCATGCGAGTGCCATCATAGACACCGCTATGAGTACGCCCACCCCCTCCCCGCTGATCTGGACCAGCGACGCGGTCGCCGCGATCCGCGCCCTCCGCGAAGAGGAGGGCCGCCCCGACGCCGCCTTCCGGGTCGACCTCCGGCTCGGTGGCTGCCAGGGCTTCCGACGTGGTCTTCGAGGCCGCCCCCGACGTGCGCATCGCCATCCAGGAGGATGGGCTGCCGATGATCGCCGGCGGTGTGCTCGACTACGAGAGCTCGCACCGGGGCCGCGGCTTCCGCCTCGCCAACCCCGCGGCGAAGAGCGCCTGCGGCTGCGGCCAGGCCTTCTACGCCGACTTCTCCGACCAGGAGCCCGCGGCCGCCGCTGAAATGGCCGACTGAGGCGATCCGTCTTTCCTCAGTGTCGGTCCACACCAACGCCTTCGGCAGCCCGCCGAACGGGCTGACGTCGGGGACGTTCGAGCGCGTTGTCGCGAAGCCGGGGACCTGGGCCTACCATTGCGACTTCCATCCAGAGATGAAGGCGACGGTGACGGTGCGGTAGGCACGCCGCACCCCAAGGAGGGACGACATTGCGCGTACTCAGGATCATGATGGCCGCCCCCGTGCTCGGGCTCGGCCTCGCGGTCACCCCGTTGCTCGCCTCGGCGGCGCCGGTGCCGTACCACGCCACCCTGGCGGCGTCGGAGGAGGTGAGCCCCGGGCCCAGCGGCGGTGCCGGGACCGCGAAGATCACCATCGACGGCACCAACCTCTGCTACGACCTCACCTGGAACGCGGCGACGGGCACCCCGATCGCCGGCCACATCCACCAGGGACCGAAGGGCGCCAGCGGCCCGATCGTTGTCACCCTCTCCCCCACCACGGCCCACACCTGCACGACGGTCGCGCCGACGATCGCCTCGGGAATCGCCGGCAACCCGGGCAACTACTACGTGAACCTCCATACCCAGGACCACCCGGATGGCGCCATCCGGGGCCAGCTCGCGGCGGGCTGATCCCGCACGACGGCCGCTGGGGCCCGGCGCGGAGCCCCAGCGGCCTCGCCTGCCGCTCTGAGCGCCCCGTCCGAGACGTGAATCGGACGCGTCCGGGCAGAATCGGGGTCTGGGGAACGCCCCGAGGACGTCTTGGGAGGACGGCATGGCGATCAGCACCGTGGGAATCGTCGGCGGCGGCCTGATGGGATCGGGGATCGCCGAGGTCTGCGCCCGGCAGGGGATGAGCACCCAGGTGTCCGAGCAGGGCGCGGACGCGCTGGCCGCGGCGCGCCGCCGGGTGGAGAGGTCGCTGGAACGCGGCCGGGCCACCGGCAAGCTCAGCGAGGAGGAGGTCTCCGCCATCCTCGAGCGCATCTCCTTCACCCTCGACCTCGGATCGATGGAGGGCTGCGACATCGTCATCGAGGCGATCGCGGAGCGGCTCACGGACAAGGTCGAGGTCTTCCAGCGGCTCGACCGGATCACCCCGGAGCACACCATCCTCGCGAGCAACACCTCCTCCCTGCCGATCATCGAGATCGCCCGGGCGACCGGGCGGGCCGACCGCGTGATCGGGACCCACTTCTTCAACCCGCCGCCGGTGATGAAGCTCCTCGAGCTGGTGCGCAGCATCGCCACCAGCGAGCCCACCCTCCAGGAGACCCGCGAGTTCGGCGAACGCCTGGGCAAGCGCATCATCGTCGCCCAGGACCGCGGCGGCTTCATCGTCAACCTGCTGCTGATCCCCTTTCTCACCTCGGCGGTGCGGCTCTACGAATCCGGGTTCGCGACCCGCGAGGACATCGACGAGGGAATGCGCCTGGGCTGCGGCCATCCAATGGGGCCGCTCCACCTGCTCGACTACATCGGGCTCGACACCGCGCTCTTCGTCTGCGAGGCGCTGTACGCCGAGTACGCCAACGCCGACTACGCCCCGCCGCCGCTGCTGCGGCGCATGGTCGCCGCCGGCTGGCTGGGTCAGAAGAGCGGCCGCGGGTTCTACGAGTACCCGGCGAACGGCCGCCGCTGAGCTCTGCTGCTGCTGCTCCTGCACCCGCAGGCGCACCCGCGCGAGCAGCTCGCCGTCGGACCAGTACTCGGCGCGGTACCGGCCGGCCTCGCCGAACATCGGGCTGATGTAGGTGACCGCCGGCAGGCAGATGTCGAGCTCCTCGCCGGGCGGGGGCGGGCCCGAGGTGAAGTTCATCTCCACCGGCTGGATGACCAGCTTGCCCTCGCCGTCCACGAAACGCAGCTCGATGTGATGGGCGCGGTCGGCGTCCTCGGGACCGAAGCGGAAGCCGGCGACGATGCAGAAGGTGGCGCGGCCGGGGATCTGGGGCAGGCCGATGTGAAAGAGACCGCCCCCGAGGCAGTAGAACTTCCGGTCGGGGGGGACCGCCGCGGTCTCGGCGAAGAAGGCGTAGTCGATCTCCATGGACCGACACTATTGCAGGGCGGTGCGCGCCTCTGCGCACCCGGGAGCGGGAGCTCAGCGCGCCTCGTGCAGCGCCTCGAGCACCTCGGGCCCGTTGTGTGTGACCTGGCCGGGGCCGAGGACGTGGGGCTTCACCGTCGGCCCGTGGAAGTCGGCGCCGGCGGTGACCGCGAGGCCCACGGCGGCGGCGAGGGCGGCGAAGCGCTCCGAGGTCTCCTGCCGGTGCCAGGTGGTCCACGCCTCGACCCCGCCGAGGCCCTCGCCGGCGAGCTCGCCGAGGACGGCCTCGGGGTCGAGGTCGCCGAGGGTGGCCCCGGGGTGAGCGAGCACGGGGACCCCGCCGGCGGCGCGCACCCAGCCGATCGCCTCGGGGAGCGAGGGCTGAAATGGCGGCTCGGTGGCGAGCGGCTTGCCGGGCGCGAACAGCTCGCCGTAGAGCCGCTGCGGCGCCGACGTGTAGGCGAGCAGCCGGGCGTCGCCGGCGGCGCCCTCGAGGAGCAGGCGGCGGAGCACCGCGAAGGGGGGCACGCGGTCGGGGCCGACCGCCTCCTCGACCTGCGCCCAGCGGGAGCGCTCGAGGTCGGAGCGGCGCACCGACTCGATGCGTCCCTGGAAGGTCGGGTCGTCGAGGGGGACGAAGTAGGCGAGCAGGTGGTGCTCCGAGCCCTGCCAGCGGGTGCTGATCTCGCACGCCGCGATGAGCTCGAGCCCGCGCCGTCCGCACTCCTCCCCGGCACGGGTGACGTGGACGGTGGAGTTGTGGTCGGTGACCGCGATCGTGCCCAGCCCGGCGGTGGCACAGCGGGCCACGAGCTCCTCGGGCTCGAGGTCGCCGTCCGACGCGGTGGTGTGCATGTGGAGGTCGACGAGCGGAGCCGGCATGGGCTCCACTGTACGCACCGACGCACAATGGGGGTCCCATGGCCCCCTCGGCGCGCGCCCTCCACGTCTTCGTCTGCACCACCTCGGGACGGCACCATTGCGGTGGCCAGGGCTCGGAGCGCATCCTCCAGCGGCTGCGCGACGAGGTGGAGCGCCGCGGCCTCGCCCACGTGCGCACCACCCGCATGGGCTGCAACCTCCAGCACCACCAGGGACCCATCCTGATCGTCTACCCCGACGGCGTCTGGTACGGCCGGCTGCTGCCCGAGGACGTCCCCGAGATCGTCGAGCGCCACCTCGTCGGCGGCGAGCCGGTGGAACGCCTGCGCATCGTCCCCGACGGCGCATGGGGCTCCACCGCGCTGACCTGAAGTGATACCGTTACTATCAAATCAGTCCGGGAGGCTCAGACGTGGCATACATCCGAGGTCTCGCCCATGGGGCCGTCGTGGGAACGGTGATCGGTCTCTGCGTCGCCCCCCAGGAGGGTCGCAGGACCCGCGAGCAGATCCAGAGCATCGCCATCGCCATCCGCGACGGCGCCCAGCAGGTCGTCGACACCGCCCGGCGGGTCGGCCCCACCGCCCAGACCGCCGCCCGTCAGGTCGGCGAGGTGGTCGGCAACGTCCGCGACAAGGTGGTCCGCCGCCGCGACGAGGCCGACGAGGGCGCGCTCATCTCGGTCAACGGCAGCGCCACCGTCCGTTAGGCGGCGTCGGGCTGGTCGGCGAGGGTGACCACCCCGCTGAACAGTCCGAGGACGCCGCTCAGCAGGTCGAGGACGTTGATCGCGGCCGGGAAGTGCAGGCCGGCGAAGCCCTTCGACGCGAGGGTGTCGTCGCCGACGATGAAGCCGGACACGGCGAGAACGGTCAGCAGCGCCCCGACCAGCAGCACCAGGATCGCCGCCGGCTGGCGGGGGACCCGGAAGGTGAAGCCGACCAGGGCGAGCGCCGCCGCGACCGCGATGTCGAGGATGTCGCGCGCCCAGGTCAGGTGGAGGGTCAGCCCGCCGAGGTTGCCCCCGCCGGTGTGCCCCGCGTCCCCGAGCGCGAGCCCGCCGAGCCCGACGACGGCGAAGACCAGGGTGAACAGCTGCGCATACAGTCGTGCCATGGCGCCCGCAGTCTAGCCGCCGGTCTCAGGTGGTGAGACCGGGACCCTCCTCGGGGATGGCGGCGAGATCGGGACCGAGGCTCACGATCGCGTTGCGGTTGCCGAGGATGATGGTCGGCGGCAGCATCGCCGGACCGATGGCCGCCGGCTCCTCCTCGAGGACCAGGCCGTCGCGCTGGCGGCGGCGCGCTTCCAGGAGACAATTGGCGGAGCAGTAGCGGCCGCGGGACTCGCGGGACTTGAAGGCGTCATAGCCTTCCCCGCAGATCCGGCACACCTTCACCAGGCGGGTGAGCCTGCTCCTTGCCATCGCCTCCTCGACTGCGCGCTGGGGGTGTCATCGTCGAGCACGACGACGACT
>VBHE01000247.1 GCA_005889515.1 Chloroflexota bacterium | reverse complement strand
GCCGCCGCCTCGACGCCGGCACGCCACACCGGAGCGTCGAGATGACGCGCCTTGGCCCGCAGCCAGGGGAGGCTGCGGGCGCCGCCACCGGCCACCAGGACACGTTCGGCCGGCCCCGCCAGCCGAGCGCAGGCGGACGCGGCGCCCGCGGTGCGGCGGGCCAGCTCCTCGAGCACCGCGCCCCAGACCTCGCCGGCGGGTGCGGAAGGAACGCGGAGGGCGGCCCCGGCGAGGGCGGCCTCGACGAGCTCGGCGCCGTCCACTCCGCCGCCCTCGATCGCGGCGGCGTCGAGCTCGGCGAGGGAGGCCCCGCCGAGGGCGGCGATGACCGCGGCGAGGACCGGGCCCGCCCGGGGTCCCCGCCCCAGCGCCGCCCAGCCCTCGCCGTCGGGCCGGGCCGAGACCGCCACCCCGAGCTCGAGCGCGGCCCGCAGGACCTCGCCGTCGAGGCCGTCCGCCGCGGGGAGACGGCGCACAAGCGACTCGGCGGTGCCGACGGAGTCGACGAGGTCGGCCACCCCGGCGCCGCAGCCGGCGGCGGCGGCGAGGTGGTCGTGCCCCGCCGGGGTGACCGGGACGCCCTCGGCGAGCCCGAAGCGCACTGCGGCGGCGGCGCCCACCCGGCCGGCGACGCTCCCCGCGGGCACCACCTCGGGGAGCGCCGCAAGGGGGACCCCGATCGCCTCCGCCACCTCGGACAGGTAGGCGCGGGCGGCGACGTCGTACCAGCCGGTGCGGCTGGCGAGGCTGGGGTCGGTGACCGCCGCCCCACCGAGCGCGTGCACGCAGAGCTCGGGGACGCCGAGCCAGCCCCCGGGCGCCCGTCCCCCGTGCTCCACCCACCAGCCGAGCTTGGCCACCGAGGACACGGTGCGCAGGCGCCGGCCGGTCCGGGCCGCGAGCCCGTCGCCGCCCGACCGCGTGAGCTGTTCGACGATCTCCCCGCCCCGGGGGTCGAACCAGGCGATCACCGGCCCCAGGGGCCGACCCGCGTCGTCGAGGGGGGCGCCACACTCCCCCATGCCGGCGACCCCGACCGCGACCGCGGCGCGCCGCTCCGGTCCCAGGGCCGCGAGCACCGCCGCGACCGCGGTCAGGAGATCGTCGACGCCCATCTCGACCCCCTCCGGCCCCGCCGCGAAGGGAGTCGGACCAACCGCGACGCGGCGCTCGACCCCGGCGCGGTCGACGAGCACGGCCTTGATCCGGGTGCTGCCGACGTCGACCCCGAGCAGGGTCTCGATCGCCGTCTCGGGCATCGCATCACACTCGCACGCCGCCCTCTCTGTGCGCCACGCCCAGACTGTTCGACGGGGCGCAAGTCTCAAGCCGCGACTGCCGTTCACACCTACACGGGCAGTGCCGCCCGAACCGCCGGCGGGGCGGTCTCACAGGGTACTGGGGCTCAGAGAAGGACATGGCAGCGCCGCATCGCCGCACCACCGTCACCGTCACCGAGGGGGCAGGAGCTGCTCCCGCTCCCGGCGCCCCCTCGACCACGCTCGCCCAGTGGCTGGTGAACGTCAACGAGGACGACGAGATCCGCCGCTACGCCACCGGTGTCGCCCTCTGGCGGCTGATCGGTGACGCCGAGCGCCGCGCGGTGGTGGCTCAGCGGCTGGAGACCGCGCTGCAGCTGATGCAGCGCGCCGCCTAGACCCTCACCGGGCGGGCGGGGGCCGGACGCCGGCGTCCACTTCATCAGGCGTTCAGCTTGGGGCGTCGGTTCACAACCGCTGCGACCAGCCTGTACCCTGCCGGGGATGCGCATCCTCGTCCTCGGAGCCGACGGCTACCTGGGGTGGCCGACAGCCCTGCACCTCTCGGCACGCGGCCACGACGTGGCCGCGGCGGACAGCCTGGTCCGGCGCCGCTGGGATCGTGCCTGCGGCACCCACAGCCTGGTGCCGATCTCGACCATGCCGCGGCGCGTGGCCCGCTGGGAGGCGGAGACCGGCCGTCCCATCTCGTGGCACCGTCTCGACGTCTGTGACCTGCAGGCGCTGCGCTCGCTGATCGTCGCCGAGTCGCCGGACGCCGTCGTCCACTTCGCCGAGCAGCGCTCCGCCCCCTACTCGATGATCAGCGCGCCGCACGCGATCGAGACCCAGGTGAACAACGTCGTCGGCACCCTCAACCTCCTCTTCGCGCTGCGCGACGTCGCCCCCGACTGTCACCTGATCAAGCTCGGCACCATGGGCGAGTACGGAACCCCGAACATCGACATCGAGGAGGGGTTCATCGACATCGAGCACAACGGCCGGCGCGACCGGCTGCCCTTCCCCAAGCGGCCCGGCTCCTTCTACCACCTCTCCAAGGTCCACGACAGCCACAACATCGAGTTCACCTGCAGGGCCTGGGGGCTGCGCGCCACCGACCTCAACCAGGGCGTGGTCTACGGAATGTCGACTCCGGAGACCGACGTCCATCCGGCGCTGGCGACGCGCTTCGACTACGACGACATCTGGGGCACCGCCCTCAACCGGTTCTGCACCCAGGGCGCGATCGGCCATCCGATCACCGTGTACGGGCGCGGCGGCCAGACCCGCGGCTTCCTCGACATCCGCGACACGGTTCGCTGCATCGAGCTGGCCGCGCTCAACCCCGCGGGCGCCGGCGAGTTCCGGGTCTTCAACCAGTTCACCGAGCAGTTCAGCGTCCTCGACCTCGCCCGGCGGGTCCGGAGCGCGCGCGAGGCGCACGGCCTCGACACCAGCATCGAGCACCTTCCCAACCCGCGCACCGAGCTCGAGGAGCACTACTACAACGCGCGCCACCAGAAGCTCATCGACCTCGGGCTCCAGCCCCACCTCCTCGAGCAGACCCTCATCGACAGCGTGATCACCCGGGTCGAGCGGCTGCGCTCGCGGGTGCGGCCGGCGCTCTTCGCCCCCCGGGTCGACTGGCGGGCGCGGGAGCAGGCCTTCAGCGAGAACGGCAATGTCGCGGGGCGGCGGGCGCGCACCCTGGTGGGCCGCCACTCCGCCCACCGCCACGAGCTCGCGAGCGCGCGCTGAGCCCGGCCCCGGTTACCGCCAGCGGCGGCGGTAACGGACGAGCTCGCGGATGGCGCGGATCACCGCCCGGGGCCTCGCCCCCGACCGGCGGCCGAGCTCGCGGGGATGATGGGGGACCGGGACCTGGACGATCGTCAGCCGGTCGCGCCGCGCCTTGCAGAAGAGCTCGGCGTTGATGAGCGCGCTGTGGGACTCGATCTCGATGGAGCGGAGGAAGTCGGTGCGCATGAGCTTGAGCGCGCAGTCGACGTCGCGCACCCGCAGGCCGTAGAGGAGCCGCAGCGCGAGGTTGAAGACGCCGCTCACCACCGAGCGGACGGCGGCGTCCTGGCGCTCCCTCCGCCAGCCGGCGACGAGGTCGGCGCCGTCGAGCAGCGCCGGGACCAGCAGGGCGAGATCGGCGACGTCGAACTGACCGTCGGCGTCGGTGAACGCGGTGTACTCCATCCTCGCGGCGCGCAGGCCGTCGGCGACGCTGATCCCGTAGCCGCTCTTGCGCTCGTGCCGGATGACGCGGAGATCGAGCCCGTGGACGCCGGCGAGATCCTCGGCGACCTCGCCGGTCCCGTCGATGCTGCCGTCGTCGACGAGCACCACCTCGATCCGCCGGGCGATGCCGGGGAGGACCGCCGCCGCGTGGGGGAGGAGCAGGCGGAGGCTCTCGGACTCGTTGTGGGCGGGCATCACCAGCGTGAGGCTGTCGAGCCTCTCGGTGTCGGGGTGGAGCGCCGTGACCGCCATGCAGCCCGTGATGATAGGCGGCCGATGACCCCCCTCCGCCGGCCGGGCCCCCTCCCCTGGGGGGTGGCGCTGCTCCTCGTGCTCCGCCTCCCCTCCTTCGTCGAGCCCCCGTGGTACACGGACGAGGCGGGGTACACGACCGCCGGCCGCGCGATGCTCGACGGCCGGCATCTCTACTCGGGGATCTGGTCGAACAAGCCGCCGCTCCAGACCTGGACCGTGGCCGGGACCATCCGCCTGCTCGGGACCTCGGAGGCGGCGCTCCACGCCCTGACCCTGCTCGTCGGCCTGCTCACCCTCGCCGCGGTCGCGTACGCCGCCCGCCGGCTGATGTCCCCCCGGCGCGCCACCGCCGCCGTCCTCGCCTCGGCTCTGCTCCTCGGGCTGCCGATCACCGGCGCCCAGCTCGCCCTCCCCGACACCCTCCTGTGCGCCGCCACCACCTGGGCCGGTGCCCTGCTCATCCCCCGGCTCGCGGGGGTGACCCCCGCGCCGGCGACGCGTCTGTGGCCGGTGCTGATCGGGCTGCTCGCCGCCGCCGCCGTCGGCTACCAGCAGACCGCGGTCGCCGACGCCGCCGCGTTCGGCCTGATCCTCCTGCTGAGCCCCCGCGGCGGCCGGAGCCGGCTCCTCGCCTACTCCGCCGCCGTCGTCGGCGTCACCGCGACCTGGGTGGGGATCTTCACCGCCAGGGCGGGGGCGCACACGATGGCGTTCGCGCTGCTCGGCTTCTACGGCCAGTACAGCGCCGCCTGGAGCGCGCCGTCCACGGGGTGCTCCTCGCCCTCTCCTTCGGCCTGCTGCTCGCGGGGGCCTGGCTGAGCCGGCGGTCGGCGCGCCCGCTGTGGATGCTCTGGCTCTGGGCCGGCGCCACCCTGCTCGTGCCCGCGGCGGCCAACCAGCCGTACGCCCACCTCCTGACCCCCGCGATCGCACCGGGGGCGCTCGCCCTCGCCGCGGGGCTGCGCCGGCCATCGCCACGGCGGCTGCGCTCGACCGCCGCGCTGCGCTTCGCCCCGCTCGCCGCGGGGGCGGTGCTCGCGGGGGCCCAGGCGAGCGTCACCGGCCTCGACTGGGACCCACTCGGGGTCCTCGGGGTGCAGAGCCCCGCCCCGACCCTGGGCACCTATTACCTGGGCGCGCTCCGCACCCTGACGGGGAGGGAGGAGCGGGTCACCTGGGCGACCGACTTCGACGACAAGGTGCTCGCCGACGACCGCACCAGCGCCTGGACCCGCGACCACGGCTGGTCGCGACACCGGGCGGTGGTCTGGAGCTCGGACGCCTGGCCGTACATCCTCGCCGACCTCCCCCTGCTCCTCCCCACCGCACCGATCTACAACGACATCGTCCTCTCCGGCTCGCACCAGGCGCTGGTGGACCGGGTCGCGGCCCTCGACCCCGAGCTGATCCTCACCCAGGACGCCGACCTGGTGCAGTTCCCGGAGATCTCGGCGCTCCTCGAGCGGCGCTACCGGCAGGTCTTCTCGGTCTTTCCTGACGCGGTCTGGTTACGTTCCGATCTCCCCGGCACCGCGCCGCCTCAGATGCCATGATGTGGACTGTTCAACATGGGAGTCCGGAGTTCGCGCTGGCGCGTTCGCGGACCGGTCGGAGCGGTGCGAAGACGCCCCCGGCGGGTGCTGCTGCTGCTCGCCGTGGCGGCCGCCCTCCCCGTCCCGGTCGCCGCCCACCTCGCCCCGCTGCCGACCCTGCGTCACTCCGACAGCCTCGCCGCTGCGGACCTCCGGTTGAGCGGCGAGGACGGCGCCCTCATCCTGACCGAGCGCTCCTACCGGCTGGCGCTCGACCCCCACACCGGGCACGTGACCGTGGCCACCCGCGACGGGACGGAGTACACCGGCTTCCCGCTGGCGATGAGCGGCGGGGCCCCCCTGCCGAAGGGCGTCCATCGGGTGAGCCGCCGCTCCGGCGGGACCCTCGAGAGCCGGCTCCTCGACGCCGGCGGGCGGGTGCTCCAGGAGGCGACGCTCCAGCCCTCGGGCGACAGCTTCACGGTGCGTTTCGCGGCGCTCCCCCAGACGCTGGGACCGGGTGCGATGCGCTTCTTCGACGACGGTGCCGCGGGCATCGAGCTCACCGAGACCAGCGGCGGCTTCACCCCCGACCCCACGCTGCCGCAGCTCACCGCTCATCCGGCGGTCGGCATCGCCGGGCGGACCCCCTTCGCCCCGCCGCCCTTCCAGATCCAGCTGCGCACCGCGCCGGGCTGGTTCGGGGTCGGGCTCGTCGACGTCCCCGCCGCCACCACGATGCGCCTCGCCGCCGACGGGGGCATCGCCGTCGACTACCCGCTCGCGCTCGCGCTCGCCGGCGACGACCTCGGCGCCGGACTCCCTGAGGGCGGGCTGGTGCGCTTCCCCGAGTTCGTCGTCACCCTGGCGGCCGACCCGCTCGGCGGCCTGCGTGCCTACCACGACGCCCTGAGCCCGCGCGGCGAGTCGGCCGCGGCGTCGCCGCCGGGGAGCCGGCCGGGGTGGTGGTCGCAGGCGATGGTCGACACCTGGGGCGAGCAGGTCGCCACCCGGGCGGCAAGGTCGAGCCCGCTCTACACCGCGGGGTGGGTGCGCGACTTCGTCGCCGAATGGAAGCGGCGCTTCGGCGCCGGCCCGATCACGGTGGTGATCGACTCCCGCTGGCAGGCCCAGATCGGCAGCGCCGAGCCCGACCCGGTGCGCTTCGGCGGCGTCGCCGGGATGCGCGATCTCATCGACGCCCTCCACGCCCAGGGCGACCGGGTGCTCCTGTGGTGGCCGATGTGGGCGCGGAACATCCCCCGGGTGCCGCCCGCGACCGCCGTGTTCCGGCGCACCGCCCCCGCGGAGCAGGTCGTCGACCCCACCGCGGCCGGGTTCGACGAGGCCACCGCGGCGACGATGAGCACCCTGCTGGGCTCGGGCCCCGGCGAGCTCGGCGCCGACGGGGTCAAGCTCGACTGGGGCTACGACATCCCGCTCACCCTCGCCGACCCGTCGCTGGGATGGGGCGCGACGGCGCTCTACCGCTACCTCGCGGTGCTCCACGCCGACGCCCACGCGGTGCGCCCGGAGGCGCTCGTCGACGCGAGCGCGGCGGCGCCCCAGTTCGCGTCGGTCACCGACGCGGTGCGCCTCTACGACGCCTGGAGCCTCGCCGACTGGAACCGCCGCGCCGCGGTGGTGAGCGCCGTCGACCCCGACACCCTCATCGACGGCGACGGGTGGCAGGCGACGGCGGCGGACCTCGTCGCCCACACCGTCTCCAGCACCGTCTACGGCACCCCGGCGATGTACTTCGCGACCCGCCTGGCCGACGGCCGGCCCATCCCCCCGGCGCTCGCCGAGGAGCTGGGAGCGGTGGTCGCGCTCAGCCCCGACAAGGGCCAGGGCACCGCCCGCTCCCTGACCGGGGGAGACTGGGAGTACGTCGACGGCTCCACGGTCCGGGCGCGCAGCTTCGCCGGTGGCACCGGGCTCCTGGTCTGGCGCAACGCCGGCTGCGGCGCCGCGGTGTCCACCGGCGGCGGCCGGGTCGCCCTCCCCCTCGGCGCCGCACGCGGGCTGACGGTGCGTGACGCCGCGGGCAAGGCGGTGAAGGCGACCCACCTCCCGACCGGGCTCAACCTGACCATGGTCGCGGGCCAGCGGTACACGCTGCAGCGAGCCGGGAGTTCGTGCTAGGTAGGGGGCATGAGCACCACCGCGACCCCCGTGACCCCGGAGCTCGAGGCCTACCTACGTCCCCTCTTCTGGCCCGAGGACGCCCTGCTCCAGGAGCTCGCCCGCGACATCGCCGCGCGCGGGCCGCAGATCCAGGTGTCGGCCGAGGAGGGCCGGCTGCTCGCCCTGCTCGTCACCCTCAGCGGGGCAGGGCGGGTGCTCGAGGTGGGCACCCTCTTCGGCTACTCGGGGGTCTGGATGGCCCGGGCGCTGGCCCCCGGTGGCCACCTCGACACCATCGAGTTCACGCCCCTGCACGCGAGCGCCGCGGGGGAGTGGTTCGAGCGCGCCGGCCTCGGCTCTCGGGTCAGCGTCCATGAGGGCGCGGCGCTCGAGGTCCTCCCCCGTCTCTCCGGGCCCTACGACCTCGCGACCACGCGCTGCGGATGGTCCGGCCCGGTGGGCTGATCCTCGCCGACAACGTCTTCTGGAACGGCCGCGTGGCCGGGGGCGACGCTGACGACGCGGACGTTCGCGGCATCCGTGACTACAACGCGCGGATCGCCTCCGATCCGCGGCTCAGCTCATCGGTGATCCCGGTCGGCGACGGGCTCTCGGGCTCGGTGGTCCGGTAGCTACCGGTTGTCGGGGTCCGGGGTCTCCGTGGCCCCGGGATGATGCCTGCGCTCGTGGCCGGAACCCCGGTCGTCGTTCTCACGACCGTCCCCACCGCCGCCGCAGTCCGAACGGTGGTAGTGGTCGCAGCCGCCGGAGTAGTGGGAGCCGTGGGAGCCGTTGTAGGTGTTGCCGCCGCCGTTGTAGGTGGGCAGGTTGACGCCGTTGCACCCGCCGAAGAGAACGATCAGCAGCAGCACACCGATGCCGAGGATGATCGGCACCGTGGGGTCGCTCTTCTTGCCCCCTTCCCCAGCCAACTCGCCTCTTCCTCCCTGGTGGGCGCCCAGTATGGGCCGCCACCACCGCGGTGTTCAATGATGCGGATGATGATGGCCGGAACCGGGGGCGGTCGGAGAGCCGCCCTGTGACCAGCCGCCGTTGCAGTGGATCCCGTCCTGATAGAGGCCGCAGCCGTTCATGCCCCCCAGCGCGCCGCTGGAGTACAGCCACCACAGGAGAAGCGCGAGGAGAATCACGACGATCACCCAGGTGGTGGTGTTGTCGTCGTCCTTCTTCTCATCCTTCCCTGGCCGGATCTTGACATCCCACCCCGGCATGGCTGCGGTTGTACGCCGGTTTGAGCGTATTGTCAACTTTGTCAATTTCAGGGCGGTAGGGTGCTCTGGTACGTCCTGTGTCGCACTCGCCCCACGTGCTGTGCACCGCGATTGCTGTGTGGACATCTGTTCGACGAGGGGAAGGGTGGTCTGCGGCGCTTGTGGGGCGGGGCGCGGGGCGGTGGTTTCTGGGTGATCTGCCTTGTGGGGGTTGGGGTTTGGGGTTGACATACACACAGATGTTCGCTTATACTTCTGTGTGTGATCGCGCTCTCGCCCGACGTCGATGTGCACGCGCTCAAGGAGCGAATCCACGAGCGGAATCTGCGCATCCAGGCGTTGACCGCCGAGCAGGCCCGCGACCTCGCGCTCCTCGACGAGCTCGATGGGTGGCGCGGCGACGGGCGGCGCGACTGCGTCGACTGGGTGAGCTGCGAACTCGGCTGGAGCCTTCCCAATGCCAGGGCGCTCGTGGCGGCCGGGCAGGCCGCTCGTGAGCTCCCCGAGCTGGGAGACGCCTTCTCCGCCGGCGAGCTCTCCGTCGACAAGATGCGC
>VBHE01000246.1:5960-7376 GCA_005889515.1 Chloroflexota bacterium | reverse complement strand
GCCCTCGCAGTACCAGAGCGTCGCCCCCGCGGCCGACACCGCGCCCCCGGCGGAGGTGGCGCGGGAGCTCACCGCGACCACGAGGCAGCGGTCGAGGTGGCCGGAGGGCTCGTCGAGGGACGCCGGGCCGAGGAGGGTGCGGTCCTCGACCACGGCGAAGGTGCTGCCGCTGCCGCCGGCGGCGGCGGTGTGGCGGACGTCGCTCCAATGGAGCCCCGGGGCGACCGGGCCGACGAGGTCGCGCACCGTCCCCCCCTCGGCGGTCCGGACCACGGTGTCCCCCTCGATCCGGACCGTGCCCCCGCTCAGCCCGAAGGGGAGGACGGTGGAGCCCGCGGTGCCCAGCTGCTCGAAGGAGAGCGTGGGGACCCCGGCGATCACCCCCCGGGAGGCGAGGCGGAGCTCCACGGTGGCCCGCAGCGAGCCGCCGAGGCGGTAGGTGAGCACCTCGCCGGGGCGCTCGGGGAGGTAGGAGCCCGGGGTCGCGGCGGCGGCGCCGTCGCTCCCCAGCACCCGGACCAGGGGCACCAGGGCGGCGGCGCCGAGCACCGCCACGGCCGCCGCGGCGGCGCGCACACGGCCGCGCCACCGCGACCTCCGGGGTGCCGGCGCCTGCTGCGACATCGCGGCGTCATGCTACGCTCCGAAAGTTCTCGAGTTCTGAGGAGGCTGTCTTGGCGCGTCGTCCATCCCGTCCCGGCGGTGCCCGCCGCCGCCCCGCTCGTCGCCGTGACCCCAACGCCGCGGCCGCCGCGGTCGTCGCCGAGGTCAAGGAAGAGACGATCGAGATGGATGCCACCGTGGTCGAGCCGCTTCCCAACGCGATGTTCAAGGTGAAGCTGCAGACCGGGCAGGAGGTGCTCGCCTACACCTCCGGGAAGATGCGCAAGTTCTACATCCGCATCCTCATCGGCGACCGCGTCCGCGTCGAGCTCAGCCCCTACGACCTCAGCCGCGGCCGCATCACCTTCCGGTACAAGTAGCCGGTCGGCGTCCGAGACGCCACGGACGTGCTCACCTACGCGATCGTGCTGCTCGTCGTTGCGGCCGTGCTCTACGGCAGCTTCCGCGCCCTCGGCGGCGGCGCCGAGCCGGTTCCCGCCGATGACTACCGGCAGCTGCTCCGGCGCATCGCGCAGTACACCTCCGAACGCGTCGTCGAGCTCGACGCGGCGCTCTCGCGGCAACGGCCCGCACCGTCCCCGACATTGCGACCGGACGCCGACCCGCTCGTCGAGGTGGGGGCGGAGGTGCGCAAGCGGCTCACCGGCTACCGCCAGCAGCTCGCCCGCATCGAGGTGAGCGCCGCCGGCGACGAGCTCGAGGTGCTCGGCTCGGCGCGCGCCCTGCTCACCGCCGCGATCGAGGACCAGAGCTGGGCGTGCCGCCTGCTCGAGGGCGGGAGCTACCGCGAGA
>VBHE01000246.1:1400-5941 GCA_005889515.1 Chloroflexota bacterium | reverse complement strand
GGCGCTGCGCGACCACTCGGCGCGCTGCATGGAGGCGGCGGCCTCGGTGCTCGCCGGGGGTGTCACCGCGCCGGCATAGTGGTCCGGAAGTGCTCGACGGTGTGTGCGAGGCCTCCCGCGAGCGCGATGCGCGGCCGCCACCCGAGGCGCTCGGCGGCGAGGCGGACGTCGAGACACGAGCGCCGCTGCTCGCCCGGCTTGGCGGGACCGTGGAGCGCTGGTGCGTCGCTGTTGCAGGCGCGGGCGATGTGCGCGAAGAGCGTGTTCACGTCGGTCTCGATCGAGGTGCCGACGTTGTAGGCGCCACAGTGCGGCGTCTTCATGGCGAGAAGGTTGGCGGCGACGACGTCGTCGACGTGCACGTAGTCGCGGGTCTGGCCGCCATCGCCGTTGATCATCGCCGGCCGGCCGGAGAGCAGCCGCTCGGCGAAGATCGCGACCACGCCCGCCTCGCCGTGCGGGTCCTGGCGCGGCCCGTACACGTTGGCATAGCGGAGGGCGACGAACTCGAGGCCGTAGAGCAGCGTGTAGACGCCGCCGTACGCCTCGCCGCACTGCTTGGCGGCGCCGTAGTGCGAGGCGGGATGCGCGGGATGGGTCTCGGGGGTGGGCACCACCTCGGTGTCGCCGTAGATGGCGCCGCCGCTCGAGGCGAAGACCAGACGCCGCACTCCGGCGTCGACGCACGCCTGGAGCAGGTTCACGGTGCCGAGCACGTTGACGGTGGTGTCGAGCAGCGGCTCGGCGACCGAGCGGCGGACGTCGATCTGCGCCGCCTCGTGGAACACCACCTCCGGACGGGCGGCGAGCAGCGCCTCGCGCGCAGCCGGACCGGCGACGTCGCCGACCACCAGCGCGGCGGCGCCGGCGACCTGCTCACGGCGGCCGCGGGACAGGTCGTCGAGGACGGTGACCTCGTGTCCGGCGGCGAGAAGCGCGTCCACCAGCGTGGAGCCGATGAAGCCGGCTCCCCCGGTGACCAGCGTCCTCATCCCCCGGGTTCGTCGGCGAGCGGTTGCCGCTGCGCGTGCGGGACGCGCAGGTGGGTGAGGGTGAAGACGATGCAGCCGATGACGACCAGGGTGCCGTAGCTGATGCTGCGGTCGAGGAGCGCGATCGCGGCGGCAGGGGTGCTGCCGACGCCGATCGCCTTGAGCACCCCCACCATTCCCGCCTCGACGAGCCCGATGCCGCCGGGGGTGAAGGGGACGGTGGTGAGCAGCGCCGCCACCAGGGCGACGAGCACGAAGTGGCGCGGGGTGAGCAGGTCGCTGTAGCCGAGCGCGTAGACCACGAAGGCGAGGCGGGTCGCCTCGAGCGCCCACACCAGCACCGAGAGGGGGAGCACCTCGGGCCAGCGGCCGAACGAGCTCATCGTGCCGACGCGGAAGGCCTCATAGCGCTGCTGCACCCCGTGGGGGAGGAGGCGGAGCAGCCTCTTCCCGCGGCCGAGGCCCATCACCAGGAGCGCGGCGGAGGCGATCACGCAGAGCACGACCCCGGCGACGAGCGCGGGGACGAACTGGTGGGGGACGCGATTTCCGAAGGTCGCCGCCGCGGCGACGACGAGCAGCCCCATGAGGACGAAGAGGTCGAGGAGGCGCTCGGCGATGATCGTTCCGAAGCCCTTCATCACGCCCACGCCCTGCCGGGTCCGCAGGAGAAATGCCCGGTATACGTCTCCCATCTTGGCGGGAACAACGCAGTTGACGAAGAAGGAGACGAGCAGGGTCTCGTACAGCGGTCCCGCCGGGCAGCGTTCCCCGGCGTTCCGCAGCAGCAGCTGCCAGCGCAGGGTCCGGGCCAGGAAGGAGAGGTAGTACGCGGCGATGCCGGCCAGGTACAGGCGCAGGTCCGCGTGGCGGATCGCGCTTCCCACGTCGTGCCAGTTCACCGGGGCGCGCCACACCGCCAGCCCGATGATGAGGACGGTCGCGCCCAGCGAGAGGGCGGTGCGTGGGGTCAGCAGCCGGGAGCGCAGCGAGGGTGCGACGGTCTCGGAGGGGGCGCGCGGGGACACGTTGCGGGCAACCCTATCACGCAGTTCCGTGGCTTCCGTGGCCGTGGCCGGGCCGTGGCGTGATGTGACGATCCTGTCACGGCGCCTCGTCGGCGCGATCCCGAGCGCGCTGCACGCGCTGCGCCAGCGAGGCCTCCGAACGCTGGCCGCGGGGCTCGACGGCGCGCGCCTCGCGCTCGGCGAGCACCCTGATCATGTTCTCGAGGTGGACGGGCTCCCCGGCCGCCCGAGCGGCGCGCTCGGTCGCCGGACGGCTGTCCCACTGGCGGATCTGGAAGACCCCCTTGAGCGACGACCAGGGCACCCCGATGGTGCGCAGCTCGGGGTCGGGGGTGCCGTGCTCGACGAGCTCCCAGACCCCGCCGTGGGGGCCGAGACGGACCTCGGGCCCCAGCCAGGCCCGGAGAACGTGGCCGTCGAGGAAGTGGAAGGCGGCCTTGTCCCATCCCGCGAGGGTCTCGGCGGGGGGCGCCGGGCGCACCTCTCCGATGATGAGCAGCCGGACCGCCGCCAGCGGCAGCAGGGCGCGCTCGCTGTTGGAGTCGACGTTGCGGATCTCCGCCTCGATCACCGGCAGGTCGAAGCCGATCGTGGGGGTGTCCGCCCAGAGCACCTCCCCGTCGTGGAACGTGATGACCACCAGGGGCATGGGACGAAGCCTACGCCCTGGATCTCGTCACCGGACGGTCACGGGGCCCTCCCGGGGGCGGCCGTAGGATCGCGGCGAGAGGTATCCGCATGACCACCCGTCGCGGCCTGGTGGTGTGGGTGGGACGTGTGCTGAGGGGCATGAGCGCGCTGGCGCTCGCGCTCGCCGTGTTCGTGATCGCAGCCCCGTCCGGCGCCGCCATGGGCCGACCCCCCCTGCTCGACGACCAGCCTCCGGTGACCGCCACCGCGCCGCCGCGGCCGGACGCCGGCGTGACCCCCTGCGCGGATCCGGCGGGCGCTGCCCGCGACCCCGAGCGGGGCCACGGTGCGCCCCCATGCCCGTCGCCGGCGGCCGCGTCGCCGGTGTCGGTGCGGCAGCCGGCTTCCGCCCTCACCGGGACGAGGCCCGCTCGCCCCGCGGGGCCGGCCGTCCCCCCGAGCACCGGCTCGCCGGCGGCGACCCCGGCCCCCGCGCCGCTCCGGGCGCTGCCGATCCCGCCGCCGATCTGGCTCGTGCCGACGCTCGCCCCGGTCCCCCAGAGCTACGCCGCCGAGCTCGCGCCCACCTCGGTCCTCGTGCTCGGCTTCGGATCGGTGGCGCTGGCGAGCACGGTGATGGCGCTGCGCCTGCTCCGCGGAGGCCGCTGAGGTGCGCCGTCCGGAGCTGCTGCGGAGGGCCTCCTTCTTCACCCTCCTCCCGCTCGTCGTCGGTGCCTTCGCGGTCTTCATCGCCTCGGTGTCCGCGTACGTCCCCTTCCAGCAGGCGCGGCGCATCGCCGGCCAGCAGGCCGTCGACCGCGCCGCGGACAAGGCCTCGGTGGGGGCGAACCTCCTCCTCGAGCAGCAGCGCTCGCTGACGGCCTTCGCCCGGGCGACCGCTCTGCAGCTCGGCGACAGGGGAGACGGTCCCGGCGACGTCGTCGCCCTCGACCGCGTCATCGCCGACCTCTCCCGCGAGCTCGAGCCGGCGGCGGGCGGGCCCGGGACGCCGGCGAGCACCGCGCCGGCGCAGGGCTGCCTGCCCACGCCACCGCTTCCCGCCGTCCCCCAGGGATGCGGCGCCGGGGTGCTCGGCATCACCCGCGCGGTGCGCGGGAGCGCGGCCTCGGCGCTGCTCGCGCGCGCCGGCGCGGTGCTCGGCCCCGACCTGGCGCTGAGCCGCTGGCTGCTGCGCGAGGCGGTGGCGCCGCCACCCTTCGCGGGCAACCCCGACGACGGCGTCCCCTGGATGTTCGCGACCTACGCGGTCCACACCCCGGCCGGCCGGGACACGGGCCTCAGCGTGGTCGTCGCCCAGCCGAACATCGTCGACGACCTCGCCCTCGAGCTGCGCAGCGCCGGCACCGACCAGCCGCAGGTCGCGATCGTGCACGGCGACCATTACGTCCTCGGCGGGCGCATCGCCGGGCGGCTGGTGGCGGCCGGCGAGGCGCTGCAGCCGGCGCTCGCGTCGGCGGTCGTCGACACCGGGGCGTCGACGACCGATCTCGACGGCGGCCGCTACGCGGTGGCCGCGAGCCTGCTCGGCGACGGCGACCGCCTGCTCCTCGTCAGCCCGGTGGTCAGCGACCCGGGAGCGCTCATCACCCCCGGGCTGGTGATCAGCTGGGCCTCGATCGTGATCATCCTCGTGCTCGTCACCGGGCACTTCTTCACCCGTCACTGGCAGATGCTCAAGGGCGCGGAGGCGCGCGCCGCCGTCGCCACCCATCTCGACGCCGCGCGTCCGCTGGCGGAGCGGCTGGAGGCGGTGTGCCGCCAGCTGACCACCACCACCCGCGCCGCCGCCGCGCTGGTGGTGATCGGCGGCGACGAGCTTCCCCGGCCGTACGTCTGTCACGTCGGCCTCGACCGTCCCGACGCGCAGCTG
>VBHE01000246.1:0-1067 GCA_005889515.1 Chloroflexota bacterium | reverse complement strand
TCATGCTCGATCTCGACCGCCTCAAGGAGATCAACGACACCCACGGCCATGCCGCCGGTGACGAGGCGCTGCGGGTCTTCGCCCGCACCCTCAGCGCGACCATCCGCCGCTCCGATCTCGCCGCCCGCCTCGCCGGTGACGAGTTTGTCATCGTCATGGCCAATACCAGGGGGCGGGACGCCCGCGAGGTCGCAGAGAAGATCCGCGCCGCGGTGGCCGCCGTCGAGGTGCCGGTCGGCCCCTCGGGGGACCCCATCCGCATGGGGGTGAGCATCGGCGGCGCGGCGTTCCCCGAGGTCCGCGGCGGCGGCGCCGAGCGGCTCCTGGAGCGCGCCGACGCGGCCCTCTACGAGGCCAAGCGCGACGGACGCGACCGGGTCCGGTTCGACCACGGGCGGGTCAGCGCGGCGTAACCTTCGCCCCCCATGGCGGACGCCCGCGTCGATCTGCGCAGCGACACCTTCACCGTGCCCGACGGGGGGATGCGCCGGGCGATGGCGGAGGCGGAGGTCGGCGACGACGTCTGGGGGGAGGACCCGACGGTGCGCCGCCTCGAGGAGACGATCGCCGCCCGCCTCGGGACGGTCGCCGCCCAGACGCGGCCGGGCGACGAGGTGATCAGCGACTTCGAGGGGCACCTCGTGGTCTACGAGGTCGCCGGCGGCGCGGTGGTCGCCGGAGTGCAGCTGCGTGGCGTGGACTCCCCCGGCGGCGTCCCCAGCGGAGCGGCGGTCGAGGCGGCGGTGCGTCCCCCGAACATCCACCATCCGCGCTCGCGGCTGCTCGCCCTCGAGAACACCCACAACCGTCGTGGCGGCCTCGCCGTCGCCGCCGACGCCGTCGCCGAGGCCGCCGAGGCGGCCCACCGGCACGGCGTGCTGGTGCACTGCGACGGCGCTCGCCTCTTCAACGCGTCGGTGGCCCTCGACTGCCCGCCGGCGACCCTCGTCGAGCACTGCGACACGGTGTCGGTCTGCTTCAGCAAGGGCCTCGGCGCCCCGGTCGGGTCGGCGCTCGCCGGTGACGCCGGCACCATCGAGGAGGCGCGCCGCTGGCGCAAGCGGCTC
>VBHE01000245.1:1706-6269 GCA_005889515.1 Chloroflexota bacterium | reverse complement strand
GCCCCGGCGACAGCTGCTCCCGTACCACGCCTACCGGGCCGCCGAGGGGGTGGTCCGGAGGCTTCCGCATCGCGCCGCCTACTCACTCGGCACCGCGCTCGCGGGGACCGTGCTCACGCTGCGGCCGGGACGCTTCGCCGCGCTGCGCTCCAACCTCCGCCACGTCCTCCCCGACGCCGACGAGCGCACCCTGCGCCGGGTGCTGCGTGCCAACGTGCACAACCTCGCCCGCTCCTGGGTGGACGTGATGGAGATGGGCCACCGTCCGGACGCCGCCACCGCGCGGGTGATCCCCACCGACACCGAGCACATGCTCGGGCCTCAGGCACGCGGCCGCGGAGTGGTGATCGTCTCCCTCCACCTCGGCTCCTGGGAGCTCGGGCTGGCGGGCTGGAACCACCGCTTCGGCCACATGGCCCTGCTCGCCGAGGTGCTGCAGCCGCGCGAGCTCTTCGACCACATCGTCGCGGCGCGCAAGCGGCTGGGCGTGCAGGTCATTCCCATCGACGTGGCGGCGATGCGCGGCGGCGACCCCGACACCGCCCGGCGGCGGGGGGCGGCCGCGATCCGCGACGTCTACCGGGTGCTGCGCGCGAACGGCCTCGTGGCGGTCGCGGTCGACCGCGACCTCGCCGGGACCGGCGAGCCGCTGCCCTTCTTCGGCGCGCCGGTGCCGATCCCCGTCGGGGTGATCGAGGTGGCCATCCGCACCGGCGCGGCGATCGTCCCCGTCGTGCTGCTCCGCGGCGACGGCGAGGACGTGATCGGCCAGTGCTACCCGGAGATCCCCTACGACGCCGCCGCCGAACGCGGCGCCGAGGTGCGCCGGGTCGCTCTCGAGGTGCTCGGGCTCATGGAGCACGTGATCCGCGAGCACCCCGACCAGTGGCACGTCCTCGACCCCCTCTGGCCGGCCGCCTCATGAGGATCTGCCTCGTCTCCCCGTACGACTACACCCATCCGGGTGGGGTCAGCGAGCACGTCCGCCACCTCGCCGCCGAGCTCCGCTCCCGCGACCACCTGGTCACGGTGATGGCGCCGAGCAATGAGGTCGACGACGACAACGACATCCCCGGCTACGTGCGCATCGGGCGCAGCGTGCCGATGCCCGGCAACGGCTCGGTGGCACGGATCGCGCTGAGCTTCCACCTGGTGCGCCGGGTGCGGCAGCTGCTCGACGCCGAGGGCTTCGACGTCGTGCACTACCACGAGCCGCTGGTGCCGGCGCTGCCGATCACCGTGCTGCGCTTCCACCGCGGCGCCAACGTCGGGACCTTCCACGCCTTCCAGCGGCGCAACCTCGGCTACTACTACGGCCGTCCCTTCCTGAAGCGGTACTTCAAGCGTCTGCACTCCTGCATCGCGGTGAGCGCCCCCGCGCGCGACTTCGTCAGCCGCTACTTCGCCGGCGACTACCACGTCGTGCCCAACGGCATCGACACGGCGCGCTTCCACGCCGGCCTCGAGCCGCTCGAGGCGCTCCGCACCCCCGGCAAGGCGACCATCCTCTTCGTCGGCCGCCTCGAGCAGCGCAAGGGCCTGCCCACGCTGCTCGATGCCTACGCGGAGGTGCGCCGGCGGCGTCACGACGTTCGCCTGGTGGTGGTCGGCGACGGCGCCATGCGCTGGGGGTACGAGCGCTACGTCGAATCCGAGGCGATCCCCGACGTCAGCTTCCTCGGCCACGTCGAGTCCGGGCTGCTGCCCCGCTGCTATGCGTCCGCCGACCTCTTCTGCTCGCCCGCGCTCGGCGGCGAGAGCTTCGGCATCGTTCTCCTCGAGGCGATGTCGAGCGGGGTGCCGGTGCTCGCCTCCGACATCCCCGGGTTCCGCCAGGTGATCACCCCGGGGCGGGATGGAGTGCTGCTGCCCCGGGACGACTCCGAGGCCTGGACCCGGGCGATCCTCGGCCTCCTCGACAAGCCCCGCACCTGCCGCGGCCTCGCCGAGCAGGGCGTGATCACGTCCCGACGATACGACTGGGCGCGGATCGTCGACGCCGTCCTCGAGGTGTACTCCGAGGCGCGCGCCCGGGCGCGCCTGCACATGGTGGCCGCCGGTGTTCACGACTCGGTTCCAGGACTGGGTTAGGGCCGGCGCCCGCCGGTTCGTCCGCGGGCTCGGCCTCGACCGCGTCAGCCCCAACGTCATCACCGTGATGGGGCTGGTCATCAACGCGATCAGCGGCGTCCTCATCGCCACCGGCGCGCTCATCGCCGGCGGCATCGTGCTGCTGCTGGCCAGCGTCTTCGACGTCCTCGACGGCGCCGTCGCCCGGGTGACCGGGAAGGTGTACCGCTACGGCGCCTTCCTCGACTCGACCACCGACCGCTACGCCGAGGGCTTCACCTACATGGGGCTGCTCTGGTACTACCTGTTCAACGGTCACCACACCGTCGAGCCGATGCTCGTGATCGCCGCCCTCACCGGCTCGCTGCTGGTGTCGTACGTGCGGGCGCGGGCGCAGTCGCTCGGCTTCGTCTGCGACGGCGGCCTGCTCGCCCGTCCCGAACGGGCGGTCTTCACCGTGCTCGGCCTGCTGGTCCCGCCGCTGCTGCTGCCCATCCTCTGGATCCTCGCGGTGCTGACGAACATCACCGCGGTGCAGCGCATCTGGTTCGTCTGGCGGCAGTCGCGGCAGACCGCCGCAGTCGACTGATGCGCCGCCTGCGCGGCCTCTGGGGCTGGCTGCGCTGGGAGATGGGCCGCGAGATCGAGGTCGACGGCGTCATCAAGCTCATCATCCTCGAGCGCTTCGTCAAGGGCACGGTGCTGGTGATCGGCGGCGTCGTGCTCATCACCGCCGGGGCCACCACCGACCTCCACCAGCGTGCCAACGACCTCCAGGTGCAGCTCTCGCTCGAGCCCGGCCGGCATCTCCTGGGCCGGCTGGTGGCCTGGATCCTCGACCGGCTCGGGTCCCACCCCAACCTGATCGGCATCGCCGCGATCGCCTACGGCCTGCTCGAGTGCGTCGAGGGCCTCGGCCTGGCCCTGCGCCGGCGCTG
Organism: Chloroflexota bacterium; assembly: GCA_005889515.1. Lineage (GTDB taxonomy): Bacteria > Chloroflexota > Dormibacteria > Aeolococcales > Aeolococcaceae > CF-96. The sequence goes on along the minus strand of VBHE01000245.1, from coordinate 3,261 downwards.
GGCGGAGTACCTGGTGGTCCTCGCCACCGGGGCGTTCCTCCCCCTCGAGGTCTCCGAGGTGCTCCACCGCCCGACGCCCTTCAAGGTGGGGGCGCTGCTCGTCAACATCGCGATCGTCGTCTACCTGGTCTGGCGCAAGCGGCTCTTCATGGAGCGCCCCGACGCCGAGGTCGCGCCCGCCGCCTGACCGCTCACGCATACTCCGCGCGTGGACCTGGGACTGCGCGGCCGGGCCGCCTTCGTGGCGGCGTCGAGCAAGGGGATGGGGCGTGCGACCGCGGAGTGCTTCGCCGCCGAGGGTGCGGACGTCGGCATGTGCGCCCGCGGCGCCGACGAGCTCGAGCAGGCCGCAGCCGCGGTTCGGGCACACGGGGTCCGGGTGGTCGCCCGCCCCGCCGACCTCTCCGACGGCGCCCAGATCGAGCCGATGCTCACCGAGGTGGCGGGCGAGCTCGGCCGGCTCGACGCCCTCGTCGTCAACGCCGGTGGCCCCCCGCCGGGGTTCTTCCGCGACCTCGACGACGCCGGCTGGCAGCGCGCCCACGACCTCACCCTGATGAGCGCGGTGCGGCTGGTGCGCGCCGCCCTGCCCTGGCTGGAGCGCTCGGACGCGCCGAGCGTGCTCTTCATCTCGTCGTTCTCCATCCGACAGCCGATCGGCAACCTGCTGCTCAGCAACGCGGTGCGCATGTCCGTCCTCGGCCTCGCCAAGTCGCTCGCCACCGAGCTCGCCCCGGTCCGGGTGAACACCCTCATCCCCGGCATGGTGAGGACCGGCCGGGCGATCGCCCTGGCGCAGTCGCGGCTGCGCGAGGGCCAGACCGTCGACGAGGTGATGGCCGAGCACGCGCGACAGGTCATCCCGCTCGCGCGCTACGGCGAGCCCGAGGAGTTCGCCCGGGTGGCGGCGTTCGTCTCCTCGCCGGCCGCCGCGTACGTCACCGGGGCGGCGATCCCGGTCGACGGGGGCATCATCCAGGCGCCGTAGCCGACGCCGTGTGACCTTGACAGTCCTGTCAGGGTTGCGTACCCTCCGTCGCGCTCACAGCAGCGCGCGACAGGGGTACCGAGATGAAGGTGTGGACCCGTCGGGGTGCGCTCAGGGGCGGGGTCGCACTCCTCGCCGGCGCGGTGGGTCTCGAGGTCGTCGGACGGTCTCGGGAGGGCCACGCGGCCACGCTGCCGCTTCCGAATCCGGGGGCGACGCGCACCGCCACCACCCTCACCCTCGAGGCCCGTCACCTGCGTGCCGTCCCGGTGGGCGGCCGTCCGGGGATGCCGCTCGAGAGCGGGGCGCGGCTGACCCTGTTCGCCGACCTCGTCGACGCGACCGGAGCCGCGGTCGGCCGCCTCACCGGCGTCTCCCACTGCACCGCCTCGCAGCTCTCCTCCGACGACTCCCCGGTGGGCGCGGTGGAGATGCACACGCTCACCCTCCGCGACGGCACCATCCTGGCGATGGGCACCGCGCCGGCGGTCGCCTCCGGCACCGGCGCCTTCGCGGTCGTGGGCGGCACGGGCCGTTACGCCGGGGCCACCGGCAGCTACGTGGCCG
>VBHE01000245.1:0-1601 GCA_005889515.1 Chloroflexota bacterium | reverse complement strand
AGAGCCTCGACAAGGTCCACGCGGGTGAGATCGAGCTCACGGGCTACAACCTCGGCACCACCCATCCCTCCACCGTGGGTTCGGCCACCGGCGGCGCCGGCGCGGGCAAGGCGACCTTCAGCGACTTCAGCTTCACCACCTCGGTGAGCAAGGTCTCCCCGGCGCTCTTCCAGGCGTGCGCCCAGGGGACCAGGTTCAACCAGGCGATCGTCAGCCTCCGCAAGGCGGGCGGCAAGGCGGGGGCGGGGGCGGGGGTCGAGTTCCTGAAGATCACCATGGCCACGGTGTTCGTCAGCGCGTACCAGAGTGGTGGCGCGGTCGGTGACCAGGTGCCCCACGACGATGTCCACCTGGCCTACGGGAGCATCCACTTCCAGTACGTCGCGCAGAAGCCCGACGGCAGCGCCGAGCCGCCCGTGGCCGGCGGCTGGGACGTCCAGAAGAACGCCCCCGCGTAGCCTCAGGCGGGAAGAAGGAAGCCCTGCTCGATCAGGCTCCTGGTCACCCTCAGCGCCCTCGGCGTGGCGGTCGGGCGGCTCCGTGTGGCCGATCCAGACGCTCGCGTACACCTCGGGCTCCTGCACCTCGGAACAGATCGCCCAGGCGTCGCAGCCGGTGTCCGCGCACCATTCGCCGACCCTCGGCGAGATGCCCCGCACCCTGGCGGACCACCTCGCGACAGATCGAGTCGCCCTCGACCTCGGCGTCGCGATAGACGTAGGAGCGGTCGGGGGAGATCACGAACGGCGGGTTGGAGACGATCAGATCGAAGCGCTCCCCCGCGACCGGGGCCAAGAGGTCCCCCAGGCGGCACTCCACCGACGCGACCGCGTTGAGCGCCGCGTTGAAGGTGGCGAGGGCGACGGCCCGGGGGTTGCGGTCGGCGGCGACGACCGTGTCGCTGTGGGGAGCGGCGAGCAGCGCCTGGACGCCGCAGCCGGTGCCGAGGTCGAGGGCGACTCGATCTGTTGATCGAGCTGTTGCCCACCCCCATGACGAAGTCGGCCGGCAGCGGCTCGCCCTCGCCGCGAGGGGCGTCGTGGGCGAGAAGCAGCCCGCGGTGCGGTCGCAGCCGCAGCAGCGGACGGACGACGTCACCGTCCGCCGCGACCAGGCCGGCGCTCGCCCAGTCGGCGAGCGCCGTCGGCGCCACGCGCTCAGGAACGCGGGCTCGTCGACCGGCTCGCCGAGCAGCAGCAGCCGTACCAGGGTCTCGAGCGGAGAGCCTCCGCGGGTGCGGTGGAGGAGCATCCGGCGCTCCATCCCCCGCGCATCGGGGAGGCGGGGGAGGCCGAGGGCGGCGAGCACGGTGGGCTCGGCGTACCCGGCGGCGTCGAGCACCTCGCGGAGCCGGCGCGGGTCGGAGGACACCGCGGCATTATCGGGCCGGGCGGGCACCCCGGCTACGCGCGCACCGGGGCGAGGCGGCGGTGGAGGGCGAGGCCGGCCCCATAGGCGACCGCGAAGCCCGCGGCCGCGGCGAGGCTGAGCCGGCCGGACTCGGTCTGCGCCCCCGCCGAGGTGGTGGCGAGGATCGCCTGGAAGCCGGTGGGCGGGGTCAGGGCGCCGGCGGCGAGCGCCCCGGGCTCGGGGACGAGGGG
>VBHE01000244.1:8290-13277 GCA_005889515.1 Chloroflexota bacterium | reverse complement strand
AGAAGTCGAAGTGATGGCTCTGGAAGAGGACCCGGAGCAGGTCCTCGAAGGCGGGGTCGACGGCGACGGAGCTCATCCGACCACCCCGGGCATCACCAGGGTGACGAGCGCGGCGGCGACCTCGTCGAGGGGGAGGACGAAGTCGACCTCGCCGGTGTCGATCGCCGCCTGGGGCATCCCCGTGAACTCCGCGCTGGCCTCGTCCTGGACGACGACCGTGCCGCCCATCTTCTTGATGGCGCGCACCCCCATCGCGCCGTCCTGGCCGCAGCCGGTGAGCACCACGGCGATGGCGCGGTCGCGGTAGCTCGCCGCCACCGACTCGAAGAGCAGGTCCGCCGAGGGGCGCACGAAGTGCACGAGCTCGGAGTCGGAGAGGGACAGGGTGCCGTTGGGACTGACCAGCAGGTGGCGGTTGGGCGGGGCGATGTAGACCGCGCCGCGCTCGATCCGCTGGCCCTGCACCGCCTGGACCACGGGCAGAGCGGTGCGGCGGCTCAGGATCTCGGCCATGAGGCTGCGATGCCGGGGATCGAGGTGCTGGACCACGACCACCGCGGCGGGGAAGTCGACCGGGAGGGCCGGCAGCATCCTGCTGAGCGCCATCACACCGCCGGCCGAGGAGGCCACCGCGACGACGTCGTAGGCCGCTCCCTCGAACCGGGCGCGTCTGTGGTCACCCTCCGTCGTCATCCTTGTGCACCCGTGGCCGCCCGGTCGATGTCATCGCCGGCGCCCGCACCGATGGTAGCGCGTCCCGGCGAGAGTGGATAGGTTCTATGGTCCACTCAAAAGGTGACATGACATGATATCGATGCTGTGGTCATTGATCGCAGCGAGACCGGGTCCATGGGGGGCGGCCGATACAATGGGCCCAGCCCGCGAGCGCACCCGTCCCATGGAGGCCCCGCCCCGTGCCCGAGCTCGACCCGGTCGACCAGGAGCTCCTCAACGTCATCCAGGCCGGCTTCCCGATCACCCACGCGCCCTTCGCCGACGTGGCCGCCCGGCTGGAGAGCACCGAGGAGCAGGTCATCGCCCGGGTCGCGCGGCTTCGCGAGGCGCGGGTGATCCGGCAGCTCTCGGCGATCTTCGACACCCGGAGCCTCGGCTACCAGTCGACCCTCGTCGCGATGCGCTTCACCCCCGACCGGCTCGAGGCCGGGGCGGCGGTCATCAATGAGCACCCCGGCGTCTCCCACAACTACCGGCGCAACCACGAGTTCAACCTCTGGTTCACGCTGGCGACGCCGCCGGGCTCGGACATCGACCGCACCCTCGAGCGCCTCCACGAGCTCAGCGGCGCGGTCGTCACCCGCAAGCTCCAGACCCTCAAGCTCTTCAAGATCGGCGTGAAGCTCGACATGACCGGGACCAAGGACGTCACCCGGCAGGAGGACCCGGACTACACCGGCATCCAGCGTGACTTCGCGCTGCGCTCGCCGCTCAGCGAGCGCGACATCGCGGTGATCCGTGCGGTGCAGGACGACCTGCCGCTCGTGCCCCATCCCTACGTCGACTGCGCCCGCGCCCAGGGGCTCGCCGAGGAGGAGCTCTTCGCGGGGATGGAGGACCTGCGCGCCCGCGGCCACCTGCGTCGCGTCGCTGCGATCCTCCACCACCGCCGCGCCGGGTACGCGGCCAACGCGATGGCGGTGTGGGCGGTCCCCGAGGACCGCGCCGAGGAGCTGGGGCGGCGGATGGCCGAGTTCGCCGCGGTCTCGCACTGCTATCAGCGCCCGGTCTACGAGGACTGGCGCTTCAACCTCTTCTCGATGATCCACGGGCGCAAGCTCGCCGACTGCGAGCGCATCGTCGGCGCCATCCGCGAGGCGATCGGGATCGACGACTTCGCGGTGCTGTACTCGACCAAGGAGTACAAGAAGACCCGGGTGCGCTACTTCACCCCCGAGCTCGAGGAGTGGGAGGCCGCCCATCTGGGGATCGGCGCCTCCTCGTAGGGCTCGTCGGCTAGGACGTGCAGTCCTGGGTCGAGACCGCTCCTGCGCGACCCACGCCCGCGTTGACGTCGGCAGTGATCTGCGAGGGCGCGAGCGCGTAGCCCTCGTTGGGTTCGAGGGTGCTGGCGGCGAAGACGAGCCCGACGACCACGCCCTGGCGGTCGACCACCGGCCCGCCCGAGTTGCCGGGGATGACCACCGCCTGGAGCACCTCGATGCGCCGGGTGATCAGCCCTTGGCCGTAGATGTCGTGCCCCTGGGCGTTCTCGAGGCCGCGCACCGCCGCCGGGACGGTCTTCTCCGCCCCGCCGCCGGGATAGCCGACGACCGCGCCGGTGTCGCCGCGGGCGGGATCGACCTTGGCGAAGGGGAGCGGTGCGAGCCCGAGGCCGGGGACGTGGAGGACGGCGACGTCGACCTCGGGGTCGAAGAGCACCACGGTGGCGGCGAGGGTGCGTCCGGAGGGGACCTCCACCTTGACGTCGGTGCCGCCCGCGACCACGTGGGCGTTGGTGACGAGGTAGTCGGTGGCGACCGGCCAGGCCGACCCCGCCTCGGTGGCGCAGTCGCTCCGGCTCACCACCTTCGACACCTCCCTGGTGGCGTTGAGGATCCCCGGGGTCTGGAGGTCCGCGGGCACCGGCTCGGGGACCGGCGACAGGAACTCGGGGGCGAGGTTGGCGAAGGGGTTGGGGAAGCCGCTGCTGTTGAACAGCTTCTGGATCGAGCCGAGGAAGGCGGGCTGCTGGGGCGCCGCGCGGTCGAGGGCGCGGAGGATCGCGGAGTCGTTGATCTGCCGGTTCAGCGCCTGCGACGGGCTGTCCTTGAAGCTGAGCCCCAGGTACCAGCTGCCGGCGAGAGTGCCGACGATCGCGAGCGCGGCGCCCGCGTAGGAGTCGACGGAGGCGAGCTTGGTGCGCAGCGCGGCGATGCGCACCTGGTAGCCGAGGGCGGTGCCCACCCCCTGGATGAGGGCGACGGCGGTGAGGAAGATGCCGATGCCGATGAGCGCCTGGGTCTCCGGCCGGCTCTTCGCCAGGCTCCGAGCGAGCGGGGGAGCGATCTCGGCGCCGACGATGACCCCGACGACGAGCCCGAGCAGCGAGAGGCTCACCCAGGTGATCCCCCGCCTCCACCCCGACGCCAGGGCGGCCAGAGACAGCAGGATGATCACCCCGTCGAGAAGGTCCACGGAGCGCAAGTGTGATGGCTCGGGGCCGGCGCCCGCGGGGCCGTCATCGACGCGAGACCGCCGTCGGGGTACAAATGCGCCATGCCTGCCGAGGGGGTGCGCGTCCGGCTGCTCGGCCGGTTCGAGATCGAGGGGATCGACACCGCCGGGGTGCGCAGCCGCAAGGCCCGCACCCTGCTGCGCGTCCTCGCCCTCGCGCAGGGTGCCCCGGTCCCGGCGGCTCGGCTCGTCGACATCGTCTGGGGTGAGGAGCCCCCGTCCGAGCCCGCCGACCAGCTCTCGGTGCTCGTCAGCCGGCTCCGTGCGGTGCTGGGCGCCGGGCGGATCGACCGCTCCGACGCGGGCTATGCGCTCACCGTCGCCTGGAGCGACCTCGCCGCCGGCACCTCCTTCCTCGAGGAGGGGGAGCGCCGTCTCGATGCCGGGGCGGCGGTGGCGGCGCGGGCGGCGGCGACCGCGGCGCGGCGGCTGCACCGCGGGCCGCTGCTCGCCGACGAGGCGGGGGCGGAGTGGGTCGGCGCGGAGCGTGCCGCCGCCGAGCGCCAGCTGCTCCGCATCCAGCACCTTCTCGCCGCCGCCGCCCTCGCCTCGGGGGACCCGGCGACCGCGGCGGCCGCCGCCGAGGAGGCGCTCGACGTCGACCCCTTCGCCGAGGAGGCGCTGCGCCTGCTGCTCGCGGCCCACGCCGCGGCAGGCCGCAAGGCCGCGGCCCTCGCCGTCTACGAGCGCTTCCGCGAGCGGCTCGCCGCCGAGCTCGGGGTCGACCCCGCCCCGGCGACCGCCGCCGCCCAGCTCGCGGTCCTCCAGGACCGGCCCGTCCCCGGCATCGCCGTCGGTGAGGCGCGGACGGGACGGCTGGTCGGGCGGGATGCCGAGCTCGCCGCCCTCGACGCCGCCCTGGACCGCGCCGTCGCAGGCGATCCCGGGGTCGTGGTCGTCGAGGGCGAGGCGGGGATCGGCAAGAGCCGGCTGGTCGGGGAGTGGACGGTTCGCGCCCGGGCCCGGGGCGCGGCGGTGCTCGCCGGCCGCTGCGACGAGCTCGGCCGCGCCCTGCCCCTCCAGCCCGTCCTCGACGCCCTCGGCGAGCACCTCGCCGGGCTCGACGGTGGCGCGGTCTCGGCGCTGCTCGGGCCCGAGGCGGCGGTGCTCGGCGATCCGCTGCTCACGGCGGGCGCCATGCCCCTCCCCGCCGGCGCGGTCATGCCGGTCTCGAGCGACGGGGTGGCGCGTGCCGTCATCGCCGAGTCGGTGCGCCGGGTGCTGGCCCGGATCGCCGCCCACCCGGCGGTGCTCGTCGTCGAGGACGTCCACCTCGCCGACCCCGCGACCGAGGACCTGCTCACCCGCCTTCGCCGGCATCCGCCGTCGCCGCATCTGCTGGCCGTGGTCACCCGGCGCAGCGGCGAGGGCCGGACCCCCGACGCCAGCCTCCGGCTCTCTCTCGAGCCGCTCGATCTCGCCGCCTGCGCCCAGCTCGTCGGCGATGTCGAGGCGCCCGGGCTGCACCGGCGAAGCGGCGGCAACCCGCTCCTCCTCCTCGAGCTCCGCCGCGCCGGCGGCGCCGCCGACATCCCGGAGAGCCTGCGCGAGGCGGTGGCCACCCAGTGCGACCGGCTCGGGCCCGCGGCGGCCACACTGCGGGCGGCGGCGGTTCTCGGCCCGGAGCTCGACCTCGAGGTGCTCGCCGCCACCCTCCGGATGGCGCCGATCGTGCTCCTCGACCATCTCGAGGAGGGATCACGGCGCCGGCTCCTCGTCGAGCGCGGCGGCGGCTTCGCCTTCCACCACGAGCTGGTGCGCGAGGCGCTGGTGGCGGGGACGGGGAGCGCCCGGC
>VBHE01000244.1:7647-8236 GCA_005889515.1 Chloroflexota bacterium | reverse complement strand
CGGCACGACCCGCTCGCCGTCGCCTACCACGCCCGCCGGGGCGGCGACCTGGGGCTCGCCGCCACCGCCCTCATGGAGGCGGCGCGCATCACCGCCGGGAGAGGGGCGCACGCGGAGGCGCTGCGCCTGCTCGACGACGCCGGGTCGCTCGACGACAGCGCCGCGGTGCACATCGAGCGCGCCCGCGTCCTCCTCCTCAGCAGCCGCATCCGGGAGGCCGACGCCGAGGCGCGGCTGGCGCTCACCCTCGGCGGCGGGGCGGGGGCTCTCGAGGTGATGGCCGGCGCCCGCTTCCACCTCCGCGACCTCGGCGAGGCGCTGCGGCTCGCCACCGAGGCGAGCACCCAGGCGCGCGACGGCCGGGTGCGCGCGGGCGCGCTGCTGCTCGCGGCGCGCAGCCACCACGCCCTCGGCGACCTCGTGGCCGCCGAGGCCGGCTTCGCGGCGGCGGCAGGTGCCGCCGAGGTCGGTGCCGCGGCACGCGGCCTCTGGCTGGGCTTCATGCGCATCCATCAGGGACGGCCGGAGGAGGGCCTGCGGCTCGTCGATGCCGCCGCCGCGTCACCGGAGGCGGTCATCAACCTCTTCG
>VBHE01000244.1:0-7380 GCA_005889515.1 Chloroflexota bacterium | reverse complement strand
CCGTTCGGCGACGTCGAGCACGCGTACCGCTGGCGGCACCGCCTCCGCCGCCGTCTGCTCGAGGCCCACCTGCACCTGCTCGCCGGCGACGCGCCCGCCGCCGCCGCGACGCTCGAGGACCTGGAGAGCGAGTCGGTGGAGCGCGGCATCCGCCGGTACACGCTGCAGGCGCGGCTCCTCCTCGCCCGTGCGCGTCACGTCCAGGGCATCGTCGTCGACCTCGGCGGTCTCGCCTCCGAGCTCGGCCCGCTTCCCGAGGTGGCCGGCCTCGATGGCTGGCGGCTCGCAGCCGAGGTCGGGCGCACGTTCGACAGCGCCGCCTGGCGCGACGCCGCCCGCCGCCTCTGCGCCGTCCTCGCCGTCCACGCCGGCGAGCGCCGGGCGGCCTTCGAGGCCCACGCGTCGAGGGTGCTCGAGAGCACGAGCACCCCGGTGCCGTAGCCCCGGACGGCCTCAGCCGTCGAGGAGGTGGGCGGCGGCGGCGATCCGTGCGTCCCACCAGCCCAGCTCGGCGGGGTCGCCGCCGAGAAGCTTCTCCCACCCGAGCTGGACGAAGCCGCCGATGAGGGCGAGCTCGACCTGGGTCTCGAACCAGCCGGCGGTCTCGACGCCGTGCGCCTCGAGCCGCTCGCGGTAGAGGTCGATGACGGCCTCCTTGGGGCGCGCGAGCCGGTCGCAGTTGATCGCCAGATACCAGGCGAGGTCGAGTGTCCCCGGCCCCCGCGACACCCGGTCCCAGTCGAGCAGGATGGTGCGGCCGTCGGGACCGCTTCCCATGTTGCCGAGCTTCCAGTCGCCGTGCACGAGCGTCTGCGGTGTCGCCTCGAGGGCGAGGACGAGCGGGGAGAGGTCGTCGAGCAGCCCCCGGACCAGGCGCGACACACCCGGGCTCATCGTTCCCAGCCCGCTCCAGCCCGCACCGATCAGCGGTGGGACGGCGTCGCGCCCGCCGCGCTCGCCCTCGACCAGGGTGGTGGCCTCGCTGAGGAAGGTGTAGTGCATCGCCAGGCTGATGAGCGCGTCGTCGCCGCCGAAGCCCCAGTAGGCCGCATGCAGGGCGGCCATCGCGTCGACGAAGCGGTACTCCTGCTCGGCGGTCAGCGGCGCGCTCCCCTCGGGGACGAGGTGCTCGCCGACGTCGCGCATCAGCAGCGCGCTCCCCTCCCGGCCGCCGCCGGCGGGGACGGCGGCCACCGCCACCACCGCGTGGTCGATGCAGGCCGGAAGGGCGTCGAGCAGGTCGCCGCCGAAGAGCAGGACCTGCCGGCGGCCGAGGTCGCCGGTCGAGCGCATCAGCCAGCTCTCCTCGAGGTCGAGGTGCTTGAGCACATGGGGGGCACCGTGGATGGAGAGCCGCTCCATCCGCGTGCCCGACTTGCCGTCGTCCATCGACAGCGGGCGCCGGTGCTCGGCGCCGGCGAGCAGATCGTCGAGCCCGGAGGCCAGGCGGACGGCGGTCACCGGCTCAGTGTGCGTCGTCACGGTCCGCCTCGGCCATCTCGGCGAGCAGCGCCGCGTTCCAGCGTCCGCCGCAGAACACCGTGTCCTCGACGATGCTCCCGTCGCGGAGGGTCAGGCGGTGGGCCTGGTGGCATGCGTGGGGGACGCCGTTCTCCCGCCAGGCGAGGGTGAACTCGAGGAGCTCGCCGTCGGGCAGCGGGGTGCGCCGCACCGTCTCGAAGGCGCCCGGGTCGGCGAACCAGCCGGCGAAGGTGTCGGCGATCGCGGCGGCTCCCCGGATGGTCCAGCGCCAGTTGGGGACGGTGGCGTCGACAACCGCGTCGGCGGCGAAGATGTCCCCGTCGATGCGGACGCCGGCCTCGATGGCGGCGACGAAGCGGTCGACGGCGGTGAGGCTGCTGGTCTGGGTCGTCATGGTCGGTGCTCCGGGCGGGGTGTCGATGCGATGGCCCGAGTGTCGCAGGGCGGTTTGCAGGACGGCTGCAACGCGGAGGCCGGTGGGCTGCAGGGGGATTGCAGGGGAGGACGTCGACGATCGCCGCCACGGGCCAACCCCTGCGGAGGAACCACGAATGGCACAGGCGGAGCTGGGTGACTTCAGCACCCCGGACGAGACCCGGACCTTCGAACGTGGCCGCCTCGACCTGGTGCGCATCGCCGGCGCCGAGATCGGCCGGCTGACCCTCGAGCCCGGCTGGCGCTGGAGCGAGCACGTCAAGCCGCTGGCGGGCACGGAGTGGTGCGAGGCGCCGCACTTCCAGTACCAGGTGTCCGGGCGGCTGCGCATCCTCATGTCCGACGGCACCGAGCTCGACAGCGAGCCCGGGCAGGTGACCGCGCTGCCGCAGCGCCACGACGCCTGGGTGATCGGCGACGAGCCGGTGGTGCTCGTCGACTGGTGGGGCGCGAGCAACTACGCCAAGGGGTGAGAGCGCGCGGGGGTGCCTTCGGGCACCTCCGCCATCGAGGCGGTAGGCTGTCGCCCCATGCAACTCCGCATCTTCACCGAGCCGCAGCAGGGGGCGACCTACGAGCAGCTGCTCGCGGTCGCCCGCACCGCGGAGGACGGTGGCTTCGACGCCTTCTTCCGCTCCGACCACTACATGACGATCTGGGGCGACGGCCTCCCCGGGCCCACCGACGCGTGGATCACCCTCGCGGGGCTCGCCCGCGACACGTCGCGGATCCGGCTCGGCACCCTGGTCACGCCGGTCACCTTCCGCCTCCCCGGACCGCTGGCGATCAGCGTCGCGACCGTCGACCAGATGAGCGGCGGCCGGGTCGAGCTGGGGCTCGGCACCGGTTGGTACGAGGGCGAGCACGCCGCCTACGGCATCCCCTTCCCGCCCTTCGGCGACCGCTTCGCCGAGCTCGAGGAGCAGGTCGAGATCGTCCTTGGTCTCTGGCGCACGCCGGTCGGCGGGCGCTACTCGCACTCGGGGCGGCGCCACACCCTGACCGACTCCCCGGCGCTGCCCAAGCCGGTGCAGACGCCGAGCCCGCCGCTGATCATCGGCGGCCTCGGCCCCCGCCGCACCCCCGACCTGGCGGCCCGCCACGCCGACGAGTTCAACCTCCCGCCCTTCACCGGGCCTGCGACCGGATCGGGCGCGACCCGCGGTCGCTGCGCATGTCCGCGTCGCTGACGGTCGCCTGCGGGCGCGACGGCGACGAGGTCGGGCGCCGCGCCGCCGCGATCGGCCAGCACCTCGACGCGCTGCGGGTGTCGGGACTCGCGGGGACGCCCGCCGAGGTCGTCGACCGCCTCGGTGTGTATCGGGAGATGGGCGTCGAGCGCGTGTACCTGCAGGTTCTCGACCTCGCCGACCTCGCCCACATCGAGCTGCTCGCCGCCGAGGTCCTGCCGCGCGTCTGAGGTCCCGTCCTTCCAAGTTGACACCAAACGGAGCAAGGGTCCACTCTGTCGGCGAATCGGCGGGGACGGCATGCGCCCACAGCCGCCGTCAGAGAGGTGGGAGACAGGTGAACCAGAACAGTCCGCAGCGTCGTCGGATCTTCCTCACCAGCGGCCTTCTCGTGGTGCTCGCGGTGGTCGCGCTGGTCGTCGCCTCCGCGCTCACCCATCACTCACGTGACGGGCTCAGCGTCGCCAAGCCGTTCCCCGCCGCCCACGCGCAGTTCAAGCCCGGAGCCGGCGGTCCCATGGGTCACGGCCGCTTCGGTATGGCCCGCGGTGGCTTCGGGAGCGGTGGCACCATCACCGCGATCAACGGCAGCACCCCCGAGACGGTGAACACCTCCGGCTCCACGCAGTACACGAAGGAGCGCCAGACCATCGCCTTCGGCGATCTCAAGGTCGGTGACATGGTGCGGGTGATCCCCGACGCGAGCTCGGCGAAGCCCGCCACCCCGGGGACGGGGACACTCTCGGCGAGCCGGATCGTGGTGATCGAGCCGATGCTCGGCGGCCGCGTGGTCAGCATCGACGGCAACACCGTCAACCTCGTCGGGCGCGGCGGTCGCGAGCTCACCGTGACCCTCACCGACGCGACCAAGTACTACAACGGCCAGGCGAGCGCGGACCGCTCCGCGGTCACCGTGGGCAGCCATATCGTCGCCTCGGGCGGCCAGGACGGCCTGACCCATCTCACCGCCGACACGGTCACCGTCATCCCCGCGGGCGCCCGCGGCGCCGGCGCCGCCGGCCCGATGTGGCGGCGCGGGGGCTTCGGCGGCTTCGGCATCGGTCCCGGCAGGCCGGGTGCCGGCGGCGGGTTCGCCCACTCCGGAGGCTTCGGGGCCTAGCACCCTCGCAGGCCTGCGGCGGCCTCACGTGGGAGCGTGAGGCCGCCTCCACCCCGCAGGGTGCATCCTGTGGGGGTGGGGACGACCTTCGACCGCATCGACGAGAGGCTGAGCGCCTGGATCAGCGCCCAGCCGCTGTTCTTCGTCGCCACCGCGCCGCTCGGCGCCGACGGCCACGTCAACCTGTCACCCAAGGGGCCGATCGGGTCGCTGCGGGTGCTCGACCCCCACACCGTCGCCTACCTCGACGTGATCGGCAGCGGGGCGGAGACGATCGCCCACCTGCGCGAGAACGGGCGCATCGTGATGATGATCTGCGCCTTCGAGGGGCCGCCGCGCATCCTGCGGCTGCACGGCCGGGGACGGGTCGTCACCCCCGACGACGCGGAGTACGCGGCGCTCCTCGCTCGTGGGTTCGACGACCCCGCGGGACCCGAGGCCCGCCGGGCGATCATCGTCGTGACCCTGACGCGGGTGGCGGACTCCTGCGGGTTCGGGGTGCCGCTCATGCACCACGAGCGGCAGCGCCACCACCTCCCGGCGTGGGCGGCGAGCAAGCTGCGCAGCGGGGGAGAGGAGGCGCTGACCGAGTACAGGCGGCGGAACAACCGGGAGAGCATCGACGGCCTGCCGGCGCTCGACCTGCCCGCCCCGGGCGACTGAGCGCGGGTGCAGGGAGCGCACTGCGCGGCATCACCGGCATCCTGCTCACCCGGCGGGCGATGACGTCTCCCGAGCCCCCGCCGCTGTTCACCGACTTCTGGGACGCGGCCTACGCGGCGAGACCCTGGGCCGGAGCAGCGCAAGATCGGTTGACAGCGTCCGTTCCTGTCGTCGACGGATACGACCGGCGGACATGGAGAGTGCGACGTGCGAAAGCGGACATTGGTGATGGCGGTGGTGGGAATTGCGCTCGCGACCGCCCTGGCCGCCTGTGGTGGGGGCAAGGCGCAACCGCATCCTGCGGCGACCACCCAGCCGATGATCTTCTCCGCGCCCAGCCGCTGATCCCCGGGCGTCAGGGTCGTAGGGCCTTGGCTCCGGTGATCAATCGTTCGCGGTCGAACATCGCGGAAACGATGCGCCAGAGGGCGACGTCGGCGGTGAGGAGGACCAGTGCGAACACCACCGCGAGGGTGACGCTCGGCGTGAACACGTCGAAGGAGATCAGGGCGACGACCGCCAGCGGCGGGAGGCTGGCCAGCGTTCCCAGCTGTTGGGCGACCCGGACGTCGCTCGACCGCGCCGAGATGCCGATGCAGACCCAGATCGACCATCCTGCGATGAGAGGCGCGAAGAGGATCTCGGCGAGGACATGGGGGCCTGCCCACAGTGCGGGAGCGATCGCCGCGTTGCGGGCGAAGATCCGGGCGATGACCTCGATGAAGGCGAAGAGCAGGTAGGCGATACCGATCGCGGGAACGATCGCGGCCACCGCCTTGCCGAGCAGGAGCTCCTCCCTGCGCAGTGGGGTGGTCAGCAGCGGCTCGAGCGTTCCCTGCTCCCGCTCTCCGACCACGGAGTACGTGGCGATGACGGCGGGGATGATGGCGGGCGCGATGAGCAGAAGAAGAAACACGGACCCCACCGATTTCTGTACCGCACCGGCCGACGTCGAGGGGCTCAGCCGCAGGATGACGAGGGTGGGCTCGACGAGGAAGATGAGCGGGAGCACGGTCATGGTCCCGACGACCGAACGGCTGCGCCGGTAATCGCGGACCTCCTTGCGGACCACCGCGCCGATGTGGCCGGTGTTCATCCTCATGCCGGGGGCGCCTCGGGGTCCTCGTCGATCAGCTTCAGGTAGACGTCCTCCAGGGAGTGGTGCGGCTCGCTGATGGACAGCACATCGGCACCGGCGGCGACCAGGGCCCGGGTCACCGCGGGTGCCGCCGTCCTCGGGTCGGCGACGGTCAGCATGTAGGTGGCGGTGCCGTCGGACCGCCAGCTCTCGACTGCTGCGGTGCGGCTGAAGACGCCATCGGGCGCGTCGAGCGGGGCCACGGTCTCGACCACGAGCGACCTGCGGAAGAGGCTCTGCCGAAGCTCGTCGGTCCGCCCCACCGAGCGGAGGGTCGTGTTGAGGATGGCCACCCGGTGGCAGAGGCGCTCCGCCTCCTCCAGCCGGTGGGTGGTGAGGAAGACGGTGACTCCGCGCTGGCGCAGCCCGTTGATCAGATCGTGCACCTCGCGGGCGGCGACCGGGTCGAGCCCCGAGGTGGGCTCGTCGAGGAACATGACCGCCGGGTCGTTGAGCAGGGCGCGGGCCAGCCCGACTCGCTGACGCAGTCCCTTGGAGAGGCTGCCACAGGCGTCACGAGCGCGCGCCGTGAGGTTGACCGCTTCGAGCGCCTGGTCGATCCGGGGACCGTGGTTGCGCAGGCCGTAGAGGCCGGCGAAGAGCTCCAGGTTCTCGACCACGGTGAGGCGCACGTAGAGGCCGGGGTTCTCGGGCATGATCGAGATGCGCTGGCGGATCTCGGTGCCGTTGTCCGCGGTCAGAGGGATGCCGGCGACGACGGCGGACCCCGACGTGGGCGCGACCAGCGTTCCCAGGGTCCGCACCGTGGTCGTCTTCCCCGCCCCGTTCGGTCCCAGGAAGCCGAAGACCTCACCGGAGGTGACGGTGAAGGACACGTCCTCGAAGGCGGTGCGGCCGCCGAACCGCTTGGTGAGGTGGTCGACCACGAGGGCCGGAGGCTCGCTGGATCGGTCCGCCTCAGCTCTGTGGCCAGGCACTCGTTCGACCACTCATCGGTCCTTGCGGTGGACAAGGTTGCGGCGGGCCGGCGAATGTGCGCGGACCGGCGGCATTCTACTCAGCCGGCGCCACCTCTGCGGCGGTCCAGATCCGTGTGATGGCTCACATCCTCGGCCGCTTTTGACGCCACACCGAGGAGCGGGTCGCATGGCAGATCGCTGGATGATTCGGGGCACGGAGTTCGCCAACTGCAACTGCGCCTGGGGATGCCCGTGCCACTTCGGAGCACTGACCACACACGGACTGCGAGTGGATCCTGTCCGGACATATCGACGAAGGCTTCTTCAAGGAGACCCGGCTCGACGGCCTGAACTGGTCGTTGCTGGTGTACTGGCCCGGTGAGATCGCCCAGGGCAACGGGCAGGAGCGGGCGATCATCGACGAGCGTGCCG
>VBHE01000243.1 GCA_005889515.1 Chloroflexota bacterium | reverse complement strand
GGTGGTGAAGGTGGCGCGTTGCGCGGTGTAGTAGTCGCTGTCGGTGGAGTCGATCGACTTCAGGTCGGAGGAGATCCGGTCGGCCACCTTGACGACGTAGTCGGGGCTGTACCAGAAGTGTGGGTTGTCGCCCTCCTTCTGGCCCAGCAGGTCGGCGACGGTGAAGACCTTGCGCTTGCTGTTGGAATTTGCAGAGAGCAGCTTGTCCGCCCAGCCGTCGTAGCCGGCACCGTTGAGGATCACGTAGTCGGCGCTGGCGAACGCGCGGGCGGTGGAGGTATCGGACTGGTAGTCGTGGGGATCGGCGTTGGGATCGGTGACCACACTCTTCACGGTCACCTGGGAGCCCCCCAGCTGGGTGGCGACGCTGCCCCAGAAGTTCTCGCCCGCGACCAGATTGAGGTGCCTGCCTGACGGCTGAGATCCGGTGGATGAGCTGCTCGCAGCGCTTCCACAGGCCGACATCATCAGCGCGAGCAGAGCGATGACGCCGACGACCACCCCCCGGTGGTCACGCATGCGGCGGTAAGCCTCGGTGACCATGGAGAGCGATTCTAGCGAGAACGGTTCCTGTTCGCAACCGGGCGGCGATCATGCAGCCGCAGCACAGGACCTGGGAGGACGCGCCCCGACAGGGAAGCCGTACAGTATCCGGCCTGCCCCGATCCCTCAGAGCAGGAGAGGTGCCATGGCCGACCCCATCCACTCCGCCGGAGGCGCCAGCGCTCTGGCGTCCCGGCTCGCGCACTACGCCGCCATCGGCGTCGCCGGCGATCTGCTGGTTCGCGGAGCGCGCCGCGCCGGGCCCAGCCTCGGCCCCGCGGTCCACTCCCTGGCGGTGGGCTGCATCGCCCAGGGGATCCGCCTCACCCGGTCGCTGGAGCGGGCGACCGAGGGGGCCCGCCTGACCGGCGGCGACCTCCTCGCCGAGGCGCGGGGGCGGCTGGGGGAGGAGGCGCGGCCGCCCTCCGAGGCGGGCGCCGCCGCCACAGCGGGCGGGCACGACGGCCACGAGCACTGAGCCCGGTCGGCGGATGAGCGGTACCGCGCCGGTGTGCGCGCACGTCGCGGCGGGACGTGCCCGCTTCCTCGCCACGACGATGCG
This sequence comes from Chloroflexota bacterium, assembly GCA_005889515.1. Lineage (GTDB taxonomy): Bacteria > Chloroflexota > Dormibacteria > Aeolococcales > Aeolococcaceae > CF-96. The sequence goes on along the minus strand of VBHE01000243.1, from coordinate 6,193 downwards.
CGGTGACCCCGCGCGCGCCGCCCACCTCGAACACGAACTGATGCACCTGCCCCCGGTGCGGGCGGTGCGCACCCATCCGCGCAGCGGCAACGTGGTGGTCTGGTTCGACCCCGGGGAAATGGGCGTGGCGGACCTGCTCGCCGTGCTGGAGACGGCGCTCCACGCCCCGCCGGTCGCCATCGCGGTGCGACCGGCCCCCCCGGGTGCGGACGGCGGCGTCGCCCGGCTGGTGATCGGCGGCGTCGCCCTCGCCGTGCTCGCGGTCCGCCGCCTGCTGCTCCGCCACCCGCCGCTGCTCTCCGGCCGGGGCTCGATGGTGGCCTCGCTGGTCACCCTGGTCACCGGCTACCCGTTCTTCCGCGGCGCCGCCCGCAGCCTGACTCGCCGTTCGCCGGGAGGCACCGACGCGCTGGTCACCGCCGCGACCGTGGCCAGCCTGCTCCTGCGCGAGAACGTGGTGGCGCTCACCGTGCTCTGGCTGCTCAACATCGGGGAGTTCCTTCAGGAGCTCACCCTGCGCCGCACCCGCCGCGCCATCCAGGACCTGCTCAGTCTCGGCGATGACACCTGCTGGGTGGTGGTGGGCGAGGGCGCGGGCGTCGAGGTGCAGACCGCGCTCACCGCCGTCGTGGTCGGCGACGTGGTGGCGGTGTACGCTCCCTGCACCCTGCCCGTGGACGGCGAAGTGGTGAGCGGCGAGGCCATCGTCGGCGAGGCTGCGGTCACCGGTGAGTCGATGCCCGTGTACAAGGACACGGGCGGCGAGGTCTTCGCCGGCACCACGCTCCAGTCCGGCTCACTGCGAGTGAGGGCCACCCGGACGGGCCGCGACACCGCGGTGGGCCGCATCATCCAGCGCGTCGAGGTGGCCCAGGCCGACCGGGCGCCGATCCAGACCGTGGCCAGCACCTTCTCGCGGCGCTTCGTCCCCACCTCGTTCGCGCTCGCCGGGCTCACGTGGCTGCTGACCCGCGACGCGGCGCGGGCGATGACCATGCTGCTCATCGCCTGCCCCTGCGCCGCCGGGCTGTCGACGCCAACGGCGATCAGCGCCGCCATCGGCAACGGCGCGCGCCGCGGCATCCTCATCAAGGGCGTGGTCCTCGACAAGACCGGGACGCTCACCGTCGGCCGTCCGCTGGTCACCAGCGTGGTGGTCACCGGCGGCGAGGGCTGGACCCCCGAACAGGTGCTTGCCTACGCCGCCTCGAGCGAGATCCACGTGCGCCATCCGCTCGCCGAGGCGGTGGTGCGTCATACCGCCGAGTGCCGCATCGAGATCCCGGTTCACGAGGAGTGCGAGGTGCTGCTCGGCCAGGGGGTGCGGGCGGACCTGCACGGCAGCCGCCTGCTCGTCGGCAGCCCGCAGTTCCTCGCCGACGACGGCGTGGAGATGACCCCGCAGGCGGCCGAGTGGCTCGAGCACATGCGCGCCAGCGGCGAGATCGTCATCTGCCTGGCCCACAACGGGGCCCTGGTTGGCCTCATCGGAGTCACCGACACGGTGCGGCCCGAGTCGGCTCAGGTGCTCGCCGACCTGCGCGCGCTGGGGGTGCAGCGCATCGTGATGCTCACCGGCGACGTCCCGACCACGGCGGCGTCGGTGGCGGCGAGGCTGGGACGATGGATACCGACGGCCACGTCGTCGCCATGGTCGGCGACGGTACCAACGACGCTCCCGCCCTCGCCCTCGCCGATGTGGGCATCGCCATGGGCCTGGGCGGAACCGAGGTTGCCGTTGAGACCGCCGACGTCGCCCTGGCCGCCAGCCGACTGAACGAGGTCGCCTCGGTACTGCGGCTGGGGCGCCACACCCTGCGAGTGATCGGGCAGAACTACGGTCTCGCCATAGGGGTGAACTCGCTCGGGCTCGTCGCGGGCGCGCTCGGCAGCCTCAACCCGGTCCTCGCCGCGGTGCTGCACAACGCCAGCAGCGTCGCCGTGGTGGTGAACTCCTCGCGGCTCACCCGCTGGGAGGACGAGCTGCTGACCGGGGGACGGCGAGACTGCGGCGCTCCCGGCGCGGCTCTCCGCCTCTCGCGGCTTGCCATGAGGTAATGAGAGCTATTACTGTATAGGCGAGCACGCAACTGGTGCCGGTCCCTCCAATCGATGCATGTGGAGCAGTCTCGCCCAATGAAGGTCGCCTTTGTCGGCAAGGGAGGCAGCGGCAAGACGACGCTGGCAGCCCTCCTCGCCCGCCACCTGGTGCGCGACGGAGCGCCCGTCCTCGCCATCGACGCCGACATCAACCAGCACCTCGCCGGGGCCCTCGGCATGAGCGATGCGGAGGCCGCCACGATCCCTGCGATGGGCGCGCACCTCGCGCTGATCAAGGACCATCTGAGGGGCACCAATCCCCGGATCCGCTCGTCCGACTCGATGGTGAAGACGACCCCACCGGGCTCGGGATCGCGCCTGGTTCGCCTGACCGAGTCGAACCCGATCTACGAGCGTCTCGGCCGCCACGTCGCGGGGCTGCGGTTGCTCGCGACCGGTCCCTTCAACGACGACGACCTCGGCGTCGCCTGCTATCACTCGAAGGTGGGTGCGGCCGAGCTGCTTCTGAACCACATGGTCGACGGACCAGGAGAGTACGTCGTTGTCGACATGACGGCTGGCGCCGACGCCTTCGCCTCCGGAATGTTCACGCGCTTCGACCTCATGCTGCTGGTCGCCGAGCCGACACTGCGCAGCGTGTCTGTGCTCCGTCAGTACCGTCACTACGCGCGAGACCACGACGTCGCCATCGCCGTCGTCGGCAACAAGGTGCACGCTGCGGAGGACGTCGACTTCCTGCGCGAGCACGCGGGCGACGCGCTGCTCACCTGGCTTGGCCATTCATCGATGGTACGCGCCATGGAGAAGGGACGGCCGACATCGCTCGATGACCTCGAGCCTGACAACGTTGCAGCGCTGGCGCGCATCCGCGGCGCCGTCGACGCGCGGCCCAAACAGTGGGAGAAGTTCCACCGCCAGACGGTGGAGTTCCATCTCCGCAACGCGACCGCATGGGCGAGCAGCTCGGTTGGTGAGGACCTGGCTGTCCAGGTCGATCCGACCTTCTCGATGGGCTCCGCGGTCGCCGAACCCGGAGAGACGGCGGAGCAGCCCATCCGCACCGGCAGCCGATGACCAGGAGGTGAATGCCATGTCCCTCGATGTCGCCCCGACGCTCGTCGACCAGGCCCGGGACGGAGAGGTCGACACGGAGGAGTTCGTCCGCACCGTCGAGCGCTCACTGCCCTACGCCTGGCAGGTCTGCAGCAGGGTGACCGCCCGGCTGCGTACGGGAGATACCGAGGGACGAGTCTTCGCCGACGACACCACAGCCCCGCCCAGCGAGCAGGCCCGCGGGCAACTGCTGCGCGCGCTCGCCAGCGACGCTATCCGCGGCGCTTTGGAGCGTCACTTCGGGGTGCGCTTCGCGTTCCAGAACTGCCACCGGGTCGCCGCCTTCACCCCCGCCGACGTCGACACGGCGCAGTACCGGGCCTTTGTCTCGATCCGCAGCCAGATCCTCAATCAGCAGCCCGGTTTTCGGGACTGCTGAGCCACCGGGCAGGGATCGAGCGGGGCTCGTCCGCGCCTGCCCCAGCTCCGACTTGCGGGTCATCACGCCCGGCTTTCGGGGTACGTCGGCGCACCGTAGCGTGGTCGACGGCGGCCTTCCAAGACTGGCAGGGCTTGTTGCTGCCACTCCTTCGTGAAGCGCCGGCGGCACGGATCGCCAACGTATCGAGCTCCAGCGGCTCACTCACGCTGAACTCGGACCCGACGAACCCGCACCGCTCGATGTTCGGCACCTACTCCTCATCGAAGACGGCACTGAACGCGATCACAGTCGCCTTCGCCTCCGACCTCGAGTCGGCCGGCATCAAGGGTAGTGATTGCCTGACGGATGGATTCTCACGTGTTCAGCAGGTTGGCTCTGGTCCCGCGCTCTGCCGAGAGCGTCGTGGTAGAGCGCGACATCCTATTGCTCCAGATCAGATCGAGACACGATGAGGAGGTCATGATGAGGGTCGTTTTCGTGCACGGGGCATGCGTCAAGGACGGATCGTGGTGGTGGCACCGAACCGGTCAGTTGCTGGCCGAGCGGGGCGTCGCCAGCGAGGCGCCCGCCCTGCCCAGCTGCGGCGAGACGGGTGAGCCGACGGGTGCGCAAGGGCCCGGGCTCACCGCCGATGTCGCCTCGGTCCGGCAAGTCTTGACCGCAAGCGATGAGCCGACCGTCGTGGTCGCCCACAGCTACGGCGGCATCGTCACCGCGGAGGCGGCGGCGGGGGTCGACGCCGTGCGCCATCTGCTGCTCGTGTCCAGCTACCTGCCCGAGATCGGCCAGAGCCTCTCCTCGTTCGGCGGTGAGGAGCCGGCTCCGTTTCTCGACATCGATCCCGAGGGCGGCACCTTCACCGTCCGGCTGGAGGCCCTGGCCGAGACGTTCCTGCAGGATTGCGACCCGGATATCCAGCGACAGGCCATCGACAAGACGGCCCGCCAGAGCCTGGCGGTCCTCGAGCAGCCGGTGCAGTCAGCGGCCTGGCAGCACGTGCCCTCGACCTACCTGGTCTGCGCGCAGGACCGGGGCACCCCGGCCGACCTGCAACGCGAGTTCGCCGGTCGAGCAGCCAGCGTCGTGGAACTCGACGCCGGCCACCACCCATTCCTCTCTCGGCCCGCCGCCGTCCGCGACCTGATCGTCAGGCTGTGACGGCGACCACCGCCATGCAGACGGACCACCGAGAACTCCTGCTGAGGGGCCAGGGATCCACAGCGCCCCCCAGCCGAGCTCGGTGACTTCGGCGGCCCTTCGCTGATTTCCCCGAGGTCACCGAGCCGCAGCTCGACACTCCAGATCCCTACTCCTCCCAGATTCATCTCATGCTCCCGACCACATCGTTCAGATCTGGTTCAGGCCGCCGTCCACGTAGAGGTTGCTGCCGGTGATGAAGCTGCTCTGGTTCGAGGCCAGGAACAGCACCGCATCGGCGATCTCCTCGGGGCGGCCCATCCGGCCGAGCGGAACCTGTCCGGCGAAGGCCTGCTTGAGCTGCGCCGCCTGCTGCTCGTCGGGAGCCGCGCCGGTGATCCCGGGGGTGTCGGTCGGCCCGGGAGCGATCGCGTTGACACGGATGCCACGGGCCTTGAGCTCGTTGGCCCAGGTGCGAGCGAAGGAGCGCACGGCCGCCTTGGAGGCGGCGTACACGCCGAAGGCCTCGTCGCCGGAGGTGGCGGCCGTCGAGCCGGGCAGGATGATCGAGGCTCCGTCGCTCATCAGTGGCAGCGCCTTCTGCACGGTGAACACCACCCCCTTGACGTTGATGTCGAAGGTCTGGTCGAAGTGCTCCTCGGTGACCTGCTCCAGCGTGGCGAGCGAGCCGCCCCCGGCGTTGGCGAACAGCACGTCCACCCCGCGCCCCGTCGAACGCACGGCGTCATAGAGGCGATCCAGGTCCTCGGGGACCGACACATCGCCCTGGACGCCGGTCACGCCCGCACCGATGGACTCCACGGCGGCATCGAGCTCGGGCTTGCGCCGCCCGGTGATGAAGACGTGCGCGCCCTCGGACACCAGGCGTCTGGCGGCCGCCAGGCCGATGCCTGTCGTGGCGCCGGTCACGACCGCGGTCTTGCCGTCGAGCTGTCCCATCGGAGGTCCTCTCCTCATCCCGAGCCGCGAGGCACCTCGGGTCACTTATGTACCAGACGGTACTGATATGACCCTAGCACATCCCGCGGCACTTGTGTACCGTACGATACCGATCTGGGTATGCTTCGGGGCATGTGCACAACGCAGCGACCGGTGATGGGCAGGCCCCGCGGCTTCGACGCCGACCAAGCGCTGGAGCGCGCGCTCGAGGTCTTCTGGCGCAGGGGGTATGAGGGCGCCACCCTCCCCCACCTGACCGAGGCGATGGGTATCACGCGGACGAGCATGTATGCCGCCTTCGGCAACAAGGAGGACCTGTTCCGCAAGGCGCTGGAGCGCTACACGCTGGGCCCGGCGGGCTACGGCGTTCGAGCTCTTCAGGAGCCCACCGCGCGGGCTGTGGCCGAGCAGGTGCTTCACGGCGCGGTCCAGTGCACCACCCGGCCCCGCGGCCCCAAGGGATGCCTGACGGTGCAGGGTGCGCTGGCCGCCGGCGAGGGCGGCCAGGCCGCCCACGACGCGCTCGTCGCCTACCGCCGG
>VBHE01000242.1:1656-15859 GCA_005889515.1 Chloroflexota bacterium | reverse complement strand
CGAACGGCCCGTCCTTGGTCCAGGCCTCGAGGATGAGGTCGTGCGCCTCCCAGAAGCGGTCACGCGACTCCGCGGGGTTGTAGCGGAGCGAGTGGTACTCCATGCCGGTGCCGCGGACGAACCCCGAGATGATCCGGCCGCCGGAGATGACGTCGAGCATCGCGACGGCCTCGGCGACCCGCAGCGGGTTCTGGTGCAGGGGCAGGGCGTTGCCGATGATCCCGACGTAGATCTGCTCGGTCCTGGCCACGATCTGCGAGGCCATCACGTTCGGATCGGGCATCGTACCGTACGCGTTCTGGTGGTGCTCGTTGACGCACGTGCCGTCGTATCCGAGCTTCTCGGCGAGCACCGACTCGTCGAGGTAGCGGCGGTAGAGCCGGTGCCCGATCTCCGGATCGTAGTGCCGGTTGGAGAGGGTCACCCAGGTCGACTCGATCTCCGACGTCGGCGGGATGTGGGGATAGTGCATGAGCCCGAAGTGCCAGAACTGGAGGCGGTTGCTCATCGGCCCTCTCCCAGGAAGTCGAGCACCAGCCGGGCGGTGCGCTCCGGCTGCTCGATGATCAGCGCGTGGCCGGTGCCGGGCACCCGCTCGACCCGCGCGCCGCCGATCAGCGACGCGTAGAGGTCGCACATCTCGTTCGGGACCAGTCGGTCGTCCTCGGCGCCGACGATGAGCGCCGGGGACGTGATCCGGCGCAGGCGCCGCGGCAGCTTGGGGTCGTGGCGTGGGTTCCAGAGCAGCCGCGCCACCGTGGTCATCTCCTCGTAGATGTGGACCACGACGCCGAGGTCGCTCGGGTCCGGTGCGACCTGGGGGATGTTGGTCGGGTCGTTGAAAAGGGTCGCGTAGAGCCTCTGCGGGGTCATCATCATCACGTCGGCGATCGGCTTGCCGGGGACGCGGAGGCCCACCGGGGTGATGAGCACCAGCCGGCCGACCCGCTCCGGGTACACGGTCGCGTACGCGGCGGCGATCCAGCCGCCGAGCGAATAGCCGACCACGTCGATGCGCTCCCAGCCCTGCTCGCGGCGCAGGTCCTCGTAGTGGAGGACGAGGTCGTCGACCCCGGTCATCCAGTCCTGCGCCGGGGTGGCGCCGAAGCCGATGTGGTCGGGCGCCCACACCTCCGCCGCCGACGAGAGCTCCTCGAGGAACGCGGTCCAGAGCCCGGTGAAGCCGGCGCCGTGGAGGAAGAGGAGCGGCGCCCCCGCGCCCCTGCGGCGCAGTGCGACCGGGGTTCCGGCCACCTCGATCATCTCCGCCTGCACGGAGCTCTGTGCGACCGACGTCATGCTGCCTCCTCCTCCTCGCGCGGTGCCTCTCCGCCCCCACGGGCGGCGTTCCTCAGTCCTCGAGCGCGTGCCAGCGGCGGGGATCGACGAGGCGTTCCGCCTCCCGCGGGCCCAGGCTACCGGCTGCATAGTGCACGACCGGCGGGGGGTTCTCCAGCACCTGCTCGAGGATCTCCCACGCCCGCTCGATCTCGTGCTCGCTGATGAACAGGGTGTGGTCGCCGACCATCGCATCGTGGAGCAGCCGCTCGTAGGCCTCGGGCGGGCTGGTCTTGAACGAGTGCCCGTAGTTGAAGTCCATGAGCACCGGCTGGGTCTGCACCGCCGGTCCCGGCCGCTTGGCGACGAAGGTGAGCGACATTCCCTCGTCGGGCTGGATGCGGATGGTCACCTTCTGGGAGACCAGGCGCACCACCTCGGTGGTGGCGAAGAAGTTGTGGGGGGCGTCGCGGAAGACGACGACGATCCGGGTCTCGCGCTTGCTCAGCCGCTTGCCGGTGCGGAGCAGGAAGCGAGTCCCGCCCCACCGCCAGGAGTCGATCTGCAGCCGCATCGCCGCGTAGGTCTCGGTCTGGGAGTCGGGCGCCACCCCGTCCTCCTCGCGGTAGCCGGGCACCTCGACGCCGTCGACGACCCCGTGGGTGTACTGGCCGCGCACGACCTCCTCGGGGTCGACCACGCGGACGCTCCGCAGCAGCTTCGACTTCTCGGCGCGGATCGCCTCCGCGTCCATGTTCAGCGGCGGTTCCATCGCCACCAGCGCGAGCAGCTGAAAGAGGTGGTTCTGGACGATGTCCTGGATCGCCCCGGTCTCCTCGTAGAAGCGTCCCCTACGGCCGACGCCGATCGGCTCGGCGACGGTGATCTCGATGCGGTGGATGGCGTCGCTGTTCCAGGAACGCTCGAAGAGCGGGTTGGCGAAGCGGAACACGAGAAGGTTCTGGACGGTCTCCTTGCCGAGATAGTGGTCGATGCGGAAGATGCGGTCCTCGGGGAGCACCCGGTGCAGGCTCTCGTTGAGCCGGCGTGCGGAGGGGACGTCACGGCCGAAGGGCTTCTCGAGCACCAGGGTGGAGCCGTCGGCGAGCCCCGCCTCTCCCAGCCCCTGGACGATCGGCATCACCGCCGAGGGCGGCGTCGACAGGTAGAACATCCGCCGCCCCTGGGTGAGCAGCGCCTCGAGCGGGCGCATGTCGGTGCCGTCCCCGGTCAGGTGGCGCAGGCGGGCGGAGAAGTGGTCCCAGACTCCGTCCTCGATCGTGTGCCGGGAGTTGGTCGCGATCGACTTCAGGGTGTGCACCCTGAAGTCGGCGTCGCCCCAGTCCGCGAGCGAGTAGCCGATGACGTTGCCGTGCTCCGGGAGCAGGCCCTCGCGGTCGAGGTTGTAGAGCGCGGGGAGGAGACGGTGCGAGGCGAGGTCGCCGGAGCAGCCGACGACGACGATGTCCTGGTCGTGGGGGACCTTGAGCCGGGGATGCCCGTCGATCATGGCTGGCATCTACTCCGAGGCACGGCCGCCCTGTCAAGGGCGGAGAGACGAAATCTTGCGAAAGTCCCAGCTGACCGCGCGATCCGGGACCAGCCGCAGCCAGACGTGTCTCCCGTCGTGGGGCAGTCCCCCACCACCGTGGTACTTCGCGGCCATCAGCCGCTCCGGCTCCTCGAGCTCGGCGACGGGCTCGCCGGTGCGGGGCTCCTCGCCGACGACCTCGACCGTTCCTCCCAGCTCCACGCCGCGGAGCTCGTCGTAGTCGATCCCCGCGTCGACGACGACGGAGACCGCGGGGCTGGCGCGGAGGTCGGCGCGCCGGCGGCTGCGGCTGAGCGAGTAGAGCCACATCGCCCGCCCGTCCCAGACGAACCACAGCGGGCTGACATGGGGGAGGCCGTTCGCGCCCACGGTGCCGACCCGGCAGGTGCGCTCGGTCGAGAGGAACGCGTTGCACTCCTCGGGGGTCATCGCGATGCGCCGGCCGCGGCGCTGGGGGGCGGTGGCCACGGGCCCATGATGCGGATTTGCCTCGGCCGTCCGCATGTCCGACCATATGCACGACATCCGCCCCCTGCCTCCCTCGGGGGCGCGGGAGAGGAGGAACGGTGCCCGCAGGTCGACGCCGCCTCCCGGTGCTCGCAGCGGCGGCGACCCTCGCCGCGCTGGGTTTCGCGGCGCCCCCCGCCGCCTCCGGCGCCGGCCCCGCGGTCCCGGCTCCGAGCGTGCTCGCCGGCGTCGCGCCGGTCGGCCTGAGCGGCGCCGTCGACCTCGGCCCCGTCGACCCGCGGACCCCCATCGCCATCACCCTGGCGCTCCCCCTGCGCGACCGCACCGGCCTGGAGTCGCGGGTGGCCGCGCTGATGTCCGCCCGTCCCGGGGCGCGCGAGCTCACCCCGGCGGAGATGGTCGACGCTCACGCCCCCGACCCCGCGACCGTGGCCGCGGTGCGCGACTGGGCTCGGCGGTCGGGGCTCGAGGTGGTCTCGGTGTCGGCCGGGCGCACCCTGGTGGCGCTCCGCGGCGCCGCCGGACGGATCGGCGCCGCCCTCGGCGCCGGCCTGCGCCGCTACCGCGCGGACGGTCTCGAGTACCGCGACGTCGACCGCGTCGCCCACCTGCCCGCGGGACTGGAGGGACGGGTCGAGGCGGTGCTCGGCCTCTCCGACGTCGGCGGCCACAAGGGGATGGGCCCCGCCCTGCCGCCGGGCATGCCGAGCGTCCCGCCCGTCGTCGGCCTCAGCCCGGTGCACCCGCCCCGCGGACCGGCCGACTTCTGGTCCTTCTACCACGCCCCCGAGGGCAACACCGGACAGGGCCAGACGATCGCAGTGCTCGCCGCCGGCGAGCTCAGCATCCCCGAGCGCGACCTCGTCACCTTCGAGCAGGCGTACGGCCTGCCCCGGGTCCCCTGGACGACGATCGCCGTCGGCCCGCCCACCGGCAACAACATCGACAACCGGGAGTGGGACCTCGACACCCAGTACGCCACCGCCTTCGCCCCGGGGGTGTCGTCCCTGCTCGTCTACGACGTCACCAGCCTCAACGACCCCGACAGCATGGCCGAGCTCGACCGCTGGGTGACCGACGGCCGCGCCCGCCAGGCGAGCTTCTCCGCGGGCGAGTGCGAGGAGGTGGCGAAGCGCACCGGCTTCCAGAAGGCGGCGGACACCCTCCTCCTCCAGGCCGTCGCCACCGGCAGGACCCTCTTCGCCCCCAGCGGCGACACCGCAAGCTCGTCGACTTCGGTGACATCGGCCAGGCGACCCGGCCGCAGCCGACCTACCCGGCGGCGAGCCCGTACGCGGTGAGCGTGGGCGGGACGACGCTCACCGATGGCCCCGCCGCGCTCCGCGAGGTCGCCTGGTCGGACGGCGGCGGGGGGATGGCGAACACCGAGGACCAGCCCCCCTACCAGGCGGCCGCCGGGGCCGGCCTGGTGGCCGGGCACCGCGGCACCCCGGACGTGAGCCTCGATGCCGATCCCGGCACCGGCTACTCGATCGTCGAGAACGGCACCAAGGTGGTCGTCGGCGGCACCAGCGCCGGCGCCCCGGCGTGGCTCGGGATCTGGGCCCGCGCCCAGGCGGCGCGCGGCGGGAGGCTGGGCTTCGCCACCCCGTACCTGTACCGGCTGCCCGCGACCGTCTTCTTCGACGTCGTCGTCGGCTTCCAGGGGCTGTGGGCGGCGACCCCGGGCTGGGACTACACCACCGGCCGCGGCACCCCCGACATCGGAGCTCTGATCGCCGCTCTGAGCCCGTGAGGTAGCGTGACGCCCATGAGCTCCGAGAACCCCACCACCGTCGTCCTGCACATCGACCCCTGCTGCCCCTGGGCGTGGCTGACCTCGCGCTGGCTGGCCGAGGTCGAGCGGGTCCGCCCGGTGCACGTCGTCACCCGCCTCATCGACCTCGCCGAGGCCAACCGTGGCAAGGAGGAGGGGCGGATCCGCGACTCCCACGAGGCCGGAGAGCGCGCCTCGAGGGTGCTCGTCCAGGCCCGCCGCGAGGGTGGCGATGCCGCCCTGGCCCGGCTCTACACCGAGATGGGCGAGGCCTACCAGGAGCGCGCCGAGCCGCTCGGTGACCCCACCGTGCTGCGCGCCTGCGCGAGGGCCGCCGGGCTCGACCCCGGCCTGGTCGACCGCGCCCTCGACGACCCGGGGACGCTCGAGGAGCTGCTCGCCGAGCACCGCGCCGCCACGGAGAAGGGCGCCTTCGGGGCGCCGACGCTGATCGTCGACGGCGCCGCCCCGATCTTCGGCCCGGTCGTCGACGAGCGGATCGGCGGCGAGCCCGCCGGCGAGCTCTGGGACCACACCATCTGGATGGTCCGCCACGGCGCCTTCTTCGAGCTGAAGCGCGAGCGGACCCAGAAGGCGAAGGTCGGCCGCTACGCCGCGGCCGCGAGCGCGAGCTGAGCGCCGGAGTGGCCGGGGCCAGGCGGCTCGAGACCGCCGAGGGCCGCGAGGTCGCGGCGCGGGTCGAGGAGGCGGACGGCTTCCTGCGCCGCGGCCTGGGGCTGATGTTCCGCAGGGAGCTGCCCGCCGGCCACGGGCTGGCGATCACCCCCTGCAACTCGATCCACATGTTCTTCATGCGCTTCCCCCTCGACGTCGCCTTCGTCGACCGGGAGTGGCGGGTGGTGCGCGCCTACCACGGCATCCGTCCGTGGAGGGTGAGCCGGATCGTCCGCGGTGCCCGGACCGCGTTCGAGCTGCCCGCCGGCACCCTCGCCGCCGCCGGGGTGGAGAAGGGGACGGTCCTCCGCCTGGTCTGAGCCGCCATGGCGATGGCAGAATCACTGCCATGTCGTCACGGGTGCTCGCCGGCCTCTCCGAGGGCCTGGCCCGGCTCGCCGACACGGTGGCGCCGCGGCGCTGCACGGGGTGCGACGAGCCCTCCGCCCACGTCCTCTGCGAGATGTGCGTCGAGCTCGCGCTCGCCCTCCCGGTGCCGCCGCCGCGCCCCGCGGCCTACGGCGCCTGCCGCGCCGCCCTGCCGCTGGCCGCGCCCGCGCGGGGCGCCATCCACGCCGCCAAGTACCGCGGATGCCGGCGGGCCATCCACGTCCTCGCCGCGCTGGCCGCGGAGCGGCTGACGCCGGAGCTGCTCGCCGCGGGGCCCCCGGAGGCGGTCGTCCCCGTGCCCCTCGGCGTCCGGCGCCGGCGGCTGCGCGGCTTCAACCAGGCCGAGGTGGCCGCCGCCGCGCTCTGCGCCGCGTGCCGGCTGCCGCCCCCGAGGGCAGGGCTGCGGCGGGTGCGCGAGACCCCCGCCCAGGTGGGGCTCGGGGAGGGTCAGCGGCTTCGCAACCTGTCCGCCGCCTTCCGCTGGGAGGGCGGCAGGCTCGGCGGCGGGACGGTCTGGCTGGTGGACGACGTGGTCACGACCGGAGCGACGTTTGCCGCGGCCGCGTACGCACTGCAACAGGCCGGTGCGGGTCGTATCGAAGCCGTCGCGATGGCCTCCTGCGCCCGGCGCGGAGGCTGAGAATCCGGTCGAACGGGGCTGGGAATGCTCTGAGGCGCCACGACCACGGCGCCGGGCTCCCGCAGCACGCCCCTCATCTCCCCGTCACCGCAGGAGCGCACCGACTCGTGATCACCACCCCCACCAGTTCCCGCACCTCGGAGGAGATGGCGCGCTACCTCGAGGCCCTGGGTCCGCTCCGGCCGCTCGTCGAGGACGACACCCTCACCGAGATCATGGTCAACGGCACCGACATGGTGTACGTCGAGCGGGAGGGGAAGATCCTGCTCACCGACGTGCGCTTCGACGACGAGAACCACCTGCTGCGCGTCATCGACCTGATCGTCTCCGCGGTGGGACGCCGCATCGATCATCGCCAGCCCCTCTGCGACGCCCGCCTCCTCGACGGCTCGCGCGTCAACGCGGTGGTGCCGCCGATCTCGATCGACGGTCCCATCCTCACCATCCGCAAGTTCGCCAAGGACCCGTACCAGGTCGGCGACCTGATCCGGTTCGGGACCCTCACCGAGGCGTCCGCCGCCTTCCTCCGCGCCTGCGTTCTCGCCCGCGCGAACATCATGATCAGCGGCGGCACCGGCACCGGAAAGACGACGCTGCTCAACGTCTGCTCGAGCTTCATCCCGATCGACGAGCGCATCGTCACCATCGAGGACGCCGCCGAGCTGCAGCTCCACCAGGAGCACGTCTGCCGGATGGAGGCGCGCCCCGCCGACATCAACGGCGAGGGCCGCATCGCGATCCGCGAGCTCGTCATCAACAGCCTGCGCATGCGGCCCGACCGGATCGTCGTCGGCGAGTGCCGCGGCGGCGAGGCCCTGGACATGCTCCAGGCGATGAACACCGGCCACGACGGCTCGCTCACCACCATCCACGCGAACAACCCGCGCGACTGCCTCGGCCGTCTCGAGACCCTGGTGCTGATGGCGGGCATGGACCTGCCGATGCGCGCCGTCCGTCAGCAGGTGGCGTCGGCGCTCAACCTCATCATCCAGCTGAGCCGCCTCAAGGACGGCTCGCGGCGGGTCACCTCCGTCACCGAGATCATCGGCATGGAGGGCGACACGATCACGATGCAGGACATCTTCACCTTCCAGTCGCGCGGCGCCGACGAGAACGGCCGCATCATCGGCGACTTCACCCCCACCGGCATCCGGCCGCAGGTCATCAACCGGCTGTTCGACATGGGCATCCCGCTGCCGACCGACCTGGCCCGGCTCTTCCCCGACCGCCGCCAGGCGCAGCAGACCGCCGCGTTCCCCGACCGCCGGAAGCCATGACCGTCGGTGGGCGGGACGAGGCGGAGCGCGCGCGCCGCTGGAAGGAGCTGCAGCGCTCCGCCCGGGCGGTGCGCGCCCTGCCCGCCGGCGACGATCCCGACGCGGAGGACGGCGAGCTCACCGGTCGCCACCGGGCGGTCGCCGTATCGCTCGCCGCCGCCACCGGCCTCGGCGGCGCCGTCCTCGGACTGACGGTCGCCGCGCCGCTGCCGGTGCTCGCCTCCAACGGCACCCTCGACTCCAACCTCTTCGCGCTCACCAACCAGGATCGCACCAGCAACGGCGTCGGCGCGCTGTCGTGGAACTCGACGCTGGGCGACATCGCCGACGGCCGTCCCTTCGCCTGCTCCGGCGGGGTCGCCAACGGCCGCACCGTGGACATGATCCAGCGCGACTACTTCGACCACCCCATCCCCGAGTGCGGTGGCCAGTACGCCGACATCATGCTCACCCCGGACGGGGTGCAGTGGACCGCGTGGGGCGAGAACATCGCGTGGTTCTCCGACCCCGGCATCGGCGCCGGCGACCCCACCGACGCCGCGGCGAACATGAACACCATCTACATGAACAGCGCGCCAACCCGAGCTTCAACCAGATGGGCGTCGGCTCGGAGTTCACGGCGAGCTACCAGGGCTCCGCGAACGCGTGGCTCACCACCGAGGAGTTCATCAAGGGTTCCGGCGGCAGCGGTGGGCCCGCTCCGACGCCGCGGCCGGTGCCGGTCCCGGTGCGCACCCCGCGCCCGGTCCCCCCGCCGGTCCGGGTTCCCGCCCCGGTGACGATTCCTCAGGTGCAGACCGCACCGCCGGCGCCCACCCCGGTGCCGACGCCCGCCCCCACGCCGACGCCCACGCCGTTCGCCCCCGCGAGCCTGGCGCCCCAGGGTTCGGCCGCCCCGTCCCCGCAGCCCGCGACGGCCCCGCCCACGCCGCTGCTCTACACCCCCCAGGGCCTCCTCTCCGACTCCGTCGAGGCCGTGCTCGAGGGGAGCCTCCTTGACTGACCACGCCGTCCTCGCCCCCTCGGCCTCGGCCACCGGCGCCGACACCGTGGTCTCCGTCGAAGGGCTGCGCAAGGCGTACCGGATCAGCCGCCAGCCCCGCGACGTGCTCGCCGGGGTGTCCCTCGAGGTCGGCCGCGGCGAGTTCGTCGCCATCATGGGCCCGAGCGGCTGCGGCAAGAGCACCCTGCTCCACTGCCTCGGCGGCCTCGAGCCGCCGGACGAGGGACGGGTGGTCATCGCCGGTCGCGACCTCTACGCCCTCGACGACGAGCGCCTCGCCGTCTTCCGCCGCGACCACATCGGGCTGGTCTTCCAGTTCTTCAACCTGATCCCCAGCCTCACCGCCGCCGAGAACGTCGCCCTGCCGCTGCGGCTGCGCGGGCGCGGCCACGGCGCCGGGCGCTGGGGCAGCCCCAACCGCCGCCGGGTGATCCGCGATCGCGTCCACGCGCTCATGGATCAGCTCGACCTCCACGGCCTCCAGGGTCACGGGCCGGAGGAGATCTCCGGCGGCGAGCAGCAGCGCGTCGCGCTCGCCCGGGCGCTCGCCGTCGCCCCCTCGGTGCTGCTCGCCGACGAGCCGACCGGCAACCTCGACTGGGCCACCGCCCACGAGGTGATGGCTCTGCTCGCCCGCCTCTGCCGCAGCGAGGACCAGACCACCGTCGTCGTCACCCACGACGCCCGCACCGCCGCCTGGGCCGACCGGGTCCTGGTGATGCGCGACGGCGCGGTGGTCGACGAGGTGCGCCTCGGCCGTCGCGACACGCCCGACCCGGCACCGCTGGTGGCGCGGCTCGTCGAGCTGGGGTTGTGATCCCGCCGATCCTCCGAGGCTGGCTCCGGACCCGTCCGCTGCGCGGTCTGCTCGCCGCCCTCGCCGTCGCCCTGGGGGTCGCGGCGCTGCTCGCGGTGCAGATCACCCTGAGCGGCCTCGACGACCAGACCGGTTCCGCCCAGGCGGCCCGTGCCGGCGAGTCCGGCGTCGACGTCCGCACCGTCTCCGGCCCCGGCCTCGACGCCGCCGACGTCGCCAGGCTCCGCGCCATCCGGGGCGTCGCCCGGGTGAGCCCGCTGCTCGAGAAGAGCGTGGTCGCCCGGGTCTCCTCCGGCGCCGTCCAGGGGCTCGACGTCGCCGTGGTCGGGCTCGACGGCGGGCGCGCCGCGCTGCGTCCGCTCCATCTCGTCTCCGGGCGCCTGCCTCGCGACGGCAGCCTGACCGAGGTGGTGCTCGACCAGGGGGTCGCGAGCGCGCTGCGCTCCACCGGGGCGGCGCAGGCGACACCACCTTCACCGTGGTCGGGATCACCGCCTCGAACCAGGGAGGGCCGGCCTTCTCCGGCGCCTCCGGGTTCGTCAGCCAGGCCGCCGCCTCGGGTCCCTTCGGGATGGGGCTCCGGACCCCCCTCGCGGCGCTGAGGCTCGCCCCGGGAACGAGCGCGGTGACGGTCGCGGCGGCGGTCGAGAAGTCGCTCGGCGGCAGCGCCCTCGCCGTCGACCCGCGTGCCGGCGCCGCCGCGCCGCTCGACCAGATCCGGCCGCTGCTCCTCCTCGTCGTCGCCCTCGCGTGCCTGATCTGCGCGGGGGTCAGCGCCAACACCACGGCGCTCGCCGTCAGCGAGCGGCGCCGGGAGATCGGCCTGCTGCGCGCCGCCGGCGCCGGCCCGCGTCAGGTGCTCCGCCTCCTCCTCGCCGAGGCCGGGGTGCTCGGTCTCGCCGGCGCGGGGCTCGGGGTCGGCGCCGGCCTGCTCCTCGGCAGCCTGGCGGTGACCCACCTCGGGGCGAGCGACCTCCCCGCCCCGCCGCTGCCGCTGCGGCCCTGGCAGCTCGTCGGATCGGCGGCCGCCGGCCTCACGGCAGCACTCCTGGGGGCGCTGCTCCCCGCCCTGGCGGCGGCCCGCTCCCAGCCGCTGGTGGCGCTGCGCTCGGCGGCGGAGCCGGCTCCGCACCGCTCCGTCCGCGGCCTCGCCCTCGCCGGCCTGGCGCGGTCGCAGCGAGCGCGAGTGCGATCGCCGCCGTGGTCGTGGGCTGCATGGCCCTGCTCATCGGCGCCGCCCTCTGCCTCCCGCTGATCTCGGCCCCGCTGCTCCGCGCCGTCGGAGCCGCGCTGAGCCCGCTGGCGCAGACGGCTCCGGTCGCCGCCGCCGCCCTCGCCCGGCGCCGGCGCCGCACCGCCCTCACCCTCGCCGGGCTTGTGGTGAGCGTCGCCACCGCGACCGCGCTGAGCGCGCTGAGCTCGGGCGCGGTGACCGCCGGCGACCGCTGGGTCACCCAGATGTTCGTCGGCGACATCGTGGTCCACAGCCCGGCGACCCAGTCCGCATCCATCGCCCAGCTCGTCGCCGCCACCCCCGGGGTCCGCGAGGTCACCCCGGTGCCGACGCCCGCCCCCACGCCGACGCCCACGCCGTTCGCCCCCGCGAGCCTGGCGCCCCAGGGTTCGGCCGCCCCGTCCCCGCAGCCCGCGACGGCCCCGCCCGCGCCGCTGCTCTACACCCCCCAGGGCCTCCTCTCCGACTCCGTCGAGGCCGTGCTCGAGGGGAGCCTCCTTGACTGACCACGCCGTCCTCGCCCCCTCGGCCTCGGCCACCGGCGCCGACACCGTGGTCTCCGTCGAAGGGCTGCGCAAGGCGTACCGGATCAGCCGCCAGCCCCGCGACGTGCTCGCCGGGGTGTCCCTCGAGGTCGGCCGCGGCGAGTTCGTCGCCATCATGGGCCCGAGCGGCTGCGGCAAGAGCACCCTGCTCCACTGCCTCGGCGGCCTCGAGCCGCCGGACGAGGGACGGGTGGTCATCGCCGGTCGCGACCTCTACGCCCTCGACGACGAGCGCCTCGCCGTCTTCCGCCGCGACCACATCGGGCTGGTCTTCCAGTTCTTCAACCTGATCCCCAGCCTCACCGCCGCCGAGAACGTCGCCCTGCCGCTGCGGCTGATCGCCAGGCGGCGCTCACCGCCCTCTCGGTGGGCCCCTCCGTGCTCGTCCCCGAGCAGCTGTCGAGCGAGTTCGGCTGGCACCGGGGCAGCCGGATCACGCTGACCGCCGGCGCCGGCAGGCTCGAGGTCAGCGTCGCCGGCGTGGTCGCGCACTCGCTCCCCGCCGGCGACGGCCGTGAGGCGCTCCTCCTCGGCGATGGCATTGCCCGGCGCCTCTACGGGGACGCGGCGGTCTCGGGCTTCGACGACCTCGAGGTGGTGAGCAGCGGCGGCGCGAGCGCTCTCGCCGCGGTCTCGCGGGTGGCCGCCCTCTACGGGATGAACGCGGTGCCGGTGGCGACCCTCCGCGACGAGGCTCGCCAATCGCTCGGCAACACCCTCTCCCTGCTCAGCGTCCTCAGCTGGATGGCGGTGGCCATCGCCATGCTCGCGGTGGTGAACACCCTGCTCGTCAACGCCCGCCAGGGGACCCGTGACCTCGCCCTGCTCCGCGCCGCCGGCCTCAGCCGCCGGCGGGCGCTGCGACTGGTGCTCACCGAGGCGGGCCTGCTCGCCACCACCGGCACCTTCCTGGGGGTGGCCGCAGGCTGCGGCCTGGCGCTCCCACTGCTCCGCGCCGGCTCATCGCCCGGCTTCGAGCCCCAGTTCGTCCTCCCCCTCGGGACCGCCGCCGCGGCGCTGGCGGCGGTGGTGGTCGGCTCCCTGCTCGCCGCCGCGCTGCCGGCGCGACGGGCCTCGCGGGCGGCAATCGTCTCGGCCATCCGACACGACTGATAGTCTGGGATCATGGAGGCCCCATGCGTCTGAGCAAGATCCTCGGCGATCCCATCAAGAAGGACGTCCGCCGCGCCGGCTCGACGGTCGAGACGATCAACGCGCTCGAGGACGAGATGAAGTCCCTGAGCGACGAGGAGCTCGAGGCCAAGACCGCCGAGTTCCGCGAGCGCCTCGGCGTCGAGGGCCCCGACCTCAGCCTCGGCCAGCCCGTCTCCGTCGGCATCGTCGACGAGGACGAGGAGGAGGAGGAGGGCGCCCAGGAGGACCGCCGCGAGATCGAGATGGCCGAGCGCGAGCGCGACCGTCTCCTCGAAGAGATCCTCCCCGAGGCGTTCGCCTGCGTCCGCGAGGCCTCGCGCCGGGTGCTGGGGATGCGCCATTTCGACGTCCAGCTGATCGGCGGCATGGTGCTGCACCAGGGGAAGATCTCGGAGATGAAGACCGGCGAGGGCAAGACCCTCGTCGCGACCCTGCCGCTCTATCTCAACGCCCTGCTCGGCCGCGGCGCCCACCTGGTCACCGTCAACGACTACCTGGCCCGCCGTGACGCGGGCTGGAACGGCCCGCTGTACCACGCCCTGGGGATGAGCGTCGGCGTCATCGCCCATGACATGTCGCTGATCTACGACCCCGACTACCTCGACGAGACCCACGTCGACCCCCGCCTCCAGCACTTCCGGCCCTGCAGCCGGCGCGAGGCGTACGCGACCGACATCACCTACGCGACCAACAACGAGCTCGGGTTCGACTACCTGCGCGACAACATGGCGGTCACCGTCGAGCAGTGCGTGCAGCGGCGCCTCTGGTTCGCGATCGTCGAATCATCAGCGGCGAGGCCGACGAACTCACCGAGAAGTACTACACGTACGCGCGCCTCATCCCCCGTCTCAAGGAGGAGGAGGACTTCACCAAGGACGAGAAGACGAAGTCCGCCGCGCTGACCGAGGAGGGCATCGCCAAGGTCGAGAAGTGGACGGGCCTGAAGAACGTCTACGACCTCGAGCACGCCGCCGACGCCCACCAGATCAACCAGGCGCTGCGCGCCCACGCGCTGTACCTGCGCGACCGCGAGTACATCGTCAAGGACGGCGAGGTCATCATCGTCGACGAGTTCACCGGTCGGACCATGCCGGGCCGGCGCTGGTCGGACGGGCTCCACCAGGCGATCGAGGCCAAGGAGGGGGTGAAGGTCCAGCAGGAGAACATCACGCTGGCGACCATCACCTTCCAGAACTTCTTCCGGCTCTACCGCAAGCTGGCGGGGATGACGGGCACCGCGCTCACCGAGGCGGAGGAGTTCCACAAGATCTACCACCTCGACGTCATCCCCATCCCCACCAACCGGCCGATGGTCCGCAAGGACGAGTCCGACCTCATCTACAAGTCCGAGGAGGGCAAGTACCGGGCGGTCGCCGAGGAGATCGCCGAGCG
>VBHE01000242.1:1016-1607 GCA_005889515.1 Chloroflexota bacterium | reverse complement strand
CTCGCGGCTGCTCGAGAAGCGCGGCATCACCCACAACGTGCTCAACGCCAAGCAGCACGAGCGCGAGGCGACGATCGTCGCCGAGGCCGGCAAGCCGGGAGCGGTGACGATCGCCACCAACATGGCCGGTCGCGGAACCGACATCGTGCTCGGCGAGGGGGTCCCCGACCTCGGCGGCCTCTACATCATCGGCACCGAGCGCCACGAGTCGCGGCGCATCGACAACCAGCTGCGCGGCCGCTCCGGCCGCCAGGGCGACCCCGGCGAGACCCGCTTCTTCCTCTCCTTCGAGGACGACCTGATGCGCGTCTTCGGCGGTGACCGCATGCAGGGCCTGATGGACCGGCTGCGCATCGACGATGACACGCCGATCGAGTCGCGGATGGTGACCCGGCAGATCGAGGGCGCCCAGTCCCGCGTCGAGGGGCACAACTTCGACGCCCGGCGCCACGTCGTCGAGTACGACGACGTCATGAACAAGCAGCGCGAGGTCATCTACGGCGAGCGTCGCAAGATCCTCGAGGGCACCGACACCCGCGCCAACCTCATGAGCATGATGGACCGGATGGTCGCCGCCGAGGTGCCCACCTT
>VBHE01000242.1:505-962 GCA_005889515.1 Chloroflexota bacterium | reverse complement strand
GCGAGGAGATCTCCGAGGCGAGCATCAACGAGCTGGTCGCGACCTACGAGGAGAAGGAGGCCCAGTACGGCGAGGCCACGATGCGCTACGTCGAGCAGCGGGTGATGCTCGAGGTCATCGACCAGAAGTGGCGCGCCTACCTCACCCAGATGGATCACCTCCGCGAGGGGGTCACCCTGGTCGGCTACGGCCAGAAGGACCCGCTCATGGAGTACAAGGGCCAGGCCTTCGAGGCCTTCGGCGAGCTCTCCGAGGAGATCCAGCGCGAGATCGTCCGCCTCCTCATGCACGTCCAGATCCAGCTCCAGCAGCCGCCGGCGCAGGAGGCCCCGCCGGCGGACGCACAGGACGGCACCGGCGACGGCGCCCCGGAGGCCGAGGCCGAGGCCGGCGAGGACGCCGAGGGCGCCGACAGCCCGCCGGCCGCGCGCCCGGCCGCGGCCCAGGCGAGCGCCGG
>VBHE01000242.1:0-400 GCA_005889515.1 Chloroflexota bacterium | reverse complement strand
GCCACAAGGTGGGACGCAACGAGCCCTGCCCGTGCGGCAGCGGGCTCAAGTACAAGCGCTGCCACGGCCGGTTCGAATAGCCCCGGCTTCCGCTCCATCAGCGCGGTCACCCTGGCGACCCACGACATGGCCGCGGCGGTGGGCTTCTACGAGGCGCTCGGCCTCGAGGTCGCATACGGGGGCGCGGACGCCGGCTTCACCACGCTGCGGGTCGGCGGCGGCCAGTTCCTCAACCTCATCGCCCAGCCCCCGGAGCGGCGCTGGTCCTGGTGGGGGCGATTCATCCTCCACGTCGATGACGTCGATGCGGTCCACGCCCGGGCGCTGGCGGCCGGGTTGCGCCCGGAGGCGCCGCCGCAGGACGCCGAGTGGGGGGAGCGCTACTTCCACCTCATCGACC
>VBHE01000241.1 GCA_005889515.1 Chloroflexota bacterium | reverse complement strand
TTCACCCCGCTCATCTCGCTGTCAGAGGCGAAGCGGGCCTACCGTCGTGAGCTCCCGCCGGACGCGATCCTCATCTACGACACGGTCGCCTCCGGATGCGAGCACATCCAGTACCGAAGTGCGGCCCTCGCTCGTGCGTTCGGAGATGCCGATCCGGACGGGGCTGCCGATGCCGCCATCATTCTGCCGGCGAACCCCGAGCAGCAGGCTGCGGTGGGCACGATCTTCATCGACGCCAGCGTCCGTGTGAACGCAACGCCGACCGGGTGCTGACGAGAGCCCGCCAGGAATGGCTGACCCCATTTCTGACCCCAATGACGAACCGAACCCACCGAGGGGGCGGCAGCGGGTGAGGGGGAGCGGGCTGTCGGCCTCGCTGACGGCGGGCGTTGTGAGTGGCGGGCTGCCCGAGCACGCTGGCAAGGACGCACAAGCCAGAACGCCAGCCCACCACCAGTTCAGTTGCCAGCGGACCTGGAGCATGCGAAGGGCGCCAGCGGACCAAGTCGAACTCAGATCCCGCCCTACCCGCACGGAGAGTCGAACTCCGGTTGCCACCTTGAAAGGGTGGAGTCCTGACCGCTAGACGATGCGGGCGCGGCGCCGGGCCTGGATCGTACCGACCTATACTCCCAGCCGTCGCCGGCGGCCGGACTGGAGAGGAACATGCCCGTACGCGAGATCATCGGGAAGGGGCTGGGCTTCGGGATCGTCTCGCTGTCGTGCATCCTCGGCGGCGTCCTCGTGTTCTACGGGCCGCACGCGTACAACGACTACTTCAACGTTCCCCTGGCCATCGTCCTCCTGCTCATGGGCGTGGGGAGCGGCGGCGCCGGGGTGCTGATCATCGGCGGGATCATCGCCGACGCCCGCGTCCGCCGGCGCGAGGCGCGGCTCCAGGTCACCCCGCGGCCGGGTCCGGCGGGTCCGCCCCCGGCCTGGGGGATGGGTGACGTCGGCAGGCCCCCCTCGGAGCGCGGCGGCGGGGCCGCGGGTGGCGGCGGCGGGCCGCGCCTGATGAGCATCGCCGTCTCGAACATCGACGGCCCGCTGCTGATCGGATTCCTGCTGATCTGGACCCTGGTCGCCTGCATCATCGGTGCGACTCGCTAGCTGCGAGCGAGCTCCCCAGAGCGGCGCGACCCCGGGGAGCCCGTGCTCCCCGGGGCCGGCGAGCGCAGTGGCTACCGCCGCCTCATGACGGCGACCAGCTGGCCGAAGCTGCAGACCATCATCGCCAGGCCGAACTGTGCGGCCGACCCGGCATTGACGGGAAGCGCCACCAGGCTGCCTCCGAGGCTGCGCCTGGGGGTGGCGGTGGCGGCGACCGCCGCCCCGGGCTTGCGCGCGGTGGCGACGTTGATGCCGAAGCCGGAGAGGAAGAGGACGAGGCAGGCGAGCAGCGCGGCGACGATGATCGTCCGCTGGGGGCTGCCCCCGCCGCCGCCGACGCTGCTGTCGGTCCCGCCGCCGGCGCCGCCGGTGTTGGCGAGCCCGCGGCCGGTGATCTTGATCTCGTCGGAGTACTGACCCGACCGCGCCAGGATGATGTGGTCGCCGGCGCGCTTGCTCAGGTGGAGGACGCCGGACACCTTGCCCTGGGCGTCGGTGACGCCCTTCGCCGGGCTGATGCTGGCGTCGCCGCCCGGGACGACCACGAGGAGGAGGTCGACGGGAGCGCCCACCACCGGCTGGCCGAAGGCGGTCAGGGTGACGGAGAAGGGAACGTCCTGCCCGGGGTCGGCGTTCGCCTTGCTCGGGGTGAGGGTGAGGTTGACCGGGCCGGACACCTTGGGCACCGGGTGGAACGGAACCGGGCCGATCGAGATGATCGGGCCGTTCGACGACGGTGGGATGAAGCTCGGGGCGTTCCCGTTCGTCGGCGAGGCGGAGGCGCCGTTCGTCGGCATGCCGGTGATCGGATCGATGGTCGGGACGCCGCCCGGGGTGTTTCCGGGGGTGTTCTGCCCCGGGGTGGAGTTCGGCGTCGCCGGCGGGACCGGGTCGACGTGGAAGGCGGCGCTCATCGCGCTCGCCGCGCCGGGCACGTTCACCACGATGTGGTCGTCGCCGCCGCTGCCGGCATACCTGGGGATCGAGGGCACCACCACGGCGATCGTGCTGTCGCCCCAGATGGTCACCGGGGCGTTGACCCCGGCGATGCTCACCGAGCCCTTCTGGGAGCCGAAACCGTTGCCGGTGATGCCGATGGTCGCGCCGGGCGCGCCGTCGCCGGGCTTGAGCGCGGCGAGGTGCATGACGGTGATCCCGTTGGGGACCGTCGAGGGCGCGTCGTTCTGGGGGGTGACGGTGAGGTCGCCGGTGGCGGCGCCCGCCGGGATGGTCACCGCGATCGAGGTGGGCGACCAGCTCTTGACCGGCAGATCGGTGCCGCCGAGCGTCACCTTGCCTCCGGGGCCGAACCCGGTGCCCGCGATGGTGACGGTGTCACCGTCCTGGGCACGACCCGCGCTGACGCCGGTGACCTTCGAGTTCACGGTGAGGTTGCCGGCGTTGATGACATGGCCGTCGGAGCGGGTGAAGACCACCGCGCCCGAGGTGGAGTTCGACGCCACGGTGAAGCTGATGCTGTTGTCGGTCCAGTTGGAGCCGATGCCCTGGCCGTCGAGCGTCGCCGAGCCGCTGTTGCCGTAGCCGGCGCCGGAGAAGCTGACCAGGTCGCCGGGGGCCGCCGAGCCGGTGGAGAGCCCGCCGGGGCTGGGGGCGATGTTGAGCCCGCCGGCGCCGATGCCGACGGTGTTCGTGAGGATGGTGGCGTTCCTGGTCGAGGTCGCGTAGCCGGTGATGTTGAGTCCCACCGGCTGGTTGCAGTAGCTGCCGGGGGCGGTCAGGGCGACCGAGGTGTCGCTGATCGCGCCCACCGCGAGGCCACCGCAGCCGCCGGCGCTGGCGGTGATGCTCTTGACGAAGCCGCCCATGGTGAAGCCCGAGCCGCTCACGGTGAATCCGCCGCCGGGGCCCGGGGTGGCGGTGTTGTTCGATGCCGCCGGCACCATCAGCAGCAGCCGGTCGGTGTTGCTGCTCTGGCTCTGGCTGCCGAGGAGCACCGGATAGGTGACCGTGACCACCACCGAGCCGGCGACGCCGCCGGCGGGGACCACGAACTGCATCTGGCTGTCGTTGAGCGCGGTGATGTGCTGGCCGCTGCCGCCGACGCTCAGCGCGGTGCCGTTGCTCTGGCCGCCACAGGTGAAGCCGCTGCCGCTCACGGTGATCGTGTCACCGGGATGGGCGAGGGCGTTGGTCACCGACCCGACGTGCGGCGCGGAGCACTGCGCGGCCTCGACGGTCAGGGGCGCCAGGTGGGTGGCGGCGATGCCGCCGAGCAGGATCGCGCCGGCGAGGGCGCTGGCGATGCGGCGGCTCACGACGGTGCCACCGGGACCGCCTCGAAGACGAGGCGCTGCGGGGCGAAGGCCCCCTGCCAGAGCGGCCAGCAGGTCACCAGCTCGAGGACCTCCCCGTTGCCGTCCTTGGGGTGGTCGATGTAGGTGCGGTCGCTGCCGTCCCGGATGTACCGCTGGTTGATCTTGTAGAAGTAGCGGCCGTAGGCGGTGTCCAGGGAGACCGTGTCGCCGGCGTGGACGTCGTTCCAGCTCGACGAGAAGCCGTTGTGGTTGCCGATGAGGATGAGACCACCCTCACCCGGATAGTCGGTGTGGTCGTCGTGACCGGGCCCCGCGCTCAGGATCCCCCGGCCGGCGCCCTCGGTCACCACCGCGGCTCGCCGTCGGGGAGGTGCGGATGCTTGGTCACGAAGACGTCGCTGCTCACCGGCCGCGCGTCGTTGACCGCGGGGTGGCTCGTGTCCCAGGCGGACAGGAGCTTGTGCTGCTCGTAGCTCTCGTAGCCGACCAGGGTCCCGACGTAGCCGACGATGAGGACGGCGATACCCATCAGGACCCAGCTCGAGCGGCGGAGCCATCTTTGGATGTGAGGAGGCATGACCGTCCGGATCTCCGAGAGAGAGGGTTTGTGTGAGAGAGGGTTGAGGCGAGGGACCGGACGGGGCGGGGGCCGCGAGGCCCCCGCCCGTCCTTACGAGTTCTGGGTTACCGAACCGAGCTGCGACGAGCAGCGAGGCGCGGGAAGACCTGGAGAGCGATCGCGAGCGCGGCGAGGATGCCGGCGGCCGCGAAGCTGGCCGGGCGAAACATGCCCGTGGAGGGCGGGGTCGGACCGTTGATCGGCGCGATGGCCGGGACGGTGGTGTTGGGCGCGGGCGCGGTGGAGACGCTGGCCACAGAGTTGGCCAGGGCGACCTCCGCGATCGGCTTGCTGGTGTTGCCGGCGCTGAGCAGGCTGCCCAGGAGGCCGGTGCCGTCGTTCACGAGGCGGACGTTCAGCGCGGCCACCGAGACGCTCTTCGAGGTCGCGGTGTTCATCCCGATCTGCGGCACGCCGCGGTCGATGATGAGGCTGATGCCGGTCGCGGGGATGCTGATCGTCTTGCTGGTGCCGACCGCGATGTTGAGGAGCTGGTCCAGGTTGACGACCGGGATGCCGAGGACCTTGATCTCACCGAGGCTCGAGGAGCCGGTGGGATCGCCCGAGTTCGGGCCGAGGATGGCCTGAGCGCTCGAGGTGATGCCGGTGATGTCCAGCAGCGGAAGGCCGTTGCTGAGGATGCCGCTGAGGCCGCCCGCGCCACCCAGGAGACCCGAGAGCGGGCCCAGGTTGGTGAGGCTGCCGAGGTTGAGGCCACCGACGATGCTGTTGAGCGCGCTGCCGATGCCGCCGGAGCCGCCGAGGATGCTGGTCAGATCGCCGAGGATCTGGTCACCCAGGGGCAGGATCTGGACGGAACCGACCTTGGTGCTCGCCAGCGACTGGAACTGGCCGGCGACGCTGGTCACAGGCTGCACGATCGCGTTGGAGGTGACCGACGCGGTCTTGATCAGCGAGTTGAGGCCGAGGTTCTGGCCGTTGAGCAGGCCGCCGAGCAGCCCGTTCGGGCCGAGGAGACCGCCGAGGAGGCCGTTGAGGTTGGTCAGGTTGCCGAGGAGGCCGCCCTGGCCGAGGAGGCCGGAGAGCAGGCCGCCGTTGTTGCCGAGGATGCCGAGCACCGAGCCGCCCGAGCTGCTGCCGGTGACGCCGCTGAGCAGGCCACCGACGACCGGGACGTTGCTGGTGAGGCCGCCGAGGCCGGCGAGCAGACCGCTGCTGCCGAGCACGCCGCCCAGCAGGCTGCTGCCACCGCTGCCGCCGGTCAGGCTGCCCAGGACGCCCTGGACCGCGTTGCCGAGCGGGAGACCACCGAGCAGGCCGCTGGCCGCGCCACCGCTGGCGGACGGGCTGCCGACGATGCCGGAGAGCAGGCTGCCCACGATGGGAAGACCGCTGGTGGTGGTGAGGAGGCTGCTGAGCAGACCATTCGGGCCCAGCAGGTCGCCGAGCGAGCCACCGTTGCCGAGCAGGCCGCCGATGTTCGGCAGCGAGAGGCTGGGGGTGACGGCCAGGCTGGTGGTGCTGTTGTCCGCCGACGCCTGAGCGCCGGCGAGACCGGCCGCCTGCGCCAGGCTGTTGGTCACAGCGTCAGCGTGGTAGGGGGCCAGGTTCAGCTGGATCGGAGCGCCCGCCGGGGTCGCGATGACCGAGGAGGCCGCAGTCGGGGCGTTCGGCACGCCCGGGACGTTGTAGTTCGCCACGAGGGTGTTGCCGAGGTTGACGCCCAGGCCCTGGAGGGCGCTGGTCAGCGAGGGCAGCGAGCTGCTGCCGGACCCACCCAGGACGCCGTTGAGGAGGCCGCCGAGGATCGGCAGCTGGTTGGTCAGCGACGTGAGGTTGCCCACGATGCTGGAGTTGCCGCCGAGCAGGCCGGTCAGGCTGGAGAGCAGACCGCCGCTCCCCAGGTTGCTGGTCAGGCCGCTTGCGCCGCTGAGCAGGCTGCCGACGCCGTTCACCGCGCCGAGGGCGGTCTTGAGGGCGTTCTGCAGGGTGTCCAGCTCCTGCTGGAGCGGCGCGAACTGGATGTCGATCGGCGTCGAATCACCGTGACCCGAGAGCAGGTCGAGGAGATTCCCGTTGAGAACGCCGTTGGCGTTCGCAGCGTCGATCTTGATGCTGAGATCCGTGTTGCCGAGGACACCACCCAGCGTCTGGCTGAGCAGCTGGCCGACGGCCGGCACGGCCGAGATGAGCGCCGACGGGGAGATCGACACCTGCAGGGCCGAAGCCTGCGCCGTCCCCATGGGCTGTGCGGAGTCTGCGTGCGCCGTCATCGGCAGCACCATGACTCCAGCCATGCCGGCGATCGCACCGGCACTGAGCAGTCTGATTTTATTCACGGCTACCCCTAGTCCCTCCGCGTGGTCGATAGTTGAGAGGCTGTTTCATGACCCGCCACCACGCTCGGTCCGGTAACCCACGCTTGCACCGGGGCCGAGGCCGTGGTTCACACTTGCCGGCTATGCCTGCACCACCAGAACGTCACCCTCTGCGGGAAACTTGCGCCACAGGCCAACCGGGGCGAACAGATGGAAATAGGTGATCGGCGTCCGGGGTGGCGGACGCGCTTCGCCCCCTCTCCGACCGGGGCGCTGCACGCAGGATCCGTGCGCACCGCGCTCTTCAACTGGCTCGCCGCCCGCGCCACGGGCGGCTCCTTCCTCCTCCGTGTGGAAGACACGGACCAGGGAAGGTACCACCCCGGCAGCGAGTTGCAAATCCTCGAATCCCTTCGCTGGCTGGGCCTGGACTGGGACGAGGGCCCCGAGGTCGGAGGACCCCACGATCCGTACGTCCAGTCGCTCCGCACCGACCTCTACCGGCTCGAGGCCGACCGGCTGGTCGAGATCGGCGCCGCCTACTGGTGCACCTGCACGCCGGCGCGGCTCGAGCAGATGCGTGCCGGGCAGCGGGCGGCCGGACGCCCCACCCGCTACGACCGTCGTTGCCTGGAACGCCGGGAGGAGGTCGCCGCCGAGATCGAGGCGGGAGCCCCGGCCGTGCTCCGCCAGCTCATCCCGCGCGGCCGGACCGAGTGGGAGGACCTCATCCGGGGCCCGATCGCCTTCGACAACGCCGAGATCGACGACCAGGTCCTGCTCAAGGGAGACGGGTACCCCACCTATCACCTGGCGAACGTCGTCGACGACCACGCCATGGAAATCAGCCACGTCATCCGGGCCGAGGAGTGGATCCCCTCGACCCCCAAGCACCTCTGTCTCTACCGGGCGCTCGGCTGGGAGCCCCCGCGCTTCGCCCATGTGCCGGTGGTGCTCGGCGAGGACGGCCAGAAGCTGAGCAAGCGCCGCGGAGCGCGGGACATCCTTCAGTATCGCGAGCTCGGCTACCTGCCCTCCGCCCTCGTCAACGCGATGGCGCTGCTGGGCTGGTCCTCGGGCACCGAGGAGGAGGTGTTCACCGTCGAGGAGCTCGTCGCGCGCTTCTCGCTCGACCGGGTGCACCCCGCGCCGGCGGTCCTCGACGGCCGGCGGCTCGATGCCCTCAACGGCCTCCACATCCGGCGGCTCGCGCCCGCCGAGCTCGCGGAAGAGCTCGAGCCATGGCTTCCCCAGACCACCGGGGAGCAGCGTCTGGCGCTCGTCCCGATGCTTCGCGAGCGGATGAACCGTCTCGACGAGGCCCCACGGCTCGCCTCCGCACTCCTCGACGGTCTCCCGACCGCCGGGGAGGTCCAGTTCCCACCGAAGAAGGTCGACGCCGCCACCGCGGCGGCTCTCCTCGACGCGGCCGTCGGCCTCGTCGAGGAAGGTGGCCTCGAGGAACCCGACGACGAGCTGGTGCGGCGCCTCGGGGCGGTGCTCGAGGACCGTGGGGTCAAGCGCGGCGACGGCTTCCGAGTCCTCTACATCGCGATCCTGGGCGCCCCGGCGGGCGTACCCGTGTTCCAGGCGATGCGCTTCATCGGCGCCGAGGCATCGGCGGCACGGCTGCGGGCCGCACGCGAGCGCCTCGACAGATAGAGAGGAGCCCGTCCCGGAGGGGACAGGGAGAGGTGGGGAGTGGGACGTGGAGAGGATGGGACGGCCCTCGAAGACGTGGGGGGGATTGGCCGTGGGGGGTGGAGTATATGCGCGAACACGGCAGTATGCACGTGTCGGCAAAAACTGGTCCCCGTGTGAGGGCGGCCGCACGCGACAAAAATCGCTGCCTATGGCGGCCCTGGGCATGCCCATGGCACGGCTTCGGACGCCTCGCCGGAGGTCTCCAGACCCGACAATAGTCGGACTGACCACCTCGGTCGACGGCCTGCGCAGCACCCTCGAAGCCTTCTACCGCGAGGCGAGCATGGAGCACTACCTCCATTCGAGCGGCCAGAAGGAGGCGCTGGAGATCTTCCCGATCGTGCTCCGGCACGCCGACGTCTTCGTCCCCGACGCGGTGCGCACCGCGCTCGCCGCCCGGGACGCCGCCACCGATGCGGCCGAGCGCCGCCGGGCGACCTGCCTCGCCTGGGCGGTGGCGGAGCTCTGCATGGAGCGCGACCTGGCGATGCTCGCCGACGAGCTCGCGACCGCCCAGGCCCAGGCCACGGTGACGGTCGACGGCGAGATCATGCCCTACCACAGCGTCTCGGTCGCGGTGCAGAACG
>VBHE01000240.1 GCA_005889515.1 Chloroflexota bacterium | reverse complement strand
CTCATGTCGGGGGGTCCTCGTGGGGGCGGTCGACGGGGGCATCGTCCCCTCCGAGGCGCCCGGTCGCGGTGGCGTCGCGGACCCGACCCCGTCACAGTCGCGTCGCGGAACCCGGCGGGCCCCGACACCGGGATGACGGCGCCGTCTCCGCTGTTGCGGGACTGCACCGCCGGTCGAGACGCCGTGACCCGGCGGCCACGATGGGGCTCTCTCGGACTGTGTCCACCGAGCCGCCTCGTATGGTGCGGGAACGCAGTCGCGGGAAATCAATGCTCGAGCTGATCGCTGACCTGAGCAGCGGCCTGGGTGGCCCCGACAACCCCTTCCAGCGCGAGGGGCTGCTGAAGCGCGTCGCCCCGTTCATGGGGGCGGCGATGCTCGGCCTCCTCTGTGCGCTGTTCTCCGGGGTGTCGCTCCAGCGCCCGCTGCTCCTCTACGCCGCCGCCGGCCTGATCGGCGTCATCCTGCTGATGGCGCTGTGCATCCCCTGGCACCGGCTGCCGCGGATCGTCCAGGCCGCGCCCCCGCTCGCCTACTTCTCCGTCATCCTCCTCGTCTACGGGTCCACCGGCGGCACCGTGAAGATCTACGAGCCGCTCGTGCTCCTTCCGCTCTTCTGGATGGCGATCCACCACACCCGCGATGAGCTGTGGTGCGGGATCGTCGCCGCGATCGCGGTCCTGGTCGTCCCCGCCGCGCTCCGCGGGAGCTGGCCGGAGATCGCCGAGCTCGTCTTCTGGGCGGTGGTCGCGGGGATCGCCGGGCTCACCGTCCAGCAGCTCGTCGAGCAGATCCGCGAGCGGGCCCGGGCGCTGACCGCCGCCGCCGGCGAGCAGATCCGCCTCGAGCGCATCCGCACCCTGCAGTTCACCGTGACCCGCGTCCTCGCCGAGGTCGCGACCGCCGCCGAGGCCGCGCCGCGGATCCTCGACGGCATCGACCAGACCTTCGGCTGCGCCGGGGGCGCGATGCTCGTCGCCGACACCGACGACGGCGTGCTGCGCACCGCGGCGGTGTGGTGCAGGCCGTCGGACGGCTGGCGCGAGGCGGCCGTCGTCGGCGAGGTGGCGGTCCACGGCGAGGGCCTCGCCGGACGCGCCTGGGCGAGCGGCAAGGTGCGCTCCGAGGGCCCGCTCATCGCCGTCCCGCTCCGCAACGAGGGACGGGTCAACGGCGTCCTCGTGGTCCGCGGCGAGGACGCGCGCCCGTGCGACCCCGATCTCGTCACCGTGCTCGGCGACGTCGGCAGCCAGGCCGGCCAGTTCATCGAGCGCCGCAGGATCGAGGCGGCGCTCCGCGACACCGCCCAGCGGCTGGCCACCCTCGCGGGCACCGACCCGCTCACCGGTCTCGGCAACCGCCGCGAGTTCGAGCGGCTGCTCGGGCTGCGCCAGCCCAGGAGCTTCGCCGTCCTCGCCATCGACGTCGACGGGCTCAAGGCGATCAACGACTCCTACGGACACGACGCCGGCGACGCCGCCCTGCGCTCGGTCGGCATGGCGCTGCGTCTCGGGGTGCGAGAGCAGGACACCGTGGCCCGCACCGGCGGCGACGAGTTCGCCGTGCTCATGGCGGGCGCGGACGTCGAGGAGGCGACCGCGGTGGCCGAGCGCCTGCGCCTCTCGATGCACGGCATCGCCCTCGCCCGGGGGCAGGCCCGGCTCAGCATCGGCTGCGCCACCGGCGCGGCCGGCGCCGACCCCGCCTCGGTGTGGAGCCTCGCCGACGAGGCGCTCTACCGCGCCAAGCTCGGCGGTCGCGACCGCTCCGAGGTCTCCTCCGCGGAGAGCTGCCGCAGCCGCGGCCGCGCCCGCTGGGAGAGCTACCTCCCCGAGCTGATCGCCAGCCAGGGGATGCGCGCCGTCTACCAGCCGATCATCGAGCTCGACGGCCGGCGGCCGGTCGGCTTCGAGGGCCTCTCCCGCCCCGTCGACGGACCGCTCGACGCCGGCGTCGAGGGCCTGTTCGCCGCCGCGCACCAGCTCGGCCTCGGCCGCGACCTCGACTGGGTCTGCCGCCGGGCGATCGTGCGCAGCTGCCACGAGCTCCCCCCCGGCAGCCCGGTGTTCATCAACGTCGGGGCCACGCCGCTCCTCGACCCCGTGCACGACGTCGACCAGATGCTCCTGCTGCTGCGCTCGGCGGGACGCGAGCCCCAGGAGGTGGTGCTCGAGATCACCGAGCGCGAGGCGGTGCGGGACCTCGACCGGCTCCGCGAGGTGGTCGCCACCTACCGCGCCGAGGGCTTCCGCTTCGCCCTCGACGACGTCGGCGAGGGCTACTCGACCTTCGACGCCCTCGCGACCGTCATCCCCGAGTTCATCAAGGTCGCGGGAAAGCTGACCCGGCGGAGCTGCGAGCCCGGCCCGCGGGCCGCGATCGAGGCGCTGGTGACCTTCGCCGCCTCGACCGGGGCGCAGGTGATCGCCGAGGGGCTCGAGACCGAGGAGCAGCTCGAGACGGTGCGCCGTCTCGGGGTCGGCCTCGGGCAGGGGTTCGTCCTCGCCCGGCCCGCCGAGGCGTCCCACTGGCGCCAGCCCGCGGCCCTCGCCGCCGTCTTTGGGGGCTGAGGCCTCTCAGTAGCCCTTGAGGTCGTTGCCCACGGCGGTGATGTCCGCGCTCACCACCGGCATCTGGGCGTTGATCTGGCTCTTGTACTGCCCGTACTGGCTGACCTCGGCGGCGACCATCGCGCTGATCATCGACGACAGGCTGTCGAGGTCGACGCTCAGCTTGTGCACCGCCGCCTGGGTCTGCGGGACCGGGAACGCGGGCAGCTGCTCGAGGGTCTGGTGCAGGGTCTCGAAGACGGAGGCGTGGTTGCCCATGGTCTGGGCCGCCTGGTCGAGTGTCGCCGCCGCCTGGAGGTCGGAGCTGGTCGCGGCGAGCTCGGTGCTCCCCTGGGTGAGGACCTTGCGCAGCGCGACCGCGAGGTCGTGCGGCGGCACCGTCGCCGGGGTCACCACCGCTGCGGCGGTGGGTGTCGCAGTCGGTCTGGGCGTCGGATTGCCAGTCGCACCTCCACCCCCACAGGAGGCGACCGCGGCGGTCGCCGCAGCGGCGACGACTGCACGGACTGCGCCACGCAACATGTCTGGCCTCTCAAACCCCGGGGGCGGACTGCTCGACCCATCGTACCCGAGGAATCGCGACCTGGTGGCGGCGGCGCCCGGCATGTGCAGTCGTGCATACGCCTGACGTTCCAACGCTTTCCAAGGCGGTGGCGGGCGAGTAGCCTTCTGGGGCTCGGTGACGTGAGCCGGGCGAGAGGAGGTGCCGCCATGTATGCACGGGTAGTGCGGGTCAGGGGATCGGCGGAGGGCGCCGAGGAGCGGACCGCCACCTTCCAGCGGGAGGCGCTTCCGGTGATCCGTGAGCAGCCCGGCTTCGCGGGGGTGGTCACCCTCGGCGATCCGGGCAGCGGGGTGGGGGCGGTCGTGACCTACTGGGAGAGCGAGGAGGCGATGACCGCGAGCGCGGAGGTGCTCGCCGCGCTTCGTGAGCGGATGACCGCCGGGCAGGGGCTGGAGGTGCTCAGCACCGAGCAGTACGAGATCAACATGCTCGAGCGCCGGGCGGCGCCCGTCCCCGGAAACGCGGTACGGGTCACGCGCGCGAACGGCAACCTCGACACCGCCGAGACCGCGCTCGCCCAACTCCGCGGAGAGGGCCTGGCGCTGGCGTCGACGCTGCCGGGATTCCGGGCGCTCATCTCCGGGATCGACCGCTCCTCGGGCCGCTTCATGATCGCCTCGGGCTGGAACACCGCGGCGGACCGCGACGCGAGCGAGCCGGCGACCGCTGCGCTGCGGGCCCGGCTCGCCGAGGTCGCGGGTGCGACCAACCTCGAGGTCGACAAGCTCGAGGTCACCCTCGCCGAGGTCCCCGCAGGGATCCGTTCCTGACCAGCAGGGCGCGCCCGCGGTGAACCCCGCGGGCGGGCCCTCCCGCGGGTGCGTTCCTGTCGAGAGTGGCGAGAACCGCTAGACGCCCTTCGCTGCCGCCGCCGTGCGGGACGCCGACGTGCTGCGCGCGCCGAGCCCGCAGTGGGCGCGCGCGGCGCTCACGATGAGCTTCACGCAGCTGTCGAGGGAGAGCGCGGTGCTGTCGAGCACCATGTGGTAATGGGAGGGATCCTCCCAGCGGCCGTACTCGCGGTAGAAGTGGCGCACGTAGGCGGCGCGGGCCCGATCGGTGGCGACCTGCTGGCGCGCCGCGGTGTCGGCGTCGATCCCGAGGTGCGCCATCGCCTGGCGGCGCCGCGCCTCCACCGGGCCGTCGAGACGCACGTGCAGGGTCTGCGGCCAGCCGCGGAGCACGAACATCGCCGCGCGTCCGAGGACGACCGCGCCGCAGCGCTGCGCCGCGCAGCGGAGCACCTCCTCGGTGTTGGCGACGAGGTCGTCGCCGTGGAGGGTGGGGATGGTGAGCGGCGAGCCCTGGTAGTAGCCGCTCACGGTGACGGCACGGCTGAAGAGCCGTCCCACCAGGCCGCCC
>VBHE01000101.1 GCA_005889515.1 Chloroflexota bacterium | reverse complement strand
GGTCTGCTCGCCGTCCACGCCCACGCCGACGACGAGACCATCACCATGGGCGGCACCTTCGCCCACTACGCCTCGCTCGGGGTGCGCACCGCCAACGTCTGCTGCACCGACGGCAGGCTGGCGACGATCGTCGATCCCACGATGGTCGAGGAGGAGGTGCGTCCCCGCCTCCGCGAGGTGCGCCACGCCGAGCTCACCGAGGCCTGCGCGATCCTCGGCGTCGGCGAGCTCCACTGGCTCGGCTACCACGACTCCGGGATGGAGGGCGCGGCGTCCAACCGGGAGCCCGACAGCTTCTGGACGACCCCCCTCGACGGCATCGTCGAGCGCCTGGTCGGGATCATCCGCGACTTCCGGCCCGACGTCGTCGTCACCTACGACGCCCACGGCGCCTACGGGCACCCCGACCACGTCCAGGCCCACCGGGCCACCCTGCTCGCGGTCGAGGCGGCCCAGCACGCGCGCGTCTACCCCGAGGTGGGCAAGCCCTGGCGGGTGTCGAAGCTCTACTACACCGCCTTCGCCCGCTCCTCGGTGCTGAAGATCATCGAGTTCTCGCGCATGGCCGGGATGGAGAGCCCGTTCGGCGACGATCCCGAGGCGGTCGAGTTCGGCACCCCCGACGAGCTGATCACCGCCCGGATCGACTGCAGCGAGCAGATCGCGGTGAAGCGGCGCGCCCTGCAGGCCCACCGCAGCCAGATCGCCGACGACTTCCCGCTGATGCGGGTGCCCGAGGAGATGCTCCGTGAGCACTTCCCGACCGAGCACTACAGCCTGGCGCTCTCCCGGGTCCCGGTGAACCCGCCCGAGGACGACCTCTTCGCGGGGATCGCGGGCTAGACGTCAGCGGTTCGGCGCGGTCTGCGGTCCGGTGCCTTCAGGGAGCGCCGGCGCGGGCGCCGGCAGGATCTTGACGCCGGGCGGGATCGCGGGCGGGGTGGCGAGCAGGCCGTCGGCGACCGCCAGGACGGGCACGGTGCCGGCGCCGGACAGCTCGAAGACGTAGACGGGGACCAGCCACGCCTCGCCGGCCCCGCTCACCGGGGTTCCCCAGGCCAGGCCGAGGTGCACCCCGGTCACGGTGACGACGGTCGCAGGGATGGGGGCCGGCGGCACCGGCGTGATCGACCCGGAGCCCGGTGCCGCCCTGGTGGGCAGGGGCACCGGAGCGACGGGTGCCACGGGAAGGGCCGGCGGGGCCGACCCGGCGCTCGATGCGGTGTTCAGGCCGCCGGACGCGACGCCGAGGAGCGGGACCGGCCCCGGGCCGCCGCGGAGGATCCAGCGTCCGCCCTCCCGGAGCCGGTCGAGGCCGGCATGGACGCCGACCAGCGGGTAGTCGCCGGCGCTCGTCGGCGCGGCGAGCCAGCCCGAGGCGGAGACGAGGTCGCCGTGTGGGCCGACGGTGACCGACCAGCCCGCGCCGCTCATCGGGACGCCGCCGACCGAGGGGGTGACCCCGACGTACCAGTCGCCGATCCCTCCCGATGCCTCGACGGCGGCGCCGCCCAGGTCGAGCCCGGCGGCGCGCAGCGCGGACTCCGCCCGCTGCTCGGCCTCCGCGCGCGAGGGCAGCCCGGGCACCGGCGTCGGCTGGGCACACGCGGGCGGCGGCGGCGGCGGCAGGATCGGGGCGGGCGGCGCGCCCGGGGCGGGCGCCGGGCGCGCCGGCATCGCGATGGCGCAGCCCGAGGAGCCGACGCCGATGCCGCCGCTCAGGGCGAGCTGCCACGGCAGCCCGGCGGCGCGCTCGACGTGGAGCGACGAGCCGCCACCGGTCACGGTCCAGCCCTGGGCGTCGGAGCTGACCGTGCCCTCGACCCCCAGCGCGGAGGCGAGGCGGCCGACCCGGTCGGCGGTGGTGTCCCGCCCCAGCCGGTACGCGGCGGCCTCGGTCGCGAGGCTGGGCAGGGTGCCCTGGACGCGGTACTCGACCCGCGCCGGGACCGGGGACGCGGGCGCGGCGAGGCCCATCGAGGCGGTCGCGCCGTC
Organism: Chloroflexota bacterium; assembly: GCA_005889515.1. Lineage (GTDB taxonomy): Bacteria > Chloroflexota > Dormibacteria > Aeolococcales > Aeolococcaceae > CF-96. The sequence continues at coordinate 2,590 of VBHE01000101.1, read as the reverse complement.
GCCGGAGGCGAGCGCGGGGATGGTCGCCGGCCGCGGGGGCGCCCCGCTCGGCCGGGCGGGGCCGCAACCGGCGGCGAGGAGCGTGGCGGCCGCGAGCCCGGCCGCGAGGCGGATCACAGTGCTCATGGCGGGTCAGACGCACGGGGCCCGGTTCTGGTTCCCGGCCGGCCTCAGCCCGCGGCGGCCTCGGGGGTGGCGAGCCGGTGGAGCGCCCGCCTCGCCTCGCGGAGGTGGTGCTCCATGTCCGAGGCGGCCCGGTCGCCGTCCCCATCGGCGATGGCCTCGAGCACCGCGCGATGCTCGGCGACGGAGTCCTGCTGCAGCTCCTGCTTCTCGATCGCCGCCATCGGGGTGAAGAGCCGGCTGCGCGCCTTCTCCACCGCCTCGTAGAGGTAGGGATTGCGGGAGGCGGCGGCGATGGTGAGATGGAAGATGGAGTCGGCGCGGTGGAACTCCCCGACGCCGTCGCGCCCGAGCCTCACGGCACACTGCATCCCCTCGATGGAGAGCTCGAGACGGCGGAGGTCGTCCTCGGTGCGGCGCTCGGAAGCGAGCCGGGCCGCCCCCGGCTCGATCACCAGGCGCAGCTCGAGGATGCGGTCGAAGGTGGCGGTCTGCCGGCACAGCTCCGCCCTCGCCTCCACCGGCGAGGTGTGGCGGCCGACGATCACCGCCCCGCCGCCGGCGCCACGGCGGCGCTCGATGAGGCCCTCCCCCTGGAGGATGCCGAGCGCATCGCGCAGGGTCACCCGCGACACCCCGAGCTGCTCGGCGAGCAGCCGCTCCGGAGGGAGCCGCTCGCCGCCGGGGAGCAGGCCGAGCCGGATCCGCTGGCGGAGCCGTGTCGCCACCTGCTCGTAGACGGCGGTCGGCGCCATCGGCGTGTCGGACGCGGCCTCGGCGGCGCCGCATCCCCCGAGCGGATCGTCGCCGGGGGCGAGCGTCAGCCAGGCGGGGATGGGCGGCTCGTTGGCTCCGGTCGGCACGAGAGTCGGTTATAGCCTGTCCCGGCCAGAACGGTCAAATGGCTTGACCTCCATACCTTTCTAAAGTATGGTTTCCAGACCTTAGAGCCTGGACGTCAAGGACCGTCAAAGGAACCTAACGCGCCACCCGTATCGGAGGGACGGTCGTGAACCTGTTGCTCCTGGTGCTGATCCTGGTCCTGCTCTTCGTGGCGAGCGTCGGCGCGCTGCACATCTACCAGTGCCCCGGCGGCATCTGCATCAGCTGGCAGAGCTGAGGCGGATGACGCGCTACGCGCGCTCAACGATCATCGCGATGCCCTGACCGCCGCCGATGCACATCGCGGCGAGGCCCAGCTCCAGGTCGCGCTTCTGCATCTCGTGGAGGAGGGTGGTCAGGATGCGGGTCCCGCTCGCACCGATCGGGTGGCCGAGGGCGATGGCGCCGCCGTTCACGTTGAGCTTCTCCTCGGGGACGGCGAGCTCGCGCCCGACCGCCACCGACTGCGCGGCGAAGGCCTCGTTCAGCTCGAAGAGGTCGATGTTGCGGACGTCGACCCCGGCCTTCGCCATCGCGCGCCGCGCCGACGGCACCGGGCCCATGCCCATGATCCGCGGCTCCACCCCCGCCGAGGCGTAGCTCCGGATCCGCGCCAGCGGGGTCCGGCCCTCGGCCTTCGCCCTCGAGGCGCTCATCACCACCACCGCGGCGGCGCCGTCGTTGATGCCGCTGGCGTTGCCCGCGGTGACGCTGCCTGCCTTGTCGAACGCCGCGCGCAGCGCCGCGAGGGACTCGGGGGTGGTCTGCGGCCGGGGGTGCTCGTCGAGCTCGACGCTCACCGTCTCCTTCTTCCGCTGCACCGGGACGGGGACGATCTCGTCCCGGAAGCGCCCGCTCTGCATGGCGGCGCCCGCCTTGCGCTGCGACTCCGCGGCGAAGGCGTCCTGGTCGGCGCGGCTCACCTCGAACTCCCTGGCCACGTTCTCCGCGGTGATCCCCATGTGGCAGTCGTCGAAGGCGCACCACAGCCCGTCGCGGATCATCACGTCGACCAGCTGGCCGTGGCCGAGCCGGTAGCCGTAGCGGCCGTTGTCGAGCAGGTACGGCGCCCGGGTCATGTTCTCCATCCCACCGGCGACCACCACCTCGGCGTCGCCGAGGCGGATCGCCTGGGCGGCGAGGGCGACCGTCTTCAGCCCCGAGCCGCACACCTTGTTCACCGTCATCGAGGGGATCCCGGTGGGAAGGCTCGCGCCGATCGCGGCCTGGCGCGCCGGGTTCTGGCCGAGCCCCGCCTGGAGGACGTTGCCCATGAGCACCTCCTCCACCGCGTCGGGATCGATGCCCGCCCGGCGGATCGCCTCCTGCACGGCGACGCCCCCGAGCTTCGCCGCGGGCACGTCGACGAAGACACCGCCCATGGTGCCGATGGGGGTGCGCACCGCGCTGACGATGACCGCGTCTTCCATTTGCTCTGTCTCCGGGGTTCGGCTCTCGCCACCCACTGTAGCGCGGGCGCCGCGCCGCCCGGTGTCAGGAGGGCAGGAGCAGCGCGAACGCGCTCCGGTACCGGGCGGCGAACTCCGCGGCGGAGAAGTGGTGCGCCTGCGGTCCGCGTCCCTCC
>VBHE01000100.1:13271-13750 GCA_005889515.1 Chloroflexota bacterium | reverse complement strand
CTCGGGGAACAAGCCGGTGCCGCTCCAGGAGAGCGAGATCCGGAGCATCATCAAGACCAAGGAGAAGGCCCCCGACAAGGTCACCGTCGAGTACCAGGTCGGTGAGAACGTGCGCGTCGTCGACGGTCCCTTCACCGACTTCCACGGCAAGGTGGTGGAGATCGACGCCGCCAAGGGCAAGCTCAAGGTGCTGGTGAACATGTTCGGGCGCGAGACGCCCGTCGAGCTCGACCTCCTCCAGGTCGAGCGCCTCAGGTAAGCAACGGCAGGAGTTCCATGGGCAAGAAGAAGGTCAAGACCGTCATCCGCCTGCAGATCGAGGCGGGCAAGGCCACGCCGGCGCCGCCGGTGGGCACCGCGCTGGGTCCGCATGGCCTGAACATCATGGAGTTCTGCCGCACCTACAACGAGCGCACCGCCGCGCAGGCGGGCACGGTGATCCCCGCAGAGATCACCGTCTACGAGGACCGCACCTTCAC
>VBHE01000100.1:6945-13243 GCA_005889515.1 Chloroflexota bacterium | reverse complement strand
AAGAAGGCCGCGGGGGTGGACAAGGGATCGGCGAAGCCGAACCGCGAGAAGGTCGGCACCGTCACCAAGGCCCAGGTGAAGGAGATCGCCGAGCTCAAGATGAAGGACCTCAACGCCTTCGAGGTCGAGGCGGCGATGCGGGTCATCGAGGGCACCGCCCGGTCCATGGGCCTCAACGTGGTGGCCTGACTCGGTAGCTCCGACTCGATCGGCAGGTGACGAGAACGCTTTGACAGATGTGGGAGGGACGCCAGAGAGCGGCCCGCCATCACCACAGGAGAACCTCATGCCACACCAGTACGGAAAGCGCTACCGCGAGGCGGCGACGCACGTCGACAAGCAGCGCCTCTACGAACCCCAGGAGGCGGTGACCCTCGTCCGTGAGACCTCGCCGGCGCGCTTCGACGCCACCGTCGAGGTGCACATCCGCCTCGGCGTCGACCCGCGGCACGCCGACCAGATGGTGCGCAGCAGCGCGCTGCTGCCCCACGGCACCGGCCGCACCCGGCGCATCGCGGTCTTCGCCACCGGTGAGAAGATGCGTGAGGCGCTCGACGCCGGCGCCGACATCGTCGGCGGCGAGGACCTGGTGAAGAAGGTGCAGGCGGGCGAGATCGACTTCGACGTCGCCCTCGCGACGCCCGACATCATGGGGCAGGTGGGCCGGCTCGGAAAGATCCTCGGCCCCCGCGGGATGATGCCGAACCCCAAGTCCGGGACTGTGACCTTCGACATCGCCAAGGCGGTGCGCGACGTCCAGGGCGGCCGGGTGGAGTTCCGCGTCGACCGCTTCGGCATCGTCCACGTGCCCGTCGGCAAGGTGTCGTTCGACGACGCCAAGCTGCGCGACAACCTCGCCACCCTGATGGAGGCGATCGTCAAGGCGAAGCCCGCCGCCGCCAAGGGCACGTACGTGAAGACGGTGACGCTCACCTCGACGATGGGCCCGGGTATCGACGTCGACCCGGTGCAGGCCGCGCGACTGACCGCGGCGTAGGGAGGCTCGCTCGGAGCGGCTCCGTCCTTGAGTCGCTCGACATGGACGCGGCTGGACGCGGGACACCACGCCGGATGCTTCAAACAGTCCTCGGCGGCCTCCGGGCTTCGCCCTGCGGTCGCCTGCGGAACTCGCTCCGGCATGGCGTCCCGCATCCATCCGCTGCGCCGAGCGACACGCCGTCGACTCCGGTTCGCTTGTGCGGAGAGTCGTTGGCGGAGGCCTCGTCGACAATCCGTGGGTGTGGGACCGGCCGGGCGGCCGGTCCCACGCGACCCGGGTCAGGGAACGGTCGGGAACTGCCCGGCGTTCTCCTGGGCCTCACGCGCGGCGCTCTCGCCGGCCTCGTGCGTCGGGTCCTCGTTCGAGTGGAAGGTGCCGCTCTGCGAGCCGCCGGCCGGGGCGCTGCCGCTCGGCGCCGGGGTCGCGGTGCTCGTGGCGGTGGCGGCGCGAGAGATCACGTACCCGCCGAGGAGGCCGCCGGTCAGCAGGCCGGCGGCGGCGAACGCCGCGGCGCTGCGGTGGCGGAGCCCGAAGAGCCGGCCGGGTCGATGCTCCGGCGAATTCTGAGTGGTGTCGTCCATCGAGGTTCTCCTGGTGGTGGTGCCGGCAGCGGCGCCGGCCTTCCAGCAGCCTGCGGGCCCACCCTCAGAGTCGCCTGGTGCTTCTCTGGGAAATCGCTGTGAGCGCGCCATCGCCGGCTGTCCTCACCGCGGCGCCGCCTGGCCCACCGCCTCCGCGTGGGGGCCGGAATCGGGGTCGAGCTCGCGGAGCATCCGCGCGCAGTCGGCGAGGAGCGAGCCGCGGATGGCCGCCGCGGGTGAGCCGGGGCCGGCCGCAGGCCCGGCATCCGCGGCGGCGGCCTCCGCCTGGCGCTCCCGTGCCCCGACGAGCGCCCGACGGAGCCGGTCGACGCCACCGGAGTCGCCGCCGAGTGCCTCGCCGAAGGCGCGCATCGCGCCCGCCACCGCGGCGATCGCCGCGCCGAATGCGGGGCTGAGCGCCGCCGCGGCTGCGGGGTCGGCGGCGGCGAGATCGGTGAACGAGCGGGTGATCCCGCGCACCTGGAAGGCGGTGTGTTCGAGCGCGGTGAGCGCCGCCTGGAAGTGCGCCGTCGCCGACGCGTGCGCGACCCGGCGCGGGTTGTAGCGCACGCTCTCCTCCGCCTGGGCGAGGGCCTCGCGGGCGGCGTCGAGGTCCTGGTGCAGACGGCGTGCGCGCATCAGCCACTCGCGGGCGCGGGCGTGATCCCAACGCCCGCCCAGCCCGGCGGCGACGTCCTCGAGGAGCGTCGCGATGGTGGCGGCGAGCTCGCCGAGGCGCATGTCGGCGGTGCGGGTGAAGAGCGGTGGGACCACGACGAGGTTGACCGCAACCCCGACCGCGCCGCCGATCAGGGTCTCGAGCACGCGGTCGCGCGGGTAGAGCTGGGACTGACCGCTGAGCGCGAGCACGAGCAGCGCGCTCACCGGCACCTGCACCGCCTGCTGTCCCAGTCGCAGCGCCTGGCCGAGCAGCATCGCGGCGGCGGTGACCAGCCCGATGCTCCAGGCGTGGAGCCCCAGCCCGTGGGCGACGAGGAGCGCGAGCAGCACCCCGGCGATCACCGCCGCGGCGCGCTGCAGCCCCACCGCCACCGATCGGTAGACCGTCACCTGCACGGTGAGCAGCGCCGCGAGCGGCGCGAGCACCGGCAGGCCGTCGGCGAACAGTCGTGCCGAGACCAGCCAGGCGAGCCCGGCGGCCAGCCCGGTCTTCACCACCCGCAGACCCATCAGGCCCTCGGCCCGCATGCTGCTATGATCGCGCCCGGTAGCGAACGAGACGCCTCGGCGTCCATCCCGCCCAAGACCGCTGGCGCTCCGGAGGCCTCCCGGCTCCGGGCTCAATCTCCAGCGCAGGCGAGGTCGGTCGTGACCGTGGCCCTCGGGTCGCGTGTCCGGCTCCCTTGCGGGCCGGACGGCGTGGCTCTGGAGGGCAGCAGACATGAGCTCGGTGAGTGCCGGGGACGTGGACGCGCCGATGCGCGCCGGCTCCCGCAAGGTCGAGTCGGTCGAGAAGCTGACCGGACAGCTGAGCCGGGCGACCTCGGCGATCGTCACCGACTACCGCGGGCTCACCGTCGCCCAGCTCTCCGAGCTCCGCGGCCGGCTCCGCGCCGAGTCCATCGAGTACGTGGTCGTGAAGAACACCCTCGCCCGGCGCGCCGCCCAGGCGGCGGGGATCGGGCAGTTCTCGTCGGTTCTCGTCGGGCCGGTCGGGCTCGCCCTCGGCTACGGCGACCTCGCCACCCCGGCGAAGGTCCTCACCGAGTACTTCCGCGTCAACCGCCGCCTGCCGGCCGTGGCCGGGCTCGTCGAGGGCCGGGTCATCGACGCCGACGGCGTCCGTCAGCTGTCCGAGCTGCCCCCGCGCGAGGCCCTCCTCGCCCAGCTCGCCGGCACCCTCCAGTCCCCGCTCACCCACCTCGCGGGGGCCCTGCAGTCGATCCTCAGCACCTTCGCGGCGACGCTCGACGCCTACCGCGAGAAGCTGGAAGCCGCGTAAGGAGACCCGATGGCCACCAAGATCTCGCCCGAGGAGTTCGTCGACGCGCTCCAGGAGTGGAGCGTCCTCGACGTCGTCAATGCCGTGAAGCTCATGGAGGAGAAGCTCGGCATCAAGGCCGCGGCGCCCGTCGCCGTGGCCGCCGCACCCGCCGGTGGCGGCGGCGGGGAGGCAGCCGAGCCGGAGGAGCAGACCGAGTTCACCGTCGTCCTCACCGGCCCCGGCGACGCCAAGATCAACGTGATCAAGGCGGTCCGGGAGATCACCGGCCTCGGCCTCAAGGAGGCCAAGGACCTGGTCGACGGCGCTCCGAAGCCGGTCCGCGAGGGGGTCTCGAAGGAGGAGGCCGCCCAGGTCGAGACCAAGCTGAAGGAGGCCGGAGCCTCGGTCGAGGTCCGCTGAGCGGGGGTCCGCTGAGCGGGGCGGGCGGCCATGTTTGGAATGGTCGCCCGCCGGCTATCATCCCGGTCCCGCACTCAGGACCTGCCGTCCTGACCGCGCGGTCGGCTGCTGCGCGGCCGGCCAAGCGGACATAGCGGGGAACGTAGTATGATACGCGATTGTGCCCGCCGCGCAACTCCCAGCCGGCTCCTTCGCCTTCCGGGGAACTCTAGCATATGGTTCTGAGCACCGCTGCCCGATCCAGCCGCGCCAATTATGGACAGATCGCCGACAAGCTCGAGGTCGGCAACCTGATTCAGACGCAGCTGGACTCCTTCGAGTGGTTCAAGAAGGAGGGTCTGCGAGAGCTCTTCGACGAGATCAATCCGATCACCGACTACACGGGGAAGAACTACGAGCTCCGCTTCCTCGACTACGAGTTCGGTGATCCGAAGTTCGACGAGGAGGAGTGCCGCCAGCGGGACATGACCTTCAGCGTTCCGCTGCGCATCAACACCCGGCTCTACATCAAGACCGGCGAGAACGCCGGCGAGATCAAGGAGGCCGAGGTGTTCATGGGCGACTTCCCGACGATGACGCGGGAGGGGACGTTCATCGTCAACGGCACCGAGCGGGTGGTCGTCTCCCAGCTGGTGCGCTCGCCCGGGGTGTACTTCACCGCGAGCGACGACCGGGTCACCGGCCGCCGTCTCTATGCGGCCAAGCTCATCCCCAACCGCGGCGCCTGGCTCGAGATCGAGACCTCGAGCAAGGACATCCTCACGGTCAAGATCGACCGCAAGCGCAAGGTGCCGGTCACCACGCTGGTGCGCGCCCTCGGCTACACCAGCAACGAGGACATCCGCCGGCTGTTCGCCGAGGTCGACAACGACAACGAGCACCGCTACGTCGACAGCACCCTCGACAAGGACGTCAGCAGCTCCCGCGACGAGGCCCTGGTCGAGCTCTACAAGAAGATCCGCCCGGGCGACCCGCCCACGGTGGAGAACGCCCTCAACCTGCTCACCTCGCTGTTCTTCAACCCGCGGCGCTTCGACCTCGGCAAGGTGGGCCGGTTCAAGCTCGACAAGAACCTCGGCATCCCCGAGGAGGAGGCGCGGCAGCGCGCGCTCAACAAGGAGAAGCGGGTCCTCGAGAACGAGGACTTCATCTCCATCATCTCCAAGCTCATCAAGCTGAACAACGGGATCGGCGAGGCCGACGACATCGACCACCTCGGCAACCGCCGGGTGCGCGCCGTCGGCGAGCTTCTCCAGAACCAGTTCCGGATGGGCCTGATCCGCATGGAGCGGATCATCAAGGAGCGCATGACGATCTGCGACGCGGCCACGGTGACCGCGGCGAGCCTGATCAACGCGCGCCCGGTGGTGGCGGCGATCAAGGAGTTCTTCGGCTCCAGCCAGCTGTCGCAGTTCATGGACCAGACCAACCCGCTCGCCGAGCTGACCCACAAGCGGCGGCTCTCCGCGCTCGGCCCCGGCGGCCTCAGCCGCGAGCGCGCCGGCTTCGACGTCCGCGACGTCCATCACAGCCACTACGGCCGGATCTGCCCGATCGAGACCCCCGAGGGTCCGAACATCGGCCTGATCGGCTCCCTGGCGACCTACGCCCGGGTCAACGAGTTCGGCTTCATCGAGACCCCCTTCCGCAAGGTCTACCGCGAGGTCGACGTGCCCCGGGACAGTCACATCCTGACCGGCCGCACCGCCGCCAAGGACTACCCGCAGGCCAAGGTGGCCGCCGGCGACCTCCTCGACGACGCCGCGGTGAAGCGTCTGCAGACCGCCGGGCTCGTCGAGGCGGTCATCCAGCCCTGGGTGAGCGACGACATCGTCTACCTGTCCGCCGACGAGGAGGACAAGTACACCGTCGCCCAGGCGAACGCGCCGGTGGGCACCGACGGCCATTTCACCGCCCCCCACACCACCTGTCGCAGCCACCACCTCTACAAGGACCAGCCGATCACCGACGTCGACTACATGGACGTCTCCCCGAAGCAGACGGTGAGCGTGGCGACGGCGCTGATCCCCTTCCTCGAGCACGACGACGCCAACCGGGCGCTGATGGGCTCGAACATGCAGCGCCAGGCGGTGCCGCTGCTGGTCACCGAGGCGCCGATCGTCGGCACCGGCATGGAGGTGCACGCCGCCCGCAACAGCGGTGAGCTCGTCATCAATCGCCTCCCCGGCACCGTCGCCGCGGTCGCCTATCCCGAGCCCCCGGCCGACGACCGCACCACGATCCGGGTGCGCAGCGGCCAGGACTCCCCGTACGGCATCCTGGTGCGGCCGGACGACGGCTCGCCGGACATCTGGTACGGCATCCACAAGTTCGTGCGCAGCAACCAGGGCA
>VBHE01000100.1:1756-6753 GCA_005889515.1 Chloroflexota bacterium | reverse complement strand
GACACCAAGCTCGGCCCCGAGGAGATCACCCGCGACATCCCCAACGTCTCCGAGGAGACGCTGAAGAACCTCGACGACCGCGGCATCATCTACGTCGGCGCCGAGGTGCACCCGGGCGACATCCTGGTGGGGAAGATCACCCCCAAGGGGGAGTCCGAGCTGAGCGCCGAGGAGCGCCTGCTCCGCGCCATCTTCGGTGAGAAGGCGCGCGAGGTGCGCGACTCCTCGCTGCGCGTGCCCCACGGCGAGCGCGGCATCGTCGTCGACGTCCGCGAGTTCAGCCGCGAGAGTGGCCACGAGCTTCCCCCCGGCGTCAACGAGCTGGTCCGCGTCTACGTCGCCCAGAAGCGGAAGATCAGCCAGGGCGACAAGATGGCCGGCCGCCACGGCAACAAGGGCGTGATCGCCCGCATCCTGCCCATCGAGGACATGCCCTACCTGCCCGACGGCACCCCGGTGGAGATCGTCCTCAACCCGCTGGGCGTGCCCAGCCGCATGAACCTCGGCCAGGTGCTCGAGACCCATCTCGGCTACGCCGCCAGCGCGCTGGGGCTCCGGGTGGCCTCGCCGGTCTTCGACGGCGCCTCCGAGGAGACCATCGAGGACGAGCTCGAGCGGGCCCATCTGCCGCGATCCGGCAAGGAGCGGCTGCGCGACGGCCGCACCGGCGAGGCCTTCGACCGCGAGGTGACCGTCGGCTTCATCTACATGCTCAAGCTCGCCCATCTCGTCGAGGACAAGATCCACGCCCGCAGCACCGGCCCCTACTCCCTGGTCACCCAGCAGCCGCTGGGCGGCAAGGCGCAGTTCGGCGGCCAGCGCTTCGGCGAGATGGAGGTCTGGGCGCTCGAGGCCTACGGCGCCAGTCACATCCTCCAGGAGATCCTCACCGTCAAGTCCGACGACATCGTGGGCCGGGTCAAGGCCTACGAGGCGATCGTCAAGGGTGAGAACACCCTGGAGGCCGGTATCCCCGAGTCGTTCCGGGTCCTCGTCAAGGAGCTCGAGGGCCTGGCTCTGGGGGTCGAGATCATGTCCGACGACGAGCAGCAGATCGTGCTCGGCGAGGAGGACATCCCCGACATCCCGCTCGACCTCGGCATCAACCTCGAGCGCGACGAGCGCGACGAGGTGGATGAGACGGTCCGCTGAGGGCGAGCGCGCTGGCCAGGAATCCGCTCATCACTCACTCCCGCGAGGTGCGGGACTTCGCAGCTGCCCGGGATGCCCGGGGGGTCGTCGGCGGCCCCCGGGCCGTAGAGGTGCAATGACACTGTGCTGAAGCTCGAGAACTTCGACGCTCTCCGACTGAGCATCGCCAGCCCCGAGATGATCCTCTCGTGGTCGCACGGCGAGGTGACCAAGCCCGAGACGATCAACTACCGAACCCTGAAGCCGGAGCGCGACGGCCTGTTCTGCGAGAAGATCTTCGGTCCCACCAAGGACTGGGAGTGCCACTGCGGCAAGTACAAGCGCTACCGCTACAAGGGCATCATCTGCGACAAGTGCGGCGTGGAGGTGACCCGGAGCAAGGTGCGCCGCGAGCGCATGGGCCACATCAAACTCGCCTCGCCGGTGTCGCACGTCTGGTACTTCAAGGGCATCCCCAGCCGCATGGGCCTGCTCCTCGACATGAGCCCGCGCAACCTGGAGAAGGTCCTCTACTACGCGAACTACATCGTCACCTTCGTCGACGAGAAGGCGCGCCAGGAGATGCTCGCCAAGCTCGATCCCGACAGCGACGACCGGGTGAGCGCGCTCCGCGAGCGCCAGCAGACGTCGGTCGAGGACTACCGCACCGACGTCGAGGCCCGCATCGCCGAGCGTGAGCAGGCGGCGGCCACGGAGCGCGAGCGCCTCCAGACCTCCCTCCAGGAGCGGACCGCCGCGCTCGACGAGAGCGGCTCCGACATCGAGGACCGGGTGCGCAGCGGCAAGGGCAAGAAGGCGCCCGCCGACTTCTCGCTCACCGACGGCGTGGCCTCCGAGGCGGTCGTGCCCAAGGGCACCGTCCTCGAGGAGGACGTGGCCGTCGAGGTCGCCGCGCGGGTCGCGACGATGCGCGAGGAGCTCGCGGCGGAGATCGCCAACCGGATCCAGGAGGCGGAGGACTCCGCCGGTGCCGAGGTGGCGCAGTGGCGCGCCGAGCTCGAGGGGCGCCGCGCCGAGGCCGAGTTCAGCGGCCAGGGCGAGCTCGCCACCATGCGCGAGCAGATCGACAAGCAGCGTCAGGAGCTCGAGGCCCTCCAGGTCCGCGACATCCTCACCGACACCCAGTACCGCGAGTACATCGAGAAGTTCGGCAAGGTCTTCAAGGCCGGCATCGGCGCCTCGGCGATCCGCGAGCTCCTCAGCCAGATGGACCTCGGCCAGGAGTCGATGCGGCTGCGCGAGGAGTCGAAGTCGACCAGCGGCCAGCGCCGCCAGAAGGCGATCAAGCGGCTGCGCGTGGTCGAGGCCTTCCGCAAGTCGTCGACCTCGCCGACCTGGATGATCCTCGAGGTGCTCCCGGTGGTGCCCCCGGAGCTGCGCCCGATGGTGCAGCTCGACGGCGGCCGCTTCGCCACCAGCGACCTCAACGACCTCTACCGCCGCGTCATCAACCGCAACAACCGGCTGAAGAGGCTGCTCGAGCTCGGCGCCCCGGAGATCATCGTGCGCAACGAGAAGCGCATGCTCCAGGAGGCGGTCGACGCCCTCATCGACAACGGCCGTCGCGGACGGGCGATCACCGGCACCGGCAACCGCAAGCTCAAGTCGCTCTCCGACATGCTCAAGGGCAAGCAGGGCCGGTTCCGGCAGAACCTGCTCGGCAAGCGCGTCGACTACAGCGGCCGGTCGGTGATCGTGGTCGGCCCGGAGCTGCGGCTGCACGAGTGCGGCCTGCCCAAGAAGATGGCGCTCGAGCTCTTCAAGCCCTTCGTCATGCGCGAGCTCGTCGCCCAGAACTACACCCAGAACATCAAGAGCGCGAAGCGCATGGTGGAGCGGGTGCGGCCCGAGGTGTGGGACGTCCTCGACCAGGTCATCCACGAGCACCCGGTGCTGCTCAACCGTGCCCCCACCCTGCACCGCCTCGGCATCCAGGCGTTCATGCCGGTGCTCGTCGAGGGCCAGGCGATCCAGATCCATCCGCTGGTCTGCACCGCCTTCAACGCGGACTTCGACGGCGACCAGATGGCGGTCCACGTGCCCCTGTTCAGCGGGGCGGTGGCCGAGGCCAAGAACCTCATGATGTCGTCGAACAACATCCTGAGCGCCAGCAACGGCTTCCCGGTCGTGTCACCGACCCAGGACGTGGTGCTCGGCTCCTACTACCTCACCCAGGAGCGCCAGCCCGTGCCCGCCGACGAGGAGGGGCTGCGCAAGCTGCACCGCTTCGCCACCCCGGAGGAGGCGGCGCTGGCCTACGAGCACGGCGCCGTCGACCTCCACGACCACGTCCGGGTGCGCGTCCCCAGCTACATGGTGACGCGGACGCCGGTGGGCGAGCCGGTGCCCGAGGGGAACGAGGTGCTCACCACCACGGTGGGCCGGGTGATCTTCAACGAGGCCCTCCCGCTCGGCGAGGAGGGTACCGAGAACCCCTATCCCCCGCTCACGTACTACAACGAGGTGCTCGACAGCAAGAAGCTGCGGCAGCTGGTCAAGGACTGCTACGACCTCCACGGCAGCGAGCGCACCGCCGGCATCGTCAACGAGATCAAGCGCCTCGGCTTCCACTACGCAACCAAGGCGGGGGTGACCATCTCGGCGATGGACATCAAGACCCCGCCCGCCAAGGCGGCGATCATCGCCGGCGGCGAGAAGGAGGTCGAGGAGATCGACCTGCAGTTCCGGCGCGGGCTGATCACCGACGACGAGCGGTACCAGAAGACCGTCGACATCTGGACCAAGGCCACCGATGACGTGACCAAGGTGACGATGAGCTCCTTCGACCGCTTCCACTCGGTGCTGATGATGTCCCAGTCCGGGGCGCGCGGCTCGGTCCAGCAGATCCGCCAGCTGGCGGGCATGCGCGGGCTCATGGCCGACCCGACCGGGCGGATCATCGACCTGCCGATCAAGGCGAACTTCTCCGAGGGCCTCACCGTCCTCGAGTACTTCATCTCCACCCACGGTGCTCGCAAGGGCCTCGCGGACACCGCGCTCCGCACCGCGGACTCGGGCTACCTGACCCGGCGTCTCGTCGACGTCGCCCAGGATGTCATCGTCCGCATCGAGGACTGCGAGACCACCGCGGGGATCTGGATCGACGTCGAGGACGAGGCGCTCAAGGAGCGGGTCATCGACCGCTTCGCGGGACGCATCGCCTCCCAGGAGGTGATCATCGGCGGCGAGGTGGTGGTCCCGGCCGGCGAGGAGATCAGCGACCACGCCGCGCGGCGCATCTACGCCGAGCGTGCGCGCATCCCGCGGGTGCGGGTGCGGAGCATCATGACCTGCAAGGCGCGTGAGGGCGTCTGCCGCTCCTGCTACGGGCGCAACCTGGCGACCGGCCGGCTCGTCGAGATCGGCGAGGCCGTGGGCGTCATCGCCGCGCAGTCGATCGGAGAGCCCGGCACCCAGCTCACCATGCGCACCTTCCACACCGGCGGCGTGGCCACCGGCGGTTCCGACATCACCCAGGGTCTGCCCCGCGTCGAGGAGCTCTTCGAGGCCCGGGTCCCCAAGGGCAAGGCGCTGATCAGCGAGGTCGACGGCGTCGTCGAGCTGGTCCGCACCGACGCCAAGACCCTCAAGGTGAAGGTGGTCTCCCGCGACGTCTTCGACACCCCCTACCCGGTGGCCGACCGGATGATGCCCGTCGTCGAGGACGGCCAGTCGGTGCCCGAGGGCGCCGAGGTGGTGCGCGGCGCCGACGCCGACGGCAACGCCGTCGCACTCCGGGCCCGCTACGGCGGGGTCGCCCGGATCGCCAAGAACGAGGTGGTGATCCGCACCATCGAGGAGGAGTCGCGGGAGTACCCGGTCCCGGCGTCGGCCCAGCTCATGGT
>VBHE01000100.1:0-1673 GCA_005889515.1 Chloroflexota bacterium | reverse complement strand
TCCCAGGGCGTGGACATCAACGACAAGCACATCGAGGTGATCGTCCGGCAGATGATGCGCAAGGTGCGCGTCGAGAACGCCGGCGACTCCGAGCTGCTGCCCGGCGAGATCATCTCCCAGTTCGAGTGGGAGGAGGCGAACGCCAAGGCGCTGAGCGAGGGCGGTGAGCCCGCGATCGCCGCGACGGTGCTGCTCGGCCTCATCAAGGCGGCGCTCAACACCGCGTCGTGGCTCTCGGCGGCCTCCTTCCAGGAGACCACCCGGGTGCTCACCGAGGCGGCCATCTCCGGCAAGGTCGACCGTCTGCGCGGCCTCAAGGAGAACGTGATCATCGGCAAGCTCATCCCCGCGGGCACCGGCCTCGACTACTACACCAAGCTCCGCGAGGAGGCGGTGCGCCTCTACGAGTACGACGAGCTCGAGGACATGGAGTCCGAGCTGGGCGGCGACGTCGACGGCGAGTACGGCGGGCTCGGCTCCGCCGACGGCTTCGCCCCCGAGGAGGCTCCGACCGGCTCGATCTGACCCCGGCATCCGGGCGCCGCACCGCGCGGCGCCCGGGCGGCCAGGTCGATCAGGAGGTGACCAGGATCCCCTCCCGGGCCTGCGCGTAGAGCACGTCACCGTCGTGCCACTCCGGCTCGCCGTCGATCAGCGCCCGGATCCGCNAGCGCGCGTTCTGCTCCGGGGTGGCGGCGTTGGCGGCGTAGGCCTCGCGGCTCTCGAACGCGCCGGCCACCCAGATCTCGCGTGGGTCGGTCGTCGACCGGTAGACGATGATGGCGACCGCCGATGCCGGACGGTCGTCCCGCATGATGGCGAGAACGTCGTTCAGCTGCTCGTCGGTCACGCCGGCCTTCAGCCGCCAGCGCGCGATGGTTCCGAACACGACATACCTCCTCTCGGGGTGCGGCCGAGTGGCCTGCCGGGCGAGTATGGGTGGGCACCCACTCCGGCACAAGCACCTGTGGGGCGCGGTGCCCGGCCGCTCGAGAAGCACGGAGGAGCAGACATGGTGCACGTCGTGAGCCCCGACGAGGGCGAGGTCATCCAGGTGGGACCGATCCGGCTTCGGATCATCGAGGACGGCTCTCACACCGACCACCGCCTCGCCCTGGTCGAGGCCACCCTCCCGCCGGGGGGCGCGGGGCCGCCACAGCACGTCCACCACCAGCACGACGAGACCTTCCACGTCGTCTCCGGCACGGTCCGCTTCACCTGCGGCGACGCCCAGGTCGACGCCGGGCCCGGCACCACGGTGACCGCCCCGATCGGGGTCCCGCACACCTTCGCAAACCCGGGCGACGTTCCCGCCGTGCTCGTCGGCACCCTGACCCCGGACCTCTACGTCAACTACTTCCGGGAGCTCCGTGGGCTGGCCTGGGGGCCGACCGGTCCCGATCCCAAGGCGGTGGGGGAGGTCATGGCCCGGTACGCGACGGAGGTGGTTCCTCCGCGCTGATCTGCGGGGCTGTCGCACGGGCGCGACGTCCACCGCGGTTGTGTGTGGTCATCTTTTTCGACAAGGGAAGGGCGGTCTGCGGCGCTTGTGGGGCGGGGCGCGGCGTGCGGTGGTTTTTGGGTGATCTGCCTTGTGGGGGTTGGGATTTCGGGTTGACATACACACAGATGTTCGCTTATACTTCTGTGTGTGATCGCGCTCTCGCCCGACG
>VBHE01000099.1 GCA_005889515.1 Chloroflexota bacterium | reverse complement strand
GGCAGGCCGCTCGTGAGCTCCCCGAGCTGGGAGACGCCTTCTCCGCCGGCGAGCTCTCCGTCGACAAGATGCGCCTACTGGCTTTCGGTGTCGTCACCCCCGAGGATGAGGGCACCTGGGTCGAGACGGCCCGGACGTCATCGCCCGCCGAGCTGGCCCGTCGGTGTCGCGAGGCGCGCAACGGCGAACGCACCGGGCCCGAGCGCGACCGTGCGCAGCGGGTCCAGCGGCATCTCCACGCCTGGTACGACGAGGAGAACATGTTCCGGATCTCCGGAGCCCTCCCCTCCTGTGAGGGCGCGATCGTCCAGATCGCCCTCCACCGGTTCGAGGAGAGGCTGCGCGCGTCCAGGCGCATCGACCTCGACCCTCCCGATCAGCCCACCGCCGCCCGCAGGGCCGATGCGCTGGTGTGGATCTGCGAGGCGGTGCTCGGGGAGTCCGGCTCGACGGACACGCCCTG
>VBHE01000098.1 GCA_005889515.1 Chloroflexota bacterium | reverse complement strand
CGCCCTCGGGCGGCGAGCCGCGCGCAGGCCCGGAGCAGGTCGTCGAATCCCTTCTTCTCCACCAGGCGGCCCACCGAGACCAGCAGCGGCACCTCGTGGACGGGGCGCACCATCGCGGGGTGGAACCGCCCCAGGTCGACGCCGTGGTAGACGAGCTCGACCGGCGGGTCGCCCTCGCCGATCACGCCGCGGATGTGGTCGGCGTTGGTGCGGCAGCAGGTGACGACCGCGGTGGCCTCGTGCGCCCGCCCGCGCAGCGCGCCTTCGGGGATCTGGTACAGGTCGCGCGCGTGGGCTGTGAAGCTGAATGTCGAACCCGTCAGCCGGTGGGCAAGCAACGCGACGAGCGCGGGGTCGTGGGCGAAGTGTGCGTGGATGTGCCAGAGCGAGCGTCCGCGGCGCACGCCGAGCCGCACTGCGACCCGCACCGCGCGGTCGAACGCCCTGAGTGCGCCGCTCTGGGTGTAGCCACCGAGCAGGTGGCGCTGGGTGAGCGCGAAGGCCAGGGTGCGCAGGTACCGCCACGGTGATCCCGCAGCCACCCGCAGGTGGGCAACGGCGCGCCGCGGGGAGCCGGTGTCGAGATGGTGCACGGGCGCTCTCACCTCGGCGACCTGAGGCTGCACCACCGTCTCCTCGGCACGGCTCATCGCGAAGAGGGTGATGCGGACGCCGATGCGCTCCAGCGCGAGGATCTCATTGAGCACGAAGGTCTGGGACAGCCGTGGCCAGCTCCGGACCACGTACGCCACCCTCAGCACGCCAGGCGCCCCATCCGGATCGGCCCCGCCGGCCCTCATGTCGCAGCTCCGCCAGCACGCTCCGCCAGGGAGCGCAGGCCCTCCTCGAGGATGCACCCGACCTGGCGCTCGAGCTCGGCGCCGCTGGGCACCGGCCTCGGTCCCCGGGCGCAGGCGAGCTGCCGGGCGATCTTGAGGGAGGTGTACGCGCCGAACCAGCGGTGACGCGCGTCGCACCGGTAGCCGGTGTGCGAAGCGTATGCGTCGAGGAACGCCGACTCGAGGGGCGCCGGCTCGCCGGAGGTGATGCACTCCCGCAGCGCGAGCAGGCGCAGGTTCGCGGCGAAGTGGGCGACATCGAAGGCGGGGTCGCCGGCACGCGCCTCGTCGAGGTCGATGACGACCATCCCGCCGGCCTCGACCAGGGTGTGCTGATAGTGGAAGTCCTTGTGGATGGGGACGCCGTCCACGAGCTCGAGGCGGGGGGCGAGCGCGGTGAGGCGCCGGGCCAGGAGGGTGGCGCGGCCGGCGGCGGCGGGCTGCCGGTCAGCGACGAGCCGCGCCCAGGCGTCGAGGTTGTGGGTCTCGGCGGCCAGGTCGAACCGGCGGTCGAGGCTCACCGGCAAGGCGTGCAGGGTGGCGAGCCAGCGCGCAGCGGCCACGATCCCCGCCTCGCGCTCGGCGCCGGCGAGGCGGTCGAGGGTGCGCCCGCCGGAGGCGGTGAACGCCGACATGCGCAACCCCGGCAGGTGCGCGACCGGTCGTGGGACTCCGATGTCGAGGGCGCTCAGCTGCGCGAGCACCCGGTGGAGCCGGCGTGCTCGCTGGGGGTCGAGGTAGGTCTTGCCGATCAGCGACGGCCCGTCGCCATCGCGTCCGGCGGTCCGGTAGGCGATGACCGCCCGCCGGCCCGGGGCGACGGCGACGAGGCGGGCGGTCACCACGCGCGGCGCGTCGGCGGCGTCGAGGAAGGGCGCCAGACACCGCGACATCACATCGGGGTCGAGGGCCCCGGTCGGCACCTCGACCGCATCCGCGAGCGGCAGTCCGCCGGTCACGGTCATGACCGCCGTCCGGCGGCGGCGCCGAGGAGGTCGAGCGCCGCGGACACGAGGTCGCCGAGGAGCCCCCACTCCGCGACCGCGAGCCTGCGGCAGCGCCGACCGGCGATCTTCAGCAGCGCCGCCGCCTCGAAGACCCGCAGCCGGTCGGCGTCGAGCGGTGCCGCCGCCTCGTCGGCGTACCCCGCCAGGAAGGCGGCGCGGATCGCCGTCACCGCTGCGGCCGCCTCGGGCCGGCGGAGCTCGCGCCAGCGGAGGTAGGCGAGGAGGTTGGCGACGTCGCGGGCGGGCTCGGCCCAGCAGAACGAGTCGAGGTCGATGAGCACCGGCCCGCGGACGGAGAGATGCACCTGGTCGAGGCGGAAGGCACCGTGCCCGGGGGCCGGACGTCCCGCCGCCGCGGGGAGCCGTGCCAGGCGATCGATCCCGGCACTCATCAGCTCCGCGACCGACGGCGAGACGCACCGGACCGCGGGCAGATGATCGTGGAGCCCGTCGATGTCGTCGACGAGCGATCGGCGCCACCCGCGGGGGCCACCGCTGCGGTGCAGCCGGCACAGCAGCCGTCCGCCGGAGCGCAGCTGCGCCAGCGTTCCCGGCGACGGCGGCTCCGCGGCGATCGCGGCGAGGCTGCGATCGCCGGCATCCCCCTGGACCACCAGCCGCCAGTCGGGTGCGACCCCGACCAGGAGCGGGGCCAGGTCGTCACCCAGCGATCTCGCCGTCGACGCCAGGGCCTCGAACCCGTCGCCCCCGAGGAGCTTCCCGTACGCCGCGGTGGAGCTGCCTCCGGAGAGCCGGTAGCGGAGCACGCACCTGCTCGCCGGTCGATAGCTCACCGGGGTGACCGAGCACGCCTCGACCGGGCGCTCGAGCCGTTCCGAGAACCAGCCCCGCATCACCGCCGGGTCGGTGGCGGCGACGAGGCCGGGGAGCTCGGGGTCGGAGGTGTAGAGGCGGTCCCGCACGCCCATGGGCGTGGCGACGACGACGACGACGGTCGACGCGGGCCCGTCCACGGCCGGTGACAGCGTCAGCCGGCAGGTGACGCGGCACTCGACACCCGGCGACCACTGGACGTGCTCGACGGCGCAGTCGCTGATCGAGGGGGGGCTGCCGGGCCCGGGCCAGTGACGTTGGAGGCGCCGTGCGACCTCGGCGGGATCGAGCACCGCCGCCAGGTCGGGCAGCGAGGGATCGAGTTCCCGGGGAGGCAGCCGGGTCGAGCCGGTCGGCACCGGCGGGGTCACGCCGCGGTCCTCACCTCGACGGCCCGGCCGGCGAGGGCGAGGAGACCGCCGGTGCGCGAGGCCCAGTCGCGGCTCGCCAGGGGGACGCGGCGGGCGGCCATACGCACCAGCAGCAGTGCGGCATAGAGCTGGGCGCGCGCCAGCCGCTGGCCGGCGGCTCCGTAGCCGGCCAGGATCTCCGCCTCGACCGCGGCGGCGTCGGCGCGCGGGGTGGCCGCCGTCCACCAGCGCACATCGGCGAGCATCTTGCCCAGGTCGAAGGCGGGGTCGGCGAACGCGCACCGGTCGGTGTCGAGGACGGTCAGCCCCTGCGGCCCCCAGAGCATGTGGTCGGCCTTCATGTCACCGTGGACGACGGTGGCCGGCTCCTGCTCGAGCGCCACCAGACCTGCGCACGCCTGCTCGACGATGCGCGACGCCGCGGCGCCGAGGTCCGGACGCAGCGCCGTCATCGCTTCGCAGGCGCGGAGGACGACGCGGGCCTCACCCTCGAGGTCCCGCCTGGGGAGGACCGACCCCGGTCCCGGGACCGACGAGTGAATGGCGCGCAACAGCAGGCCGACGTGGTGCAGGTGGCCGGGTGCCGGCGGCCGGCCGGCTCGCAGCCGCTGCGAGAGCGGCGCGCCCGGAGCGCAGAGGTACAGAAGGGCGTCTCCGCCGCCGAGCACCGCGGCGGGATGGACGGCGCGCACGCGCGGGACCGCGGCCGCCTCCAGCTGGTCGAAGAGGGTGCCGACCGCGCCGGCCACCGAGCCGCCGGCGCCCGGCCGATACAGCTTCACGAACAGCGAAGGACCGCGGTCGGGGCGATACTCGAGGACGTGGCGCTGGCCGGGCCGATAACGGATCGGTCGCACCTGCACCCCACCCTCGGGAACGGCGGGCAGGACGCCGCACCGGGACAGCACCTCACCGGCCCGGCGGGGATGGGAGAGGTCGCCGAGGTCGGGGAAGGCCGGATCCAGGGGCGCGGCCAGCACCTGCATCCCCCACGACGGCCGGGTCGCCCACAGCCGCGCGAAGCCCGTGGGGAGGGACGCACGCCGGAGCTCCTCCTCGGCGGCGTCGAGGCTGTCGGCGTCCGCCACGGTTCCGCCGCGGAACCAGGTCACCGCCACCGGCGTCGTGGAGCCGGTGCCGTCCAGGGTCACGTCGTAGCAGGCGGTGAGCTTCCTCGCGGGCTTGAGATGCGCGCGCACCAGCCGGCACGCGGCCGGCGCCGGATCCCGGCCGAGCATGGAGCCCAGCATCTCGCGGAGCGCGTCGCGGCCATCGCCGAGGAGGAGAGCCCGGAGCCCGCGGTGACCCGCCTGCCCAGAGATCGCGGCGTCGACATCCATGCTAGACGGCCTGGTCGAGGAGATCGACGGGGAATCGGATCCCCCGCCCCATGGTGACGGCGGCCCGGGCGGTGAGCGCGCCTGCGTGAAGCTGCTTCGCCGCACGGCCGATGCCGCCGAGATCGGGGGGCGAGGCGGGATGCGCGAGCGGCGCGGCGGAGAGCGCCTCGATCACCGCGGTGGCCAGCCGGCCGGGACCGTCGTGCCCGCATGCGCTGCTCGCTGCTCGGGCCCCGGCGCGGAACGAGGAGCGCCGGCGTGCCCATGCGCAGCACCTCCATCGTGGTGTTGTAGCCGGCCATGGCGACAACAAGGTCCGCAGCGGCGAGGTACTTCAGTGGGTCGCCCACCATCGTCCGCAGCCGCACCGGTAGCCCCTCCGCGCGCTGCTTCAGGTCCCGGCGCTCCAGCTCTGGCATGAAGGGTCCGGTGACGATGACGAAGGTGCAGGGCTGCGTCGCGCGGATCTCGGGGACTGCGTCGACCAGGGTCCTCATCAGCGCATAGGCGTCGGCGCCGCCCCCGGCCATGGCGACGATCATCCGGCCGCCTGGCACCGGGCCGACTCGTCGCGCGCGCGTGCGCTCGGGTTGATCGGACCCGGCCGGCGCGCACACGTATCCGCAGTAGCGGACGGGCTTG
>VBHE01000097.1:11535-12337 GCA_005889515.1 Chloroflexota bacterium | reverse complement strand
TCCTCCCCTCCTCAGTCGATACCACCGACCTCCGGATCGCCCGGACGGTTGGCGCGTTCGGTCTCCGGGTACGGCCCCTTCACGCGGTGTCACCGCATCGCGCCCAGCGCGAGCACGGCGCCGACGATGCCGGCACCGAGGACGAGCCAGGTCAGGTAATCGCGGACGTCGCCGCTCTGCAGGTGTCGGAGGCGGCGCAGCCATCGTGCCGGCGCCGAACGCGCGCGCCCCTCGACCCGGACGGCACAGGGGACGACGCCGACGATCACCGCCCCGACCGCGGCCGCGGCGCCGGTTCCCGCGTCGAAGAGCGTGGGAGCGGTGGACTCGAGGTGTACGGCGGGGACCGGTGACGGCGTGCCCGCGAGAATGGCATGGCCGTAGGCGAGGGGATCGAGCAGCCGCGCGGCGGCCGTCTGGGCGCCATCGAACAGCGCCGGCAGCAGACCGGCCGCGCAGCAGGCGGCGAGGAGCGCGGCGACCGGCACCCACATCGTGACCGGAGTGTGCTGCTCCTCACCGGTCTCCTCCTCGAAGCCCGCATGCCGGGAGGTGGCGTCGTCGGGCGGCTGGTGGCCGAGGCCGAGGAAGACACGAAGCCCAACGCGCAACACCGCGCCACCGGTCAGCGCCGACGCGACCACGAGCACGGCCGGCAGCCAGGGGAGCCCCGCATGGATCGAGGCGTCCTCCATCAGCCCCTTTCCGGCATAGGTGGCGAACGGTGGCAGCCCCGCGAGGGCGAGCGCGGCGATCGACCAGAGCACCCCGGCGAGCGGGAGGACGCGGCCCCGACCGAAGA
>VBHE01000097.1:9649-11422 GCA_005889515.1 Chloroflexota bacterium | reverse complement strand
CCCGCATGCGCCATCGTGGAGTACGCGAGCAGACGCTTGATGTGATGCTGCACGATGCAGAACAGCGCGCCGACGAGCGTGGTCGAAATCCCCAGGCCGAGCCACACACCCTTCACCACCGTGGCATGGGCGCCGAACGCGGGAGCGAAGCAACTCCACCACACGCGCACCACCCCGTACAGCCCGAGCTCGACCATGACGCCGGAGAAGAGGACGCAGACCGGGGTCGGCGCCACCGCGTGGGCGTCGGCGAGCCAGAACTGGAAGGGGACGATCGACGCCTTCACCATCAGCCCGACGGCGATGATCAGGAAGGAGACGACCACCAGGCCGTCGAGCGGGCGACCGGCGAGCGCCTCGCCGATCTCTGCCATGTTGAGCGCTCCGGTGCGGGCGTAGACGAGCCCGATGCCGGCGAGCATGAGGTAGGCGCCGACGCTGTTGGTGACGGCGAAGTTCAGCGCCCCCTGGATCGGGCCGCGGTCCTCGACGCGGTAGGCGGTGAGCGCGTAGGCGCAGACACCCATCAGCTCGAAGAAGACGAAGAGGTCGAAGATGTCGGAGGAAGCCGAGCATCAGCGCCTCGAAGAACGCCGCCTCCTGCTCGAAGTAGCGCCAGCTGAAGACCAGCGCGGCGGTGACCAGGACGCCGGCGAGGGTGGCCATCCCGGCGCCCAGCGGGTCGACCGCGAAGTCGATGCCGATGGCATGGATCCGGGACGGTGCGCCCGCCACCCCCGAGCGCGGGGTCCATCCCCCGAACCAGTGGACCTCGACCCCATCGCCGGTGTGCACGAGCAGGACGACGCACATCGCGGTCACCGAGGCCGCGGTGACGATCGCGAGGAGTTGGAGGGCGCGGCGCCACCGTTCCAGCTTCGCCAGAGTACCCATCACGGCCGCGATGAGCAGCGCGAGGGTGGGCGCGACCGGAGGGAGGGCGTCGACGATGCGCATCAGTCGCGCAGGGCGCGCAGTTCGCGGGGGTCGAGGGTTCCGAATCGCTGGTGCGCCCGGACGGCGAAGGTGAGGAGCAGCGCGGTCACGGTCGCCTCCACCACGATGTCGGTGAGCGTCAGCGCCTGCACGACCGGGTCGACAGCCGGAGTGCTCGACGGGACGCTCGCGAAGATCGGTGGGGCGGCTCCGGTCACGTACCCGATGGCGAGCAGCAGCACATAGGTCGAGGACTGGGTCACCACCAGCGCCATGATCAGGGAGATGAGGTTGCGGGCCGTGACCATCGCCACGACGCCGACGCCGAAGAGCCACGCGCTCACGACGTACGGAAGGAAATCCATCACGCGTCCTCCTGGGGCGTCCTCTGCAGCTGGTTGAGGAACTCGGTGACGATGAGGAGCAGCGCGCCGGTCACCTCGAGGCCGATGGCGAGGCTGATCACCGCCATCGTCCCGCCCGAGGTCAGGTGGCCGGTCGTCCCCAGCGGGAGCACGTTGCTCAGAAAGGCGGCACCGCCGGCCAGCCCGCCGAGGCCGACGAGCACGTAGCCGCCGGCACCCGCCGAGTCCCAGAGGTCGGCGAGGGTCTCGGGGACGATGCGGCGCATCGTCCGGCAGCGGCCGGCGAGGCAGACGAGCACGACCGCGCTCGCGGTGATGCATCCTCCCTGGAACCCGCCTCCCGGGGTCAGATGGCCGTGGGCGACGACATAGATGCCGAAGACGGCGAGCGGCGCCATACCGAGGAGGGCCACGGTGCGGGTCGCCTCCGTCGCTCCCAGCGGGCCGCTCGGCTCGGTGCGTTCCGCGGGGT
>VBHE01000097.1:9024-9624 GCA_005889515.1 Chloroflexota bacterium | reverse complement strand
ATGACGGCGGCGAAGAGGATGAACTCCTCGCCGATGGTGTCGAAGCCCCGGTAGTCGAAGTTCACCGCCGACACCATGTTGGTGACATGGCGCTCCCTCTCGCCAACGGTGTCGACGAGCTGCCCGTACGGCCCGCGATAGTGGCCGAACGGCGGCACGCCGTGGAGTCCCCACAGCAGCAGCCCGAGCAGGGTCGACAGTCCTGTTCCGAGCAGCACCAGGCGCAGGCGCTGGGTCACCGTTCGTGCCTCCGCACCCTCGCCAGGGCGAGCAGCACGATCATCGGCAGCACCACACCGCCCACGGCGAGCTCGGAGAGGGCGACGTCCGGCGCCGAGAAGGCGAAGAAGAGCAGTGCCAGGGTGAGGCCGTAGATGTTGAGGGCCACGATCTGGCGCTTCGGCTGCCGGATGAGCGCCGCGACCGCTCCGGCGACCGCGACGACGAGGAGGATGGTGACCTGCAGCGCGATCATCGGGCCACCCGGCGCCGCCGCCGGCCACCACGGACCGAACCCCGCTGGCGCAGCCGCGCCCCGCGGCCGGTGGCGTGGGCGACGACCGGGCTGCTCAGCCACAGGACGAGGACGAGAAGCACCGC
>VBHE01000097.1:6941-8972 GCA_005889515.1 Chloroflexota bacterium | reverse complement strand
CACCGTGGGCATGACGGCGACGCCAACGCAGGACATCACGGTCACGGCGACGCCGAGGACCAGGAGGACGGCGATGGCGATGCCCTGCGCCGTCATGTCCACCGGGTGAAGAAGTGGACGTACACCAGTGCGGATGGGAGCCCGAGCAGCCCCGTGAGCAGGGCGAGGTCGGCGAAGGTGGGATCGCCGAATCCCTCGGTCAGCAGCAGCATCGCCAGGGCGACGACCACGGTGGCGAGCTCGATCGCGACCACCGCGTCGAAGGGCGTCGCCGTGCGCAGGGGCACGATCACGAGGACGAGCAGCGCCGCGCCCAGGACGGTGGCGGCCACCAGCCACGCGTTCACCGCGATCCCGACGCTCGGCGGCGCGCACGGCGGGCCCGGGTGACCAGGACGTGGACGGTGAGGATGCCGGCCTCGGTGTCGACGTCGACCACGTAGGCGTTGGGAGCGAAGGAGGTCGCGAGGACCTGAACCACGCGCGATCCCGCCGCCGCGGCCGGAGCGGACGGGAGGTCGCGGAGCGGCAGCTGCCGGAAGGCACCGCTGCGCCGGCGTCCCATGAGATGCTCGACGAGAGCAGCGGTCACGTACAGGGTGTCGCGAACCGCGACGAGCGGCAGCGGCGCGAGACGCACGAGCTCACGCAGTTCGATGCGGACGCCCAGGGTGTGGCAGGCGATGGCTCCCGCTGCGGTCCCGATGAGCGCGGCCACCGCGCCGGCGAGCAGCTCGGGGGGGTCGAAGGTGTCGACGAGGAGCAGCCAGAGGCCGAACAGCGCGGCCCACGCCGCCACCCCCCAACCGATGCGCCTCACCGAGCGGTACTCCTCAGGGCAGGCAAGAATGATATCCTAAGTATCACATAGACGGACAGCCCAATCGGGCCAAGATGCCTGGAGGCGGATCGGTGATCCTGGATGTCGACCGTCAGCGGGTGCGGGAGCTGATGGCGTCCGGCGCGCAGCTGGTCGAGGTGCTCCCCGCCGAGGAGTACCGGGAGGAACACCTCCCCGGAGCACTCCACCTGCCCCTCGAGCGTCTCGACGGGCCGAGAGCGGAGCGGCTTCTGCGCCGCGACCGGCCCGTCGTCGTCTACTGCTTCGACCACCAATGAGACCTCAGCGCACGAGCCGCGTGCCGGCTCGAGAACCTCGGCTACGAGGAGATCCACCGCTACGTCGCCGGCAAGGCCGACTGGTTCGCGGCCGGATGGCCGCGTGAGGGACGGTGCAGCGGGGCGCCATACGTCGGTGAGCTCGCGCGGTCCGACGTCCCCACCTGCGCTCAGGGGGATTCCGTCGGCGATGTGCGCGAGCGGCTCGCCGGAAGCGAATGGGATCACTGTGTTGTCGTCGACGGTGACGGGATCGTGCTCGGCCTGCTGAGCGGTGATCGGCTCCTCGCCGACGCACGCCTTCCCGCGGAGCTCGCGATGCGATTGGCCCCGAGCACGTTCCGCCCGAGCATTCCGGTCGAGGAGATGGGTGAGTACATGCGGCAGCACCAGCTCCAGCACGTCCTGGTCACCACGTCCGACGGCATCCTGGTCGGCTCGCTGCCACGGCGAACCGTCGAGGAGGCTCTGCGATGACCACGCCACGGCTCCGGCTCGGTTTCTCCCTGTCGAGCGAGGAGCACCCGGCTCCCGCGCTCGTCGAGCAGGCGGTGCGCGCCGAGCAGGCCGGATTCCAGTTCGCGCTCATCTCCGACCATTTCCATCCCTGGATCGACGCCCAGGGCGAGAGCCCCTTCGTCTGGACGGTTCTCGGCGCCATCGCCGCGCGTACCGAGCGGCTCGAGGTCGGCACCGCGGTCACCTGTCCCCGCAGGCTCCATCCCGCCCTCGTCGCCCAGGCGGCGGCGACGACCGCGACGCTGATGCCCGGCCGCTTCCTGCTCGGCCTGGGGACCGGGGAGAACCTCAACGAGCACATCCTCGGCGAGCGATGGCCGACCATCGGCGAGCGCCGGGAGATGCTCGACGAGGCCGTCGGCGTCATCCGTGATCTCTGGAAGGGCGGCAGGG
>VBHE01000097.1:2222-6871 GCA_005889515.1 Chloroflexota bacterium | reverse complement strand
CGGCGACGCCCTCATCGCGGTGAAGCCCGACGCGAGTGTCGTGGAGGCGTTCGGGGAGCACGGTGGGACCGGCAAGCCCCGCTACGGGCAGATCCACGTGTGCTGGGCGGCGAGTGACGCCGCGGCACGGCGCACCGCGTACGAGTGGTGGCCGAACGCGGCCATCGGGTCGCTCGGCAGCGAAATGCGCCTGCCCCGCGACTTCGAGGAGGTCGCGTTGATGCTCAGTGAGGACGATGTCGCCGCGGGCGTGCTCTGCGGCCCCGATCCGGAGCGGTTCGTCGAGCGGATCAACGACTACGTCGCCGCGGGCTTCGACCACGTCTACCTGCACCAGGTCGGCCCCGAGCAGGACGGCTTCGTCGACTTCGCCCGGCGGGAGCTGATCCCGCGGCTCGAGGGCCTTATGACGCCCGCGGCGTGAGCCCGGCCGCCCTGGGGCGGCGGGGCCTCCACGCCGTTGGCGCGTGCCGGGCCCTACGCGGTGACCGGCGGCGTGGCCATGCCGTAGAGCTCCAACGTGGTGCCGGAGCCGTGCTGCACCCAGGTCCTCGGCGGCCCTTCAGCTCGTCGACCTTGCCTGCGGTCACATGCACCGCATTGTTGTAGGAGTCCGCGAAGGTGCGCACTCCCTCGTCGAGCAGGTTCTGCTCGAAGGTCTCGTAGGCCAGTGACGCGCTCCTCGGCAGAGCTGCCGTCGCACCCGTCGCAGCCGTTGGTCCGCTCGAAGACGGCACCCTACTCGGAATACGAGCCGCCCGTCCCATGCATCTCGGCATCGGCGAGCTTGGCCTCCTCGTCGGCGCGGATCCGCTCATCCGAGTCGTCGGCACGGAGCGACGCCTCGTCGCCGGTCTCGTCCAGGGTCGGCGCTTCGTCGTCAGGGGGAGCGGGTGTCTCGTCGGCGACCTCGTCGGCCCAGTCCGGCTCGCTCACCTCGTGGGGGTTCCGTGTGCTCATGCTCGTCGCCTCGTAGCCGTCAGTGTTCCTCGGTCATCCGGTGCACCTCCAGGGAGGGGATGACCTGGCAGAGAACCGAAGCAATGCTATCAAGAGAAATGGTAGTATGAATGGCGGTAGATGGGGTGCTGCTCCTCGCCGAGCACCCATGGCCATCGTCCAGGTGACGGGACGAGTACCTGATAGTTAAGCTATCAGATCATGTCGATCGATATCGACCTACCCCGGGTGCGCTCGCTGCTCGAGGCGGGTGCCCAGCTCGATGGGCCCCGCGCCGACGGCCTGCGGACCGGCGTGCCGGTGATCGCCTACTGCTTTGACGGCCAATGACATCTGAGCGTTACGCTCGCGAGGTCCTGCCCCGGCTGCCCGCGTGAGAGTCCACACGACCGGCGATGACGAGATGGTGAGTCAGCGGATCGCTGTCGGCGTCGTCTTCGTCATGGCGATGTTCATGGCCATCATGGACACCACCATCGTCAACGTTGCGGTTCCCACGCTGGCACGGGACTTCCACGTCCGGGCGACGAGTGTCGATGTCGTCGTCGTCGCCTTCCTGGTGAGCCTGGCGGTGTCCATCCCCGCCTCGGGGTGGTTGAGCGACCGCGTCGGCGCCAAGCGCGTGCTGCTCGTGGCCGTCGGCGTCTTCACCGCCGCCTCGGCGCTGTGCGGCGTGGCCCAGACGCTGCCTGAGCTGGTCGCGTTCCGAGTCGTCCAGGGCGTGGGCGGCGGGATGCTCACACCAGTGGGGATGGCGATGCTGTATCGCACCTTCCCTCAGGAGGAGCGCATCCGAACCTCGCGCATCCTCGTCATTCCCACCGCGTTCGCGCCCGCGCTGGGCCCGATCGTCGGCGGCGTCCTCGTAACCGAGCTGTCGTGGCGATGGGTGTTCTACGTCAACCTGCCGATCGGAATGGCAGCGCTCTGCTTCGGCGCCGCCTTCCTGAACGAGCAGCGTGAACCATGCTCCGGCCGCCTCGACACCGCCGGTCTGGCACTCAGCGGCGCGGGCTTCGGGGCTCTGATGTTCGCTGTGACCGAGGGGCCGGCACGGGGCTGGCTCTCCACGCCCATCATCGGCGCCGGAATCGCCGGCGTCGCGCTCATCGCGGCTCTGATCCTCGTCGAGCTGTCCGTTCCACAGCCGATGATCGACCTGCGCCTCTTCGCCGACCGGCTGTTCCGGACCGGCGTGCTGATCATCTTCCTCGGCACGATGACCTTTCTCGGCGTTCTGTACGTCGTCCCGCTCCTCTATCAGGACGGCTTCGGCACCAGCGCACTGGTCTCCGGTCTGAGCACCTTCCCGGAGGCGATCGGGGTGATGCTCGGAGCCCAGGTCGCGACGCGGCTGTACGCTCGAGTCGGGCCGCGCCGCATCATCGCCGGCGGGCTGTCCGGGATCGCCGTGGTGACCCTGTCCATGGGCACGGTGGGCGCCGGCTCAGCCGCTCTGTGGGAGATGCGTGGTCTTCTCCTGCTGCTCGGATGCGCCATGGGCCACGTGTTCGCGCCCTGCCAGACCGCCGCCTTCGCCACCATCAGCGGGCAGGCGACCGCTCGTGCATCCACCCTGTACAACGCCATGCGCCAGCTCGGCAGCGCCGTCGGGGTCGCCTTCCTCAGCACGGTCATGGACTCCGCCGGCACCGCGCGCGAGCTGGGGCACCCCGTGAGGGCGAACCTCACCGCCTACCATCTCGCCTTCGCGACCGCGTCGGTCGTGGCCCTGATCGCCGGGGCGATCGCGCTCACGATCAGGGACGAGGACGCCGTCGCGACCATGCGGCGAGGGGAGGATCGCGGCCTGCCGTCGCGGCCGCTCCGCCGCGCAGCACGATGAGGTCCTGGTTGTGAAAGAGCACGATTTTCGGGCAAGTCGTGTCACCGTGATGAGCTCGTGTACTCCACGGCCACGGTGTGAACCATCCCTCGGGAGCCAGCCGGTGGGCTCGGAGCACGTAGAGATCGCGCACGCCGGCTTGTCGTAGCCGATGCATGGTGGCGCTCACCATGCCTCGGGTGAAGGGACCCCAATCGGCCGGGGGCGGTACGCCGGCCGCGCGGATGAGGTCCTGGAGTCCGCACCCCAGGAGGTCAAGGGAGCAGAGGGGAGAAGCTGTCGGGCAGCCGGTCGGCGACGTCCCTCCACTCGCCGTCGGTCAGCGCGTCGCGAAGGCTGAGGAACACCGCCCGCACCCTCGGTTCGGTCGTGTCGAGCGGAATGTCGGCGCGGTGCGCGACGTGCTCGAGGAACTCGTCACGGGACATCGGCACGTCGGTCGCCGCGCGCCCCCGCAGCACCGGCCGCATCACGTCCCTCACCTCGCGGGGAAGCTGGGAGGCGACGTCCTCCGCCTCCTCGCGGGAGAGGCGCTGCGACAGCGTCGACAACACCGCGTCGGTCACGCGGAATGCGTCCTCGCGGCCCAGTCCCGCGGAGCTCTCGACGTGATCGATCAGCTCGTGGTACTTCATCCTGCAATCCTACTTCACTGTCATATTTACGGTCATTATTCATATCATAGTCGGTGTCAGTCGAAGACGCCACGCCGTGCTGAAGGAGGTGCCGAGTTGAGCGGGGCCGCGCTCGACGGGGGACACGACATCGTGGTCGTCGGCGGGTCCGCCGGGGGGATCGAGGCCCTGATCGGGATCGTTCGGGAGCTCCCCGACGATCTGGCCGCGGCGATCTTCGTCGCCATCCACTTCCCCGTCACCGCGATCAGCTTCCTGCCCCGGGTGCTCGGCCGGGCGTCGCCGCTGGTCGTGGGCCACCCGGCGGACGGCGAGCCGATCCGGTGTGGCCACATCTATGTGGCCCCTCCCAACCGCCACCTGCTGGTGGGGGCCGGCACCGTGTGTCTGTCCGCCGGAGCCAGGGAGAACGGCCACCGTCCGGCGATCGATCCGCTCTTT
Organism: Chloroflexota bacterium; assembly: GCA_005889515.1. Classification (GTDB taxonomy): domain Bacteria; phylum Chloroflexota; class Dormibacteria; order Aeolococcales; family Aeolococcaceae; genus CF-96. The sequence goes on along the minus strand of VBHE01000097.1, from coordinate 2,989 downwards.
CGGAGCGCGGCGCGCCACTTCGGCCCGCGCGTCATCGCCGTCGTGTTGAGCGGCATGCTGGGCGACGGGGCCGCAGGGCTGCGGCGCGTGCGTCTCCACGGAGGGCTCACCGTGGTCCAGGACCCCGCGGACGCTCTCTTCAGCGACCTGCCCACCCGGGCCATCACCGTCGCTGAGCCTGACCACGTGGTGCCCACCACGGAGATCCCGGGTCTGCTGCTGCGATTGGTCGGCGTGCCGGCACGCGAGAGCACCCACGAGCGGAGAACGAGGGTGGCCGAGCCCAACGAGGAGCCGATCGCCGAGATCGGCCACTTCTCCGGAGAGCCTGCTCGAGCAGCGGAGCACGGAGATCGAGGCTGCCCTGTATGCGGTGTGCCGAGCCCTTGAGGGGCAGGGCTCGCTGCTGCGGCGGATGGCGGAGCGGCTGCAGGCCCCCGGCGCGGAGCTGATCGCCACGCAGACCGACGAGAAGGCGGACGCCGCCGAGAGGCAGGCCGAAGCGCTCCGACGCTGGCTGGAGGACGACGCCCCCGACCAGCCGGGCCGCGACGTCAGACCCCGGAAGACGGATCGGAGGCAGGGCGAGGCCGGCATCGCACAGCTGCGTTCACAGCGCGGCCACGAGCGGGTGACCCTCAGCGACGTTGCCGATCACGTCGTCGACTACGTCGACCGGCATCCCGACAGCAGCGCCGTCGTGGAGGACCTCGCACTGTTCCTCGCTCACGACGCCTCGCCCGATCGCGGCCTGGCGCGCGGGTGAC
>VBHE01000097.1:1289-2141 GCA_005889515.1 Chloroflexota bacterium | reverse complement strand
GGCGGGTCAGGGGCGCGGACGCCCCGGTGCGGTGGCGTCGGGCGACCGCCGCGGCCTGCTGACCCAGCGCCGTTCTGGTCCGCTTCGGCAGATTCGCGATCGTGCGCTTCTGCCCGGCGGCCTTATTGCTCTTCGCGGCCTGTCGCTGCTTTTCGCTTGCCATGGTCCGTCCTCCGTTGTTCGGTCCGGGGTCAGTCGCCGCTGGATATCGACGGTGGAGCGCGGGTCGGACGCCGACGCGATGCCCGCGCTGAAGATCGCCCAGATCCGACGACCCGGTCGGCGTCCGCGGTGCGCGGCCGCAGCGCCCCGGTGCGTGCCGAGCGCACGGCCGGTCCCCGTCCCAGCGGGTCGCCCTCGGTGAGCTGGTGCATCGCCGGCCACCGCCTGAGGAGCTCGAGAGGGCGCAGCGCCCGGGAGCCGTTTCCGGCAGGTCGGTCAGAGCCCCGCCAGTCCCGTCTGGTACCCGGAGCGACCCGAGGAGGCGGGACGACAGCCCGCAGAGCCCGCCGACGACAGGCCACTGACCGAATTGTCAGGAGCGCCCGGAACCGAATTGCAGCGGGCCGTCTTCGAGGGATCTCGGAGGGCGGACACTGGGTCCTCTGCGATGGACAACCTGCTATGTTCGCTGTCGCCTTTACTGGTACTGCGTTCACCATATAGGACATCCAATCGATGGCGACCCCTCACCTCTGCCGGCGCTGCCGCCGATGGCACGACGTCACCGCGCACTGCGACCTCAACTGGGCGCTGCGGGCACTCCTGACACCCACCGCGGACCAGCAGCGCACCGCCGACCAGCTCGAGACGATCTCCCTGGCGCGCTACCGCCTCCAGAGGCGCGCCGGG
>VBHE01000097.1:0-1136 GCA_005889515.1 Chloroflexota bacterium | reverse complement strand
GCGCATCGACGAGCTCGTCGAGGTCTGCGAAGCGGCTCATCTGGGCGAGACCAGGCGGGCTCCGGACGAACTCGTCCAGAACGTCTTCGAGGTGCTCGCGCAAGCGCGCAGCGTCCTTCCCGACGGCCGCGGGGCGGGGGTGTGCGACGCGATGCTCGTGCGAGCCGCGGCGGCGCGGGATCCGCTCGTCCGGCACCTGATGGAGCTGGTCTGGGCCATCCAGGGCGCCACCTTCGACCAGCTCCTCCCCTGGCGTCGGGAGCTGGACGACAACGAGGACGACCTCGTGCTCGACCGGCAGGCTACGGCGGAGACCTGAGCGGCAGGATCGGCGGCGTCGGTCAGGAGGGCGCAGCGATCGCCAGTCCCACGAGCGCGGCGGCGTCCGCCATCCGACGGTCGTAGGTCACCACAGCGTCGAGCTCAGCGCCGAGGCTGAGCGCTGTCGCCAAGTGGATGGCGTCCAAAGTGCGCAGCTGCCCCGGCTCGAGCTCACCGGCCCGATCGAGTACCGCGCCATGCACGTCCACGAGTGTGATTCCGCTGAGCAGCCGGCGCGCCTCGACCACCAGGCGCGGCTCCCCGGCTCTTCTCGCGGCCCGCAACAGCTCGACACTGAGCAGAGCGGACGCGACACGTCGGGGTCGTTGGCGCAGCCAGCGCCGCAAAGCCGCGGTTTCTCCCTCCCGCACGAGGAGCTTCACGACTGCCGAGGTATCGAGATAGGCGACGTCAGCGCTCATCTGCGCGCATATCGGTGAGCACCTGAGAGAGACTGGGTCGGCCAACGAGCGGACGGAGCGGCGTCACCTCGAGGAGGTCGCCATGCGCCGGGACGGCCCGCCCTTCCGTGATCATCTGGTCGACCACGCCGGTGGGGCGGAGGGGAATGATCCGTGCCACGGCACGTCCACGGTCGGTTACCTCCAGGCTCTCGCCAGCGACCACCCGCCGGATGACCGCGCTGGCGTGCTGTCGAAGTTCGCGAATTCCCACTCTATCCATGTGCTACATAGTAGCACATGGGCGCGGGCGGTCCATCGTTGGCCGGCCTCAACTCCTGCCCCCACTGACGGCGGAGGACCCTCGCCGGCCGCAGGCTGCCCAGCCACGGCCGCCGAGAAGGGGCGGATGTC
>VBHE01000096.1:10450-10903 GCA_005889515.1 Chloroflexota bacterium | reverse complement strand
TCCAATGGGGGCGCCGCCCTGGTGCAGTGCACACGGGCGACATCATGCACTCGTCACTACCCGGCGGAGTGCGCGCCGCCAGCCCAGCCACGCACTCCGGACCCTCGAGGGTCGCCAGTCGGAGCCACTCGCCACCGGCGACCGTCGCAGGACCGCGTCGGGCAACCACTCCTCAAGCGGAGCGAGGCGCGGCGGCGCCAGGCGGAGGAACACCGACCGGCACATGCCGGCGTCGACGAGAGCGCGGTGCGCTCCGTCGGTCGGGATGCCGAGGTGCTCCGCCATGGTGAGCAGCCGGCGGTCCGCCAGCCCCGCCCCGGCCCACGGTGCGAGCGCCATGGTGTCGAGGTAGCGGCCGTTCCCGCTCCAGACCAGGTCGTGGGCACGCAGCGCTCGGAGGATGAAGCCCCAGTCGAAGCAGATGTTGTGTCCGACCAGGGTCGCGCCCCGAGC
>VBHE01000096.1:0-10349 GCA_005889515.1 Chloroflexota bacterium | reverse complement strand
GATGCGTCCGAACTCGGCGGATCCGTCCGGTGACGTCAACACGGCCCCGAGCTCGAGGATCTCGTGCTGGAGGGCGTCGAGACCGCCGGTCTCGAGGTCGAGGAAGAGGAGGGGCGGCCTCCCGGTGCGATTCGGTCTGGTGTGCATGGCCTAGTCGTCTCACGAGGCGGCGACAGCAGCCCGTCGCGGGGCGCCAAGCCCCGGGGCCGGGCCATTCCGCGCGTCACGACAGGATGCTGTCGCGCCCGGCGGCTGCAGGACGTCGGCGTGCGGCGCTGGAGGATGGCCGACCGACGCAGCGCGCGACCGCGCCCACCGTTCGAGATCGTGGGCAGGGCACGTCTCGCTCCTGGCGTCGTGGTCTGGGCCCGGGTGCCGTACGCCGACCGAGACGACTACAAGATCCGCCCGGCCGCTGTGGTGGACGTGGTGGGCCGGCGGGCCACCGTGCGGCCGCTGACCAGCGCGGCTTCCCGCCTGGCCTGCCGGCTGGCCGAGGTCGAGGATCTCGCCGCCGCAGGGCTTCCCCGCGCCAGCGGGTTCCGCCGTCGGTCGGTCGTCGTCGATCTCACCGACATCGTCGGCATCGCCGGTGAGCTCTCGGAACGGGACCGGATCGTCGCGACCGCCGCCTGATCTACGCCCCCACGTAGCGGACGTAGGCCGCGTACCAGTTCGAGGCGATCTCGCGCTGCGCCTCGTGGAGGTCGAGCCGGCCGGCGCAGACCAGGTCGTGCATCCGGTTCTCGAGGTCGTCCTTCTGATGGAACCCCGGCGCGGGCGACGCGGGCTCCGGCCAGAGGTTGGCGTCGGAGTTGTCGCCGCCGAGCTCGAGGGCGATGAGGTGGTCGAGCTCGTAGGTCCCCGACGGCTGCGGGTAGGGCACGCCGTAGGCGGCGTAGACATCGACGTACTGCTGATGCTCGACGTGCCGGACACCGCTGCTGTAGCCGGATGAGGCGGGAGTTGGGGAGCGCCACTCCGGCGGGTGCTCCAGCGGGTGCCGATGGCGATGTCGGCGGAGGCGTGAGCACCGGTGTGGGCGCCGGCGTCGCAGCGGGTGGTGCGGTGGCGACCGGGGTCACCGAGGCGGTCGGCGAGAGCGTGGGGGGCGTGGGGGTGCTGGTGACCGCGCCGGCGGTCGCCGCCGGGGCGCCGCTGCCGGAGGCCGCGCCACAGCCGGCCAGCGCGGCGCCGAGCACACCGACGACCATCAGCCACCGCATCGAGACCTGTGGCGTCGCCTTCACGCCACCCTCCCGGCGGCGGCCGGTCCCGCGTCCGCCATCTCGACCAGCCGGCAGAGAGCGTTGGCGAGCACGAGCTGCTCAGCGGTACGGCAGTGCACCCCGAGCAGCGCCGGCGAGCACACCAGCACGGCCATGCCCTGGGCGCGGGAGATCGCGACGTTGAGGCGGTTCAGGCTGTAGAGGAAGTCCATCGACCGCCGCTGCTCCTCACCGCTCGACGTCGCCATCGTGTAGATGACGATCGGCGCCTCCTGGCCCTGGAAGCGGTCGACCGTGCCGACCCTCGCCTCGGGCCCGAGGGCGTCCTGCAGCCGGTTGACGTGGGCGTTGTACGGCGCGACCACGAGGACGTCCTCGAGACCGATCGGGCGCACGGCGCCGTGGCGGTCGGTCCAGCGCCCTGAGCGAATCAGCGTCGCCACCGTCGTGCACACCTCGTCGACCTCCTCACAGGAGGTGATGCGGTTGCCCATGTGGACGACCGGCAGGTAGCGCACCCCTGCGCCGGCGAACGGCGGCGGCGCACAGACGGCCTGTGCCGCGCACTCGGGCCGCGGATGCAGCCGGCCGTCATAGAACGCCTGCGACACGAAGGCGCACACCGCGGGGTGCATCCGCCAGGTGGTGTCGAGGAAGAGGCCCCGGTCGGGGGGGATGGTGTGCTCGCCGTTGAGCACGTGCTGGAGCGCCGACCTGTCCGCGCCGGGCGGGTGGGTGCCCTGGATCGGCTGGCTCAGCTGCTGGGGATCGCCGCACAGGACGAGGTTGCGGGTCGCACCGCTCATGGCGACGACGTTGGCGAGCGACACCTGTCCCGCCTCGTCGACGACCAGGGTGTCGACGCGCCCGATCATGTCCTCGTGGCAGAACAGCCAGGCGGTGCCCGCGACGATGTCGGCGCCAGCGGCGAGCGCGGCGACGACCCCGTCGACGCTCGTCACCGCGCGCACCGTGTCGCTGGCGCAGCGCTGGTGCTTCTCCGCCTTCTGCACCGCCGTGACCTCGACGCCGATCTCCGCCGCGTGGCGGGATACCTCGTCGAGCAGGTTGCCGATGGCGCGGTGGCTCATCGCGGTGATGCCCACCCTGCGCCCCTGCTGGACGAGGTCGAGGATCATCCGCGCGGCGGTGTACGTCTTCCCCGAGCCCGGCGGTCCCTGGACCGGCAGGTACCCGTCGCGCAGCTCGAGAGCGAGACGTCTACCTGCGTCGAGCGTGGTCTCGGAGGCACGGCGCAGAGGATCACCGAGGGGGTGACCGGCGACGCGCGGCCGGTGACGCAGCAGCAGGTCGCGGGCGGCCCGATACGGGCCCGGAGCATCCACGCCGTGGGTGACGACCCACTCTCCGACCCGCCGCAGCGCGTGCCGCAGCGCCTTGGTGTCGATCGGGTGGCCGGCGACGAGCGCCTGCGGGTGGGGAAGCTCGCGCTTTTTCAGGCCACGCTTGAGCACCAGCACGCCGTGTTCGCAGTCGATCTCGTGCACCGTCCCGGGGCTCGTCGTCGTGGCCGGATCGACCGGGGAGTCACCGACGCCGATGGTCGAGTCCTGCACCGGATCGAAGGTGTACCGGTGCAGCTCCGAGCTCTTCTCCGTTCCGCACACGCGGTCGAACCGCAGACCCGCGATGCAGTCCGGGTCCTCGTACAGCTGCTCCTCCCCCATCGCCAGCCGGGCATAGTAGGCCCACCACGCCGGCCGGTCCTCGCGCCGGTGCCAGTCGAGGAGACCGGCGAGCACGGTGACGACGGCATCCGCATCCGGGTCACCCGACGGACGGGCGAGGAGGCAAGCGGCGAGCTCCCGCGCCTCCTCGCTGTCGCGGGCCACCTCCTCCGAGGGCGCGCCGTCCACGGGCTCGGGGCGGGGGAGCGGCTCACCACCCCGCGCCTCGAGCTCGGCACGACGCTGTTCGAGCCAGCCGCGCAGCCGCCAGGTCGACTCGCAGTCCGCGGCGTTGTACTCGGCGATCGCGTCGAGGATGGCGGGGTCCCGGCTCTCGAGCCAGCGCTCGTACTCGACGATGCTCGAGCCACCGTCGGTGATCGCGCCGGTGCGCTTGGGCATGAACAGCGGCTCGAGTCTCTTCAGCCCGTACGACTCCGCGGAGACGCGAACGCCCTCGCGGACGACGCGGTAGAGGTCGACGAGGACGCCGCCCCGGAGCAGCCGGTCGACCTCGTCCTCCCGCGTCGCGTGCTGACCGGCCAGACAGCGCAGTTTGGTCAGCTCATACGAGGCGTAGTGGTAGACGTGGAGCGACGGGTCGCGGTCGAGCCGGTCGATGACGAGGTCGACGAGCTGCTCGAAGGCCCGCTTCTCGCCGGCGCGGTCGTGGCCCCAGAAGGCGTGGTACCGCGGCGCGCCCTCGACGATCTCCGTGATCCCGAAGAGGTACTCGATCCCGGTGTCCTCCGCCCACGGGTCGCCCTCGATGTCGAAGAAGAGGTCTCCCGGCGAGGGTTCGGGAAGGGAGCCGAGCCCGCGCGCGCCGTCCTGTGGCGTCCGCAGCTCGTACCGCATCACCCCGTCGGTGCGCTGGCGCAGTTGCAACGCCGCCTGGGCGTGGAGGTTGGCGAGCGTCTCCTCCGCCATGCGCGGGACGACGGGGAGGATGACGGCGAGACCCTCGAGGGTGCGCACACCCTCGGCTTCGAGACGGCGGACCTGGTCGCGACGCATCCCGGCCACGAGGGACAGATGGTCGTCGTCGCGGCGCCGAGCCGCGCAGCCATCCGCCCAGCGGCAGACGCCGCAGTGCTCGACCCGGTCGGGGTAGGTGTCGCGCGGTCCTCCGCCGACCACCTCCTCGAGCCGGCGGCGCGCCTCGCGGTGGTAGGAGACGACGTCGGCGACCAGCCGCGTCTCCGTCTCCCCGTTGCCGAGGACGATGTGGAGATGACGGGGCGCACGGCCCTGGAGGCGCTCGACGTGGAGCGAGTACTCCGCGGTCTGGAGCAGCGCCGCAGCCTTCAGCGAGCGCGCCAGCTTGGTGTCGGCGACCTCGTACGACCACGGGCCGAGGTCGCTCGGCTCGGCGACCCGGAGCAGGAAGTCGGCACGCCCGTGCCACCGGCCGTCGAAGAACGCCGCCTGGTAGATGACGTCGGCGCCGTCACGCATCGCCTGGAGCGTCACCGCCTCCCACTCGTGGAGGCCGGCGAGCGTGTACCGGCCGCGGGGTATCTCGACCACCCTCCTGCCCTCGGCGCGGAGCGCCTCGAGGTGGTTCTGCTCATGGTCCCCGCCGCGGCGGCGGAGGATCTCGAGCTCGGGGTCGTCACGGACCGGCGCCTCGAGGAGACCCTCCGCGACCGCGCGGTCGAGCTCGGTCAGGTGCTCGCAGGCGAGGAAGCCGGTGAGATCGGTGGCGCTGAGGACGAGGGTCCCGTCGATAAGGATCATGGGAGGAGCATCAGTGAGCCCGGCGACGGCAGCCTGTCGCCCCAGGGGGCGTCGGCCAGTGTCACCCCCGGCTGGGTGGTGGGGGCGCCCGTCACCCGGCCGGACCTCCGCCGTCGCCCGCAGGGGACACCGCCGCGACCTGCGCGTGAGGCGGCGTGCCGGTCATGGTCGACCGTCCCGCCGGCGGCGGCCCAGCACCACCGCGGTCACGATCGCCGCGGTCACCGGCAGCGTGACATACCAGATGTGCACGGCGAGCGCGGCGCCGACGACGAGGAGCGCTGGGCTGACGAGGCATCCGCACGCGTTCGAGCACCCCGACGGCGACGCAGGTCGCCGAGCTGGGCGACGGCCTGCCCCCCAGCCGAGGAGCAGTCCGAGCGCGAGCCCCTCGGCGAGCTCGTCGTCGTGGTGACCCACGGTGCTCGCCGCTCAGCGGGGCCTGCGGCCCCACGCCGTGCCCCAGGTCTCGCGCATGGCGCGGTAGCGGGCGATCGCCTCGGCCTCGGCGCGGTCGGCCAGCTCCTGCTCGTCCATGTCGGTGTCCCCCCATGTCGCCGCCCGTCTGGTTCGTCGGGTCGTACGATGCGCCGCCCCAGCGACACGGGCCTGTCGCGGCGGCCGCGCACGCTCGGCCCATGGACATCGCGACACCCGACGATCAGGGGCCGGCGCCCTCGCGCCGGCGGGTCATCACCGGAGTGCTGCAGGCATTCCTCGACAACGCACCCGACCAGGGGTTCCTCATCCTGGGTGACCCCGAGCGCCCGGACGAGTTCGTCCAGTTCAAGCGCTCCGCCGGGATCATCTATGGGGAGGTCGGATCGCGGCAGTGGGACGCTCCCGAGCGGCGACGGCCGCTGAGCCCGGACGCCGAGGCCACGCTCGCCCGCGAGGGCTTCACCCACGGCGGCGTCGAGAAGAGCTCGCCCAGAGCGCGCCCTACCTCGCCGAGCTCGTCGACCGTCTCGTCGCCGCTGCGTACGGGCGCGACTTCGTCGATGCTCCGCAGGTGAGCAGTGACGTCGAGCCGGTGTGCGCGGCCGCTCGCAGCCTCGGCGCACGCGTCCGGCCACCCAGCCCGGGCCAGCCCTTCGACCGCGAGCTCCACTACCGCCGGCTCTGGGAGCCGCTGCGCACCACGCCTGGGCTGGCTGCCCGGGCGGGCAGGGCACTGCGCAGCAACTTCTTCGACCAGCAGCTCGACACCGAGGACGTGCTCGGCTTCCGCGCCGCGGTCGAGGCCGCGAGCGGCTTCGACGAGCTCCCCACGTGGGCTCAGGACTGGATCCGCAAGGCGGAGCAGGGCCCCCTCCAGGTCCGGCTGCGACCGCCCGCCTGATCCGGGCCCTCCGACCGCGGCTGGATCCACGCCAGGCAGGTCCGCAAGTCGACGTCGATCCCGTACGTCGGCCATCTCCTCGGCGTCGCCTCCCTCGTCATCGAGGAGGGCGGATCGGACGACGAGGTGATCGCCGCGCTCCTCCACGACGCCGTCGAGGACCAGGCGGTGCCGAGACCCTCGCCCTGATCCGCCGGAGGTTCGGGGACCGGGTCGCGGACATCGTCGACGCATGCTCGGACACCGACGTGCAACCGAAGCCGCCGTGGCGCCAGCGCAAGCTCGAGTACATCGAGCACCTCCGGGATGCCTCGGAGGAGGTGCTGCGGGTCAGCGCGGCCGACAAGCTCCACAACGCGCGCGCGATCCTCGCCGACCACCGCCGTCTCGGGGAGGTCGTCTTCGTGCGCTTCTCCGCACCGCGGGACTCGACCCTCGCCTACTACTGCCTCCTTGACGACGTCTACCAGAGGCGCCTCGACAGCAGCCTCGCGGCCGAGGTGCATGCGACCGTCGAGGCGCTGCTCGCCGCCTCCGGCTCCGAACGCCTCACCGAGCTGCCGGTGCACTCCGCCGAGGAGCTCGAGGAGTGGCGACAGCGGCGGTCAGCCCGCCTGTCGCCCTGAGGTCGAGCGGTCGTTCATCGCCACGCCGGGCCCGCCTCCGAGAGCTCCAGGAGCCCGTCGGCGAGGTCCTCGATCAGCTCGCGGCGGGCGAGCCGCTCGATCCAGCCGACCGGGATCCCCCGCTCACCCCCGATGCCGAAGTGGGCGCCGGCGAGCTGCCCGTAGATCGCGGCGGTGGTGTCGGCGTCGGCTCCGAGGTTGGCCGCCAGCAGGCACCCCTCACGGAAGCTCGACCCGGTGTCGAACGCCCAGAGCGCCGCTTCGAGAGAGTCGACGACGTATCCGGTCCCGCGCACCTCTGAAGCCCTCTTCCCACGGAAGGAGCCGGACGCCACCGCGGCGATCGACGGCTCCAGGGGACGATCAGCCCACAGGCCGGGCACGGGCGCATACAGCGCGCCGAGGAGGTCGTCCTTGCAGGTGCCATCGAGCGCGCCGACGATCAGGCCGCCGAGGTACCGGCAGGCGTCGACGTACACGGGGAGCGCATAGGTGGTGCGCGAGCTCTCCCCCGCCGCCTCGACGGCGGTCTCGGGGCTGCGGGCGAAGGCGAGCGGCACCGGCGCCAGCCGCATCATCGAACCGATGGCCGTCGACTGTGGGTGGGTCGCGCCCGCGTATGCGTCGCCGTCGAAGCAACGGCCGTTGCTGCTGAGGTGGCCGTCGCGCATCCAGCGCACGTAGCGGCGCATCTGGTCGGCGGGGTCGAACCCGCCGCACTCCACGAGGCTCTCGGCGAGGCAGAGCGCCATCGAGGTGTCGTCGGTCCACTCTCCGGGTCGGAGGTGGAACGGGCCTCCGCCGACCATGTCGTCGATGGGGGTGAAGGTTCCCGGCGAGCGGAACTCGAGGGTCGTCCCCACTGCGTCGCCCGCGGCGAGCCCGAGCATCGCCCCGCTGTAGCGCTCACGCCGGTCCATCACCATATCCTGCCTACGCCGCCTCGTCGTCTGCGCACGCGGCGGTCGCGAGCTCCGCCTCGATCGCGATCACACAGTCGAGCACGCCCGCGCGCAGGCCGTCGAGCGCGCAGGCGACGTCGTCGGCGACCCCCTTCATCGAGGTGAGCTTGGTCTTCATCCCCTGGATCTCGCGGAGGCGGTTGCGCACCGACTCGAGCTGCCCCGTTACCGCCGAGACGTCGACGGTCGCCGGGCGCTGCCGGCTCGCCACCAGGGCGAGGGCGCGTGCCAGCCGGATCGCGGCCTCGAAGCCGGGCGCCTCGGGGTCATCGGGGTCGAGCTCGCAGATGACGTCCTGGCCGTGGAGGGTGAGCGGGGCGCACCCCGCCGGCGCCAGGCCGGGGGCGAAGACGGCGACCGCGACCGCGGCACCACGGTTGCGCCGGGCGCCGTCGAGCTCCCGGGCGAGCGCGGTCAGGCCGAGGCGGCGATCCTTCGCCTCGATGGCGACGCGGACCTCGACGCCCCGCGTCCAGCTCGGATCGAGTTGGAGCACGTAGTCCCCGGTCTTGGCCCGAACCCCGGCGCCGACGGTCGTGCCGGTGTGCTCGAGCAGATCGCCCCAGCACCGCGCCAGCGGTGCGAGACGGTGGCCGACGTGGTCCTCGAAGTCGCCGCCCTTGGCGGTGCCGCGAGCACGCTCCTCGGCGCGTGCGGTCCGCGCCGCCTCGAGGTTGCTCAGCCGCTCGGCGACGCGCTCGAGCCCCTCACGCATCTCGTCGCGAAACCCGTGGAGCGGGCTGCCCTCGCGCGCCGGGTCGAGGAGTTGGGCGAGGAGCGCCCCATCGCCGTCGAAGTAGGTGCCGAGCAGGGTGCGGATGCGCCCGATCGCGCTGTCGCGCCGCTCCGGGTCGAAGAGCTCGGCGGTGAGCCGGCGAAGCTCCCCGCGCTCACCGAGGAAGCGGTCGAGGGTGCGCGGCAGCCGCCCGTCGGCGTCGGCGAAGTTGTCGCGCAGAGTGGTCGTCAGCGCCTCGGACGCGGCCTCGTTCGAGCGGTCCATGCGCTCGAGGAGCGCAGCGAACTCGCGCTGCACGGCGTCGACGTTGACCGTCACCCCGGCGTTGGCGAGGGCGATGAGGCCGACCCGGAGCGCCCGTTCGACGAGCGCCGGGCGGTCCGCGTCCTCGTGCTCGGCGACGAACCGGACCAGCTCGGGGTCGCGGACGCAGAGCGAGTCGGCGCAGAGCCGATCGCCCTCGATGGTGACCTGGGTCATGCGTGTCCCTCCTGCCGCGACCGCCGGCGCGACCGGTGATTGCTCGGTGAATGGGCTGAATGTGGAGGGTCGTGACGACAGCACCCTGTCGTTCTCCTGCTCACGTCCGGGCGCTGCGCCGGATCCAATGGATGAGGAGGGCGAGGACCCCGTAGAACGCTGCCAGCCAGGGCGAGACGATGATTGCGGAGAGAACGAGCGAGCCGATGACGACCGGCGGCCACGCCCAGGACGGCAGCGGCTCGGGCGCCTGGACCGCCGGGTGCAGGGCGGCCTGGACGAGCCGCCTCCGGCGATAGCGGTAGAACAACGGACGCCGGTACCAGCGCTTGCCCCGCACCGCTCCGGTGCGCCCACGCCGGACCGGCCGAGCGCGTCGGCTGATGATCCGCGCATGAGGTCAGCTCACAACGGGGAAGGCGGTGACGTGCACCACCGATCCGCCGTGGACGAGCGCGGTCGCGGCGACCCGGACGCCGGTCAGCGCCACGGTGTCGCCCAGGCCGGGGGCCGGATGGACCGTCGCCTCGGCGCCGGCGAGCGCGGCGAGCCAGGCGAGGACGTCGGCGCGTCCGAGGGGACGCAGACCCGCAGTGGGGTCGATGAGCGCGTCCGCCGCGTAGCTGCCGATGAGCGACGGCCAGAGGTGGCGGAGCGTCCGGCCCCGGCCGAAGAGGTCGACGCAGACCACCTCGCCGGCGATCGCGGCGACGACCCCGCGCTGGCCGCGCCGTGGCCGCAGACCGGCGACGAGCCGGCCGATGTCGTGTCCACGGCCGTGGTGCAGACCCCCTCGACGAGCAGCACCGGCTCGCTGCAGTGGTTGACGACGACGAGGTCGGGCACGGAGCCCACCTCGTCCACCTCGGTGACGGCCACTCGTCCGGTGGGCCCGACGTCGGTATAGAGGACGTACGACGACGGGAGGCGCGGCGTGGTAGAGCGGGAAGAGGCTCAGCGTGCCGGCGTGCATCGGACGGCCGACGCGCAGCGCGCCGCCCTCGCCCACGCTCACCGTGGTTCGTACGAGGTCGATGGTCGAGGCATGGGTCATGGGTGTCCCTCCCGCCGCGATCCGCCCGGCGCGACCGGTGATTGCTCGGTGATTGCCGAGAATCTGCGCCAGGCTGGCGACAACACCCTGTCGCCGGCGCGCAGCAGGGCGTCCGCGAGCTCCGTGCTCAGCCGGAGGGTGCTGAGCTCGAGGACTCGGCCCTCGTGGAGGACCGCGTGCGCGTGGTGGCCGGCGACCTCCGCGAGTGCCGGTCCCGCCACGGTGTGGGTCCACGGAGCCGCGGCGATGGCGGCGAGGAACCGCCGGGCGGCGGCCTCATCGCCGGCCCCACGCGGCAACGGCGACGCTCCCCGCGCGGTGACCGCTCGCGGCTCGCTCCAGACCCGGAGTGCGAGGACCGCGCCGGCGGAGAGCAGCATCCAGCCCCTTGTGACGGTGATCGGCTCGAAGTGCGACGTCGGCGGGTCCTCCTCGTCGCTCGGGCGGGAGCCGAGCGCCCAGAGGCCGGTGCGTGCGATGGCGGAGAGGCCG
>VBHE01000400.1:349-2219 GCA_005889515.1 Chloroflexota bacterium | reverse complement strand
GAGCCGGAGCTGCGGCAGGTGGTCACCCTGGTCCCCCGCCACGGGGTGCGAGCGCTCGTCGAATCAGCGGCCGGGTGAGCCGGCCGCGTCCGCGACCATGGGCAGGCGCACCAGGGACGCCGGCAGCTGCACGCCGAAGCGGTCGCGGAGCGTGGCGACGCCGCGGCGATGACACCACCCGCCGAAGCTCTCGCCGCGCCGCCGCTCGTCGCGGTAGGCGGTGAGCGGTCCGCGGAGCAGCGCGACGAGGTCGCCGAGCGGGACGTTGCCCGCATAGAGCTGGTTGAGCCGGGTCCCTCCGGCGTCGCCCCCGAGGAAGACGTCGTACTTGCCCAGGGTGGTGCCGACGAAGCCGACATCGCCGAGGTAGGGACGCGCACAGCCGTTGGGGCAGCCCGTCATCCGCCAGCTGATGCGCTCGTCCGCGAGCCCGAGCTCGTCGATCACCGCGGCGACGTCGCGGACGAGCGCGGGCATCGCGCGCTCGGCCTCGGCGACGGCGAGCCCGCAGGTCGGAAGCGCGGGGCACGCCATCGCGTTGCGAACGGTCGCGGGGAGGTCGGAGGCGGCGGGGATCCCGTGCGCGCGGAGCAGCTCCTCGACGCGGTCGCGGTCGCGCGGACGAACGTCGGCGAGGATCAGGTTCTGCTGCACGCAGCCCGGTGCGCAGGCGAACGTCGGCGCTGTCGGCGATGCGCCCGTTCTCGACGTGGACGCCGAGGTAGAGCAGGCCATCGCCCTGCTGGTGCCAGCCGAGGTGGTCGTCGACCGGGGGCCAGATCAGCGGCGACGGATCCTCGAGCGGAACGTCGACGAGCTCCTGCACCCGCTCGCGGAACCAGGCGAGCCCGCGATCGGCGATCAGGTACTTGAGGCGGGCGTGGCGGCGGTCGGTGCGGTCGCCGTAGTCGCGCTGCACGCTGACGACCGCGCGCGCGGCCTCGACTACCCGGTCGGCGGGGACCCGGGCGAGCGGCTGGGCGACGGCGGCGAAGGTCTCGGGCTTGCCGCGGGTGCGCCCCATCCCGCCGCCGACGAGGATGTCGAAGGCGCCGAGCCCGCCCCCGCCATCGCGGAGCGCGACCAGGCCGAGGTCGTTCGCGTACACGTCGACGCAGTTGTCGCCCTCGAGCGCGACCGCGGTCTTGAACTTGCGCGGCAGGTAGCGGTCGCCGTACAGGGGCTCGTCCTCGTCGCCGGGTCCGGAGCTCACGGCGAGCTCGCCGTCGAGCCAGATCTCGTGGTAGGCGCGGGTCGACGGGGTGAGCCCGTGCACCAGCGCGGCGACGGCGGCGAGCACCTCGCCGTGGAAGCGGTCGCGGACCGGTGCGGCGCAGCACATGATGTTGCGCTCCTGGTCGCCGCAGCCGCCGAGGGTGGTCAGCAGGGTCGCGTTGATCGCCCGGATCGCGGCGCGGAGGTCGCCCTTGAGCACCCCGTAGAGCTGGAGGTCCTGGCGGGTGGTGACCCGCAGGGTGCCGTCCGCCCAGCGCCCGGCGATCTCGTCGTGGGCGAGGTATCCGTCGGCGGAGACCACCCCACCGGGGATGCGGGTGCGAAGCATCATCTGCCTCGTCTTCTCCAGGCCCAGCCGCCGCGCCTCGCCACGCCGGTCGCGGTCCTCCTGCTGGTAGATGCCGTGGAACTTGACGAGCTGCGCGGACTCCTCGCCGAAGCCGCTCACCCCGTTGTCGAGCTCCTCGGCGATGGTGCCGCGGAGATGCCGGCTCGCCGCCTTGATCTCCTCAACCCGGGACGCCCTGCTCATGTGTTCAGGGGGGGCGGCCCCCCCCTCGCTTCGGCGGCCGAGCCGCCTGCGCTCACCCCGCCCAAACTGATGAGCGGGCTCATGCCGCGGCCACCGCGGACT
>VBHE01000400.1:0-342 GCA_005889515.1 Chloroflexota bacterium | reverse complement strand
AGTGCTCGATCTCCCCCGCCAGCGCGCGGCGGTAGAGACCCTTCACGTCGCGCCGCACCAGCTCGTCGAGGGAGCAGTGCACGTGGACCTCGACGAAGCGGTCGATGCGGGCGCGGACCTCGTCGCGCACCGCGCGGTACGGGGAGATCGCCGCGACGATCACGACCACACCGTTGCGGGCGAGCAGCTCGGCGACGAAGCCGATGCGGCGGATGTTGGTGTCGCGGTCCTCCTTGCTGAAGCCGAGCCCCCTGGAGAGGTTCTCCCGGATGGCGTCGCCGTCGAGCACCTCGACCCGGCGGCCCTGGCGGCGCAGCTCGGCCGCCACCCGCTCCGCGATCG
>VBHE01000065.1:35481-35971 GCA_005889515.1 Chloroflexota bacterium | reverse complement strand
AGATCAAGGACGCCCAGGCGATCACGATGAAGAACGGCAAGCCCGCGACCAAGGGCACCTGCCCGACCTGCGGCACCACCATCTTCAAGATCGGGAAGGCGGCCTAGCACCAGTCGCCGTCCACAGTCCGGCCGTCCACGCCTTGTGGTCATGGTCGGCCAATACCGACACGCCCCGGGTCAGTCGGCGCGAGGATAGGAGCCGAGCACGCGCATCCCGGCGGCCAGCGCGCGCACCTCGGAGATGGCGTCGGCCACGGGTCCATCGTCCTCGTGACCCTCGCAGTCGATGAGGAACCAGTACGCGCCGAGCGCCGCCTTGGTGGGTCTGGACTCGATCTTGGTCAGGTTGATGCCGCGCACCGCGAAGGGTTGCAGCGCGCCCACGAGCGAGCCGGGACGGTCGGCGTGGAGCGCGAAGACCAGCGACGTGCGGTCGCGCCCGGTGGGTCCGGGGCGCTCGCGGGCGAGGATGACGAAACGGGTCGCGT
>VBHE01000065.1:11110-35427 GCA_005889515.1 Chloroflexota bacterium | reverse complement strand
CGCGGCCACCGCCGCAGCGGTGCTGAGCGCCGGGAAGACCTGGGCGCCGGGCAGGTGCTCGCGCAGCCAGGTTCGGCACTGGGCGGCGGGCTGCCCCAGCGACACCACCCGCTCGATGTCGGTGAGCGCGGTTCCCGGGCGCGCGACCAGCTGGTGGCGGATGGGGAGGACGATCTCGCCGACGATCCGCGGCGCATCCCCGGCGATGAGCATGTCGAGGGTGACGGTGACGCTGCCCTCGGTGCTGTTCTCGATGGGGACGATCGCCTCGTCGACGCTGCGCGCCGTGACCGACGCCACCACCGTCGGGATGTCGGTGACCGGAACCAGCAGCGCGCTCTCGCCGTAGCGGCTCAGCGCCGCGTCGTGCGAGTTCGTGCCCTCGGGACCGAGGTAGGCGACGCGGCGCACGCTCGCCCTACGAGGAGACCAGCTCGCGGACGCGCTCGACGTCGAGGGTCGTGGAGTAGATGATCAGCTCGTCGCCCCGCTCGATGACGAGCTCCGGCTGGGGGACCACCGGCTTGCCGCCGCGGACGATGCAGACCACCAGGTCGCCGTCGCTGAGGCGGATGTCGGAGACCTTCTTCCCGACCAGCGTCGAGAGCTCGGGGAGGGCGACGTCGACGAGGGTGGCTCCGCTGGCCTTCACCGCCACTCCCTTGACCGAGTCCGAGCCGCTCAGCTCGGCCTCGATGAGCCCCATCAGCAGATCGGTGGCCGACACCGGCACGTCGATGCCGAGGTCCTTGAAGAGGCGCACGTTCTCGGGGTCGTTGACCCGGGCGATGGTGCGCGGGACGTTGAACTGTCGCTTGGCGAGCTGACAGGCGATGAGGTTGTCCTCGTCGTCGCCGGTGGCCCCGACCACGACGCCGGCGCGCTCGATGCCGGTGGTCGCGAGGAACGCCATCTCGTCGCCGTCGCCGACCATGATGCTGCAGGAGCCGAGCTGGTGGGAGAGCCACTGGGCGCGCCACTTGTCCTTCTCCACCAGGGTCACCTCGTAGCCGCGGTCGATCAGGTGACGCGCGAGGTGGTAGCCGACCTTTCCGCCGCCGATGACGAGGACGTAGGGCGTCGAGCGCTGGTTCACGTTTTCCGTCCCCCGGCGCCGGCCACGGCGTCGGCGCGGTTGACCCCGTCGACGAAGTAGTCGTGGATGAGGCTTGCCCCGATGACCGTCGAGCAGATCGTCTCCAGCCCCATCTCGCGGAAGACCTCGGCGCGGATGGGGTCGTAGATCCGGGTGATCACCCGGGGCACCTTGAAGATGTCGCGGGCCAGCTGGGCGGCCATGAGGTTGCGGTTGTCACCGGGCATGACCGCGGCGAATCGAGCCCGTTGCCGACCACCATCTCGCCGTCGAAATCGTCGCCGAGCCGCTCGAAGGCGGAGGGCCTCTCGTCGATCACCGACACCGTGTGCCCCTCGGTGGCGAGCCGCCGCGCCAGCAGGGAGCCCACCCGGCCGCAGCCGACGATGACGATCCTCATGAGTCTGGATTCTACGGGCGCTGCGGCGGCGGTCGTGCCCCACATCACGTGACGCAGCCGCCGGCCACATCGCGGGGTGGGCGCACCGGTGCATCCGGTAGCATCCTGCGCCGATGTCGGCCTCGCAAGGGTTCGCCGCCAAGCGGATCATGGTGCCTGTCAACGGCAGCTCCACCGACGAGGAGGCGGTGCGTCTCGCCTGCCGGTTCGCGCTGCGCAACCGGGCCAAGGTGTACGCGATCAGCGTCCTCGTGGTGAAGCGCAGCCTCCCCCTCGACGCGGTGCAGGAGGCGGACGTCGAGCGGGTGGAGCGCATCCTCGACGCCGCCGAGCGGGTGGGGAAGGAGCTCGACATCAAGGTCGAGACCGAGCTCCTCCAGGCGCGCGAGGTCGGCCCGGCGATCGTCGACGAGATCCGCTCCTGGCGCGCCGACCTGCTGGTGATGGGGATCTCCTACCGGGAGCGCTTCGGCGAGTTCCACGTCGGCAAGACCGGGCCCTACGTGATCGCAAACGCCCCCTGCCGGGTGCTCATCTTCCGCGAGCCGCTCCAGGAGCTCGAGCCCGAGCGCTAGGCGTGCCGGTGGTTCTTCCTCCGCACATACACATCTCTGGTTGACTCTCCCCGCCCTGCCTGCTAGCCTCCCTGTGTGTTCGCAGATACACATCCTGGAGGAACCGGCGATGTCCCCCCGCTCCGTCCCGACCCCGCCGCGCCCGCGGCGCCTCCGCCTCCGCCGCCAGGCGGGCGCCCAGTCCCTGGAGTGGATCGGCCTGGGCTCGTTCGTCGTCAGCGCGATGACCGCGGCCTCGGTCTGGGCCGATCACAACGCCGGCGGTGGGCTCGGCGCCCTGCTGCTGCGCCATCTCCAGAGCCTGCTCGGCCAGCCGTGAGGCGCTCGGGGAGGCGGGGGGTCGTCGGCCCCGCCGTGAGAGGCCAGCGCGGCGCCGAGACCCTGGAGCTGGTCGCGGGCCTTCCGCTCCTCGGCATCGTGGTCACCGCCCTGCTCCAGGGCGCCGCGCTCGTCGAGGAGCACGCCCGCGCCGCCGCCGACGCCCGCGAGCTGGTCCGCCACCGGGTGGTCTGCGACCACCGCGACGCGCCCCCCGCGGTGGTCGCGGGCGACCCGGCGCTCCGCTCGGCGCGGGTGACCTTCACCCGGGCTGCCGACCCCGCCGGCGGCACGCTGGTGACCGCCACGGTGGTCCTCGCCCCCCGGATCCTGCTTCCCGGCCTCCCCGCCGGCCCGGAGTCGCCCCTGGCCGCCCGCGCCGCGGCGACGATGCGCGAGGAGCCGTGCTGAGCCGGCGGCGCCACCTGCGCGGCCGCGGCGCCTCGAGCCTGCTGCTGCTCGGCGCCTCCTGGCTGGTCCTCGCCGGCGGGCTCGGCGCCGGCGAGGTGGTGGCGGTGACCGCCGCCGACGCCCGGTCGGAGCAGGCCGCGGCCGCCGCCGCCCACGCCGCCGCCGCCGAGCTCGCCGCCGACCCGGGGGCCGGTGCGCTCAGCGTCGAGCTCCAGGCGGCGCGGACCGCCTGCCACCTTCCCGAGGAGACCGCCGCGCCCGCCGCCTGCGCGCCCGCCCGCGTGGCGGCGCAGCGGGTGGCCCGCGCCAACGGCGCCGGGGTCGTGGACTTCCTTCTCGGTCCCGATCCCCGCGACCGTGGCCCCGAGCCCGCCCCGGGCAGGATCGTCGCCGTCGTCACCGTCGAGGTGGAGCGCGGGCTGCCCCTGCTCCGCCGGCTCTGCGCCCGGCACCGCCCCGGGGCGGCGCTCTGCGTCGCCCGGGCGACGGCGGCGGCGCGCTGGGGATGAGCTTGCTCATCAGGTGGGGCGGGGTGAGCGCAGGCGCCCGCCCGGCCTCGCGGCTCGCCGTCGCGGCGCTCGCGGCGCTCGCCGCCGGGGCCGCGCTGATCGCCGGCGCGCTCCCGGTGGGGGCGACCGGCCCCGCCCGGGAGGCGGCGGCGGCGGCGATGCGGGCCCGCCTCGGCCCCGCCCCGGGGCCGGCCGCCGACCGCGACGCCGTCCTCGGCGCCTGGGCGGCGGCCGGGGCCCGGCTCGACGCGGTGCGCCGCCACCTCGCCGCCAACGCCGCACCCGGGGCGCTCGACGCCGGCGTGCTGCTCTTCGCGGACCTCTGCGGGAACGACCTCGCGCTCCCCGGCGACATCCCCGAGCCCGGCGACCTCCTCCTCTACCGCGAGCCGGCGGCGGCGGGGTCGCGATGGCGGGTGGGGATGCTCACCGGCCCGGCGGCGGCGGTGATCCTCGCCCCGGGCGTCCACCGCCTCATCGAGGTGCGCCGTGGCCTTCTGCTCGACGAGGTGTCCGCCGGCCCCGAGCCCCGGCTCGCGCAGCCCGGCACGGTGCGCGCCTGCCGCTTCTCGGCGGCGCTGCTGCCCGCACCCGGCGACGCCTTGCCGGCCGGCACCGGGCGGCACCGCATCGCCCTCGTCGACGCCCCGGAGGCGGTGCGGGCCCTGCAGTGGGAGCTCGACCATCCCCGCGACGCCGACACCGGCGCCGGCCACCGCCTGGGCCGCGTGCTCGTGGCCCCGATCGCGCTCGCCGCCGCGACGACCTCGGTCCTGCTCGGCGGCGCCGGGCGGCTCGCCGGCGGCCTGCTCGACGCCGCCGGCCCCGCCCCGGCGGTCGCCGCCTGGCACCTGTTCGGGCGCTCCTTCGACGGCCGCCTGCTCCACGCCGTGCTCACCGACGCCCTGACCGGGGTCGTGCTCGGCCCGGGGCCGCTGCTCCTCGGCCGCCTCTCGCCCGCCGCCTGGGCGCTGCGGCCCGTCCACGCGGTCGCGTCGTTCACCGTCAGCCTGGTCACCGGCGTCGACGACAGCCGTCACGTGCTCGCGGGCGGGGTGCTGCTCGCCCTCGCCTGCGACCTGCTGGTGGTCGCCAGGCCTCTCGCCGCCGTCGTCCGGCTGGGAGCGGGCGCCGCCGGCGGTCTCGGCGCGGTGCGCCCCGGCGCCGCCGTGCTCCGCCGCACCCTCGACCTCTCCAGCCGCGCCGGGGACCTCGTGTCCGGCCGGCCGAGCAGCCTGCTCCGCCTCGGCGGCGCCATCCAGCGCCGCGGCAGGGTCCACGACCTGCTCGATGCCGCCAGCCTGGTGGTGCGGCCCTCCTCGCTCCCCGGGCACCTGATCGAGCTCTCCGGCCGCCTCGCACGCTGGGCGCGGACCGCGCCGCCGGGCGCCCACGCCCTCGCCGCCCTCCACCACCTCGACGCCTCCCAGCTCGAGCACCTCGAGCGGCTCGCCGACCTCTCCCACCTGAACTCCGGCTCGCGCACCCTCACCGCGGTCATCTCCGGCCAGCTCCACCCCTTCGGAGCCGCCACCTCCCCCCCGCCCCCCCGGATCCGCCTCCCGGTGCCGGAGCGCTGATCGCCTCTACGAACCCGGCCGACCCCGTGACCTCGCCCGTCCCTCCACACGACTCTCAGCTCAAAGGCGTGCGATGGAGGCGCATCGCTCAGCGCAGCGGGCGGCTGGCCGACGCCGTGCCGGGCGAGTTCCGCAGGCGACCGCAGGGGCGCAGCCCCGCAGGACGCCGAGGACTGTCTGAAGCACCGGCGTGGCGCCGGCCAGCCGCCCGCGTCCATGTGTCCGAACGTGAAATCAGGCGTCCAGCGCCCCCGGCGACCCCACTCCCGCGACACTCCCCACCCGATCATCGTCGCTCATCCGCATGATGATCACGCCCTTGGTCTGCCGGCCCTGGACGTTCACCTGCTCGAGCGGGATGCGGATCACCTGGCCCATGGTGCTGATCACCATCAGCTCCTCGGAGAGGTCCTCGACGACGCGCATGCCGACGATCTCGCCGATGGTCGGCAGCGCCTTGGGCTCGATGGTGTTCACCCCCTGACCGTTGCGGTGGTGGACCGGGTAGTCGTCGATGGGGGTGAGCTTGCCGTAGCCACGCTCGGTGACCACGAGCACGTTGCCCCGGAGGTTGACGATGTCGAAGCCGGCGACCTCGTCGCCGCTGAGCAGCCGGATCGCCGACACCCCCATGGTGTCGCGGCCCATCGGCCGCACCTCCTTCTCGGAGAAGCGCACCCCCTTGCCCTGGCGGGTGACCACCAGGACCTCGTCGCCGCCGGAGGAGACCCGCACCCAGTTGAGCTCGTCGTTCTCCTGCAGGTTGATGGCGATCAGCCCGTTGCGGCGCACCGCCGAGTAGGCGGCGGCGGGGGTCTTCTTGATCTGGCCCAGCTTGGTGACCATCACCAGGTACTGCTCGTCGCCGAACGACTCCATGTCGATGAGCGCGGTCACCCGCTCGCGCTGCTCCACCTCGATGAGGTTGATCACCGGCATGCCCTTGGCCTGCCGCTTCACGTCGGGGATCTCGTGGGTGCGCAGCCGGAAGACCCTGCCCCGGTTGGTGAAGAAGAGCATGTCGCTGTGGGTGCTGGCGATCGTCGAGTGGGCGACGTAGTCCTCGTCGGTCGAGCGCCGCGCCCCGAGCACCCCGCGGCCGCCGCGGTGCTGGGCCCGGTAGGTGGAGAGCGGCATGCGCTTGACGTAGCCGCGGTTGGTGAGGGTGACGAAGACCTCCTCGCGGGGGATGAGGTCCTCCTCGCTGAGCTCGACGTCGCCGAGCCGGATCTCGGTGCGGCGGGCGTCGCCGAACTTCCGCCGCAGCGTCGCGAGCTCCTCCTTGATGATGGTGTCGACCTTGCGCGCGTCGGCGAGGATGTCCTCGAGCCGGTTGATCTCCTTGAGGAGCTCCTCGTACTCCTGGCGCAGGCGGTCGCCCTCGAGGCGGGACAGCTGGCCGAGCCGGAGATCGGTGATCGCCTTCGACTGCCGCTCGGTGAGCTCGAAGCGCTGCTCGAGGGTGGTGCGGGCGGTCTTCTCGTCGGCGGCGGCGCGGATGATCCTGATCACCTCGTCGAGGTGGCTGAGGGCCTTCATCAGCCCCTCGAGGACGTGGGCCCGGTCCTTCGCCCGCGCCAGCAGGAACTTCGTCCGCCGGGTGACCACCTCGCGGCGGTAGGCGACGTACTCCTGGAGCAGCGCCTTGATGCCGAGGACCTGGGGGCGGCCGTCGACGAGGGCGAGCATGATCGCCCCGAAGGTCGTCTGCAGCTGGGTGTGCTTGTAGAGGTTGTTGAGCACGGTGTGGGGGCGCGCCGTCGACTTCAGCTCGATGACGATGCGGCACGCCTCCTTGCGGCCGGACTCGTCGCGGAGGTCGTGGATGCCGTCGAGCTTCTTGTCGTTCACCAGCTCGGCGATGTTCGCGATCAGCCGCGCCTTGTTCACCTGGTAGGGCAGCTCGCGGACGATGATCTGCTCGCGGCCGGTGCGCGACTCCTCGAACTCGACCTGGGCGCGCATCACGATCCGGCCGTGGCCGGTGCCGTAGACGGTGGCGATGTCGCGCCCGTAGATGATCCCGCCGGTGGGGAAGTCGGGGCCGCGGATGATCCTGGTCAGGTCCT
This sequence comes from Chloroflexota bacterium, assembly GCA_005889515.1. Taxonomy (GTDB): domain Bacteria; phylum Chloroflexota; class Dormibacteria; order Aeolococcales; family Aeolococcaceae; genus CF-96. Next base: position 28,469 of record VBHE01000065.1, on the reverse strand, counting down.
CGGTGGTGGCCTCGGGGTCGTCGATGAGGTGCACCAGCCCGTCGCACACCTCGGTGAGGTTGTGGGGCGGGATGTTCGTCGCCATGCCCACGGCGATGCCGCTCGAGCCGTTGACGAGCAGGTTGGGGAGCAGCGCAGGGAGCACCGACGGCTCGGTGGTGGTCGCCGAGTAGTTGTCGACGAAGTTCACGGTGTCCTTGTCGATGTCCTCGACCACCTGCATGGCGATCGGCGACATCCGCGCCTCGGTGTAGCGATGGGCCGCCGGGGGGTCGCCATCGACCGAGCCGAAGTTGCCCTGGCCGTCGACCAGCGGATAGCGCATCACCCAGGACTGGGCGAGGCGCACCATCGTGTCGTAGATCGAGGCGTCGCCGTGCGGGTGGTAGTGCTTCATCACCTCGCCGACGATCGCCGCCGACTTCTGGTAGCGCGCCCCCGCGGTCATGCCCTGCTCGAGCATCGCGTAGAGGATGCGGCGCTGCACCGGCTTGAGGCCGTCGCGGACGTCGGGCAGGGCACGCGAGATGATCACGCTCATCGCGTAGTCCATGTACGACGAGCGCATCTCCTGCTCGAGCTCGATCGGCCGGACGTTGGGGTTGGACGGGGGCGGGGGCTGGATGCTCATGGCAGCTCTTCCGTGGGCGCCACGCCCGCCGGCTCGGGCTGGCGGGGCATGGCCGCGGCGATGACACCGCTGACGTTGCGCTCGGCCGCGGTGCGCGCGACCCTGATGGCGTTGTCGATCGCGGTGGCGTCGGAGCGGCCGTGGGCGATCACCACCTCGCCGGCGACGCCGAGGAGCAGCGCCCCACCGGTGGCGCGGTAGTCGACCCGGTCGCGGATGGCGCGAAGCCGGGGCTTGAGCAGCAGCCCGCCGAGCATCGCCCGGCGGCTCTCCCGGGCCTCGTTGCGGAGGACCGTGAACAGGTACTCGCCGACGCCCTCGGCGGTCTTCAGGGCGATGTTCCCGGTGAAGCCGTCGGTGACGGCGACGTCGCAGACGCCGTTCAACAGCTCGCGGCCCTCGACGTTGCCGGTGAAGCGGATCGGCGCCGCGGCGAGCAGCGGGTGGGCGGCCTGGATGAGCGCCGAGCCCTTGCCGGGCTCCTCGCCGTTGCTGAGCAGCGCGACCCTCGGCTCGGCGACGCCCATCATCTCCCGGGCGTGGACGCTGCCCATGACCGCGAACTGGGCCAGCCACTCCGGGCGGACGTCGGCGTTGGCGCCGACGTCGAGCAGGAAGGTGCGGCGCTCATCGAGCCCGGGCAGAAGCGCACCGATCGCCGGGCGGGCGACCCCGGGGATGCGCTTGACGGTGAACAGGGCGGCGGCGAGAACGGCGCCGCTGTTGCCGGCGCTGACCACCGCCTGGGCGCGGCCGGAGGCGACCAGCTCGCAGGCGCGGACGATCGAGCTGTCGCGCTTGGCGCGCACCGCCTGGGCGGGATGCTCGTCCATCTCCACCACCTCGGCGGCGTGGACGATGTCGACCCGGCTGCGCACCTCGGCCATCCGGCCCGCGTCGACGTGGCGCGCCAGCGCCGCCTCGATGGCCTCGCCCCGGCCCACCAGCAGGATCCGCGGCGGCGCGGAGTCGTGGTTCCATCCCACCGCGCCCTGGACGACCGCGTCAGGGGCGTTGTCGCCGCCCATGGCGTCGACGGCGACGGTGATGCCGGCCGCTGCTGCTCCCATGCGCCTCAGATGTCGAGGTTGCGCACGCTCTTGGCATGCGTCTGGATGAACCGCTTGCGGGGCTCGACATCCGAGCCCATCAGCCGGTCGAAGATGTCGTCCGCCTTGAGCACGTCCTCGACGTCGACGCGGAGCAGCACCCGGGTCTCCGGGTCCATGGTGGTCTCCCACAGCTGGATGGCGTTCATCTCCCCGAGACCCTTGTAGCGCTGGACCTCGACCTTGCCGCCGATCTCCTTGAGCTTGACGTCGCGCTCGGAGTCGCTGTAGGCGTACTCGACGGTCTTGCCCTTGCGCAGCGCGTAGAGCGGTGGCTGGGCCAGGAACACGTTCCCCCCCCTGATCAGGGGCTGGAGGTGGCGCCAGAAGAAGGTCAGCAGCAGGGTGCGGATGTGGGAGCCGTCGACGTCGGCGTCGACCATGAGCACGATGCGGTGGTAGCGCAGCCGCTCGGCGTTCATGTTCTCGCCGAAGCCAACCCCGAGAGCGGTGATCAGGTTCTTGATCTCCTCGTTGGCGAGGATCTTGTCGGCGCGCGCCTTTTCGACGTTGAGGATCTTGCCGCGCAGCGGCAGGATCGCCTGGAACCGCCGCTCCCGGCCCGCCTTGGCGGTGCCGCCCGCGGAGTCGCCCTCGACGATGAAGATCTCGCAGAGCGAAGGGTCGCGTTCGCTGCAGTCGGCGAGCTTGCCCGGCAGCGTCGCCGACTCGAGCAGCGACTTGCGCTGCACCAGCTCGCGGGCCCGGGCGGCGGCGTGGCGCGCGCGGGCCGCGGTGAGCGACTGCTCGACGATGCGGCGGGCGTCGCCGGGGTTCTCCTCGAGGAACTGCATGAGCGCGTCGCTCAGCACCGCCGACACCTGGCCGGTGACCTCGCTGTTGCCCAGCTTGGTCTTGGTCTGGCCCTCGAACTGCGGCTCCTGGAGCTTCACCGAGATCACCGCGGTGAGGCCGTCGCGCACGTCCTCGCCGCTGAGGTTCGCGTCCTGCTCCTTGAGCAGGGACGCCTTGCGCGCGTACTTGTTGAGCGTCGCCGTCAGCGCGCTGCGGAAGCCGGTGACGTGAGCGCCGCCCTCCTCGGTGTGGATGTTGTTCGCGTAGGCGAGCACGTGCTCGGTGAAGGTGGTGTTCTGGTACTGGAGGGCGATCTCGATCATCGTGGTCTCGATCTCGCGCTCGACGTAGAAGAGGCGCTGGTTGACCACGTTGCGGCCGGCGTTCAGGTGCTTGACGAACGCCTGGATGCCACCCTCGAAGTAGAAGGTGTGGGCGCTCTCGCGGGCCTCGTCGCGGAGGACGATGGCGATGCCCTTGTTGAGGAACGCCAGCTCGCGCAGCCGCGACGCGACCGCTTCCCAGCTGAAGGCGATCTCCGGGAAGATCTGCGGGTCGGCCCAGAAGCGCACCATGGTGCCGTGCCGGTCGGTCCTGCCGGTCACCTCGACCGGGCCGGTGGGCGCGCCGCGCATATAGCTCTGCACGTGCGTCTTGCCGTCCTTGTAGACCTCCGCCGGACACCTTGTACCCGCCGCCGCCGAACTTGCCGCCGGCGTGGAGCTTGGTGAGCACGACCTCGAGCGCCGACCGCTTCTCGGTCGGATGCATGTCGACGGGGATGCCGCGGCCGTTGTCGAGCACCGACACCGAGATGTCGGCGTGGAGGGTGACGACGATCTGGTCGCAGTAGCCCGCCAGCGCCTCGTCGATGCTGTTGTCCACGATCTCGTCGACGAGGTGGTGCAGCCCGCGCGTGTCGGTCGAGCCGATGTACATGCCGGGGCGGCGGCGCACCGGGTCGAGGCCCTCGAGGACCTGGATCTGGGCGGCGCGGTAGCCGTCCTGCGCTTTGCCGGCAGGTGCCCCGGAGCGGCCGGCGTTTTTTGGGGTCTCGGGGGCCGGCGAGGTGGGGGTGAGGTCGTCGGGACGTGCGCTGTCGTCGATCAGAGGGTCGGGTGCTCCGGTTGCGGTGCCGCGGAAAGAACGGCGGGCGGGTGTGTCACGGCACGCAGTGGTGTCCGTGAGACACTGTGATGTGCCCCAATTCTACCAGCCCAGGAGGAGCGGACCTCTGCCCCCCATGGCCGGCGCCCATCCCCCCACGAACGGGCGGGAGCGCCAGCTCGACACCGAGGCGATGACCCCCGCCGAGCGCCGCGAGCTGGTCGTCCAGATGCGACCACCTCCGACGAGGAGCCGCAGTCGACCCTGCTCGAGATGGCCGGCCACGAGGTGCGCCACGCCGATCACTGGGGCGAGCGCCTCCAGGAGCTCGGCGAGCGGGTCCCCACCCTGCGCCCCAACCTCCGCGACGTGGTCCTCCCGCTCCTCGCCCGAACCGCCGGGCTGGGCGCGGTGATCTCCCTGATCGAGGGGGGCGAGGCCCGCGGCAAGTTCGACTACATGCGCCAGGCGCGCCTGCTCCCCGACGCCAAGTCGCGCGCCATCGCCGGGCGGATCGTGCCCGAGGAGGGGCTCCACCAGGGCGCCGCCGCGCGCCTCAGCGGACGCACCGACGAGGCCAGCGCCGCCGGCCGCCCCCGCCGGACCTACTTCGCCGAGTACCTGCGCGACCTCATCTTCGGGCTCAACGACGGCCTGGTCAGCAACCTGAGCCTGATCTCGGGGGTGAGCGCCGCCTCCTCGGTGCGGATCGTCCTCCTCGCCGGGGTCGCGGGGATCATCGCCGGCGGCACCTCGATGTTCGCCGGCTCCTACCTCAGCAACAAGTCGCAGCGCGAGGTCGTCGCCGAGGAGGTCCGCCGCGCCTCCGAGCTGATCTCCTTCGCCCCCGACGTGGAGCGTGACGCGCTGCGCCGCATCTACCGGGAGAAGGGCTTCAGCCCGGAGGAGGTCGAGCTGCTGGTGCGTCGCATCACCGCCGACCGCGACCACTGGCTCGACGTGCTCGTGACCGAGGAGTTCGGGCTCAGCCTCGACCCCGGCCCGCCGCCGCTCGCCGACGGGGCCTGGGCAGGGGGCGGGTTCGCCGTCGCCGCCACCATCCCCCTGCTGCCCTTCCTGTTCACCTCGGGAGCCACGGCGCTGACCATCGCCTGCGTGCTCTCGGGGATCGCGCTCTTCACCGTCGGCGCCGCCAAGACCCTGGTCACCCGCCACAGCCCGCTGCGCAGCGGCGCCGAGATGGTCGTGGTCGGCCTGCTCGCCGCGCTGGTCACCTTCGCGGTGGGCCGCCTCATCGGGGGCGGCATACGATGAGAGCCGCGGTGCTCAGACGGAGACCGGGTCGGCGGGCACCCGCGGCGCGGTCAGGATGCGCACCAGCCGCACCAGCAGCAGGGCGGCGACGAGGAAGACGGCCATGGCGATGAGGGAGCCGACCTCGAGTACGCCTCCACCGTCCACACGGGTGTCGGCGACGATGGGATGGAACGGGGCGATGAGCACGCCCGCGACGGTGTCGACGAACCGCACGAATCCGGCGTCGGGATTGGCCCGCACCGCGCGGAAGATCACCCGCAGGCCGACGAACGCCTCGGCGACGGTGAGGAGCAGCCAGATCATCTGCGCCGCCCGGTACCCGGGCTCGGCGAGCGCGGTGCGGCGCTGGACCGTCGTCGCCGCGCCGATCGCCTCGAGCTGCCGGGTGAGCGGGGTTCCGTGGGGCGGGGCCTCGCCGGGGATGGGGGTCGCGACCGGAGGGGCGGTCGGCTCGGCCTGGGTGGCCTCCGCCGTCTCCACCTCGGCGCGTCCCTCCGCGTGGGTCGGAGCTGGACGCTGCATGGTCCTTGACACCTCCGCGTAGCATGAAATCGGATACAGAAGGTATCATCCACGCCCCCTCGGGGGGCTGAGGGGGTGCCCCTCGACGAGTACCGGCGCAAGCGCGACTTCAGCCGCACCCCCGAGCCCCGCGGCGGCGAGGGGCTCGCGGCGGACGCCCCGGCGCCGGCCGGCCGCGTCTACCCGGGCTGGGAGGCCCTCCCCGCCGGGCGCCGCTTCTGCGTCCAGATGCACCGCGCCACCCGGCTCCACTTCGACTTCCGCCTCGAGCACCGCGGCGTGCTGCTCTCCTGGGCGGTGCCGAAGGGCCCGACCCTCGACCCCGAGCAGCGCCGCTACGCGGTCCACGTCGAGGACCACCCCGTCGAGTACGGCGACTTCGAGGGGGTCATCCCCTCCGGCTACGGCGCCGGGACCGTCGAGCTCTGGGACGCGGGCGCCTTCGAGTGGCTGCGCGAGACCGCCGAGGACCCCGAGGGCTCGCTCCGCCGCGGCGACCTGAAGCTCGTCCTCGACGGGCAGAAGCTCGGCGGCGAGTTCGCCCTGGTGCGGATGGGCGGCCGCGGCCGCGGCCGGCGGGGCGCCGAGGTGCCCGAGCCCTCCGCCGAGGAGGACCGCGACTGGCTGCTCATCAAGAAGCGCGACAGCTTCGCCGTGGCAGGATTCGACGCGATCCGGCTCGACCGCTCGGTCAAGACCGGGCGCAGCCTCGCGGAGATCGCCGCCACCGTCGACGGCGACACCTGGGACTCCTCCGGCCTCCACCCCGGCGCCGCCCGCGACCCGGGGGAGCGCCCCCTCGCCGAGGTGCTCGCCTCCACCCCCGAGCGGCGGCCCCCCTCCTCGCTGCAGCCGATGCTCGCGGTCCCCGTCGGCGAGCCCTTCTCGCGGCGGGGCTGGCTCTTCGAGGTCAAGTACGACGGGGTGCGCGCCCTCGCCACGCTCCGGGACGGCGAGGTCCGGCTCCGCGGCCGCCGGGGCCGTGACGAGAGCGGCCGCTACCCCGAGATCCGCGACGCCCTCCCCGGGGCGCTCCGCGCCACCGAGGCGGTGATCGACGGCGAGATCGTCGCCCTCGACCCGGAGGGCCGGCCGTCGTTCGAGCGCCTCCAGCGGCGGATCAACGTCACCGGCGCCCGCCAGGTCGCCCTCGCCGCCGCCGAGGTGCCCGCCAGCCTCGCGGCCTTCGACCTCCTCCACCTCGACGGCCACGACCTCCGCGACCTCCCGCTGCGGCTGCGCAAGCGGCTGCTCCGCGACCTGCTCACCGAGACCGCCGAGGTGCGCTACGCCGACCACATCGAGGACGACGGCGAGGCGCTCTTCGCCGCGATCCGGGAGCGGGGGCTCGAGGGCATGGTGGCCAAGCGCGGCGACTCCCGCTACGAGGGCGGGCGGCGGTCGGCGACGTGGCTGAAGGTGAAGGCGTGGAACGAGCAGGACTGCGTGGTCTGCGGACTCACCGCCGGCCGCGGCGGGCGCACCGGGAGCGTCGGCTCGCTCGTGCTCGGGGTGTACGACGGCGGCCGGCTGGTGCACGCCGGCCAGGCGGGGAGCGGGCTCGACGAGGCGATGATCGAGACGCTGCGCCGCCGCCTCGATCCGCTCCGGGTCGAGGACGTCCCCTTCGACCCGGCCCCTGCGGTTCCCCAGGAGGTGACCTGGGTGCGCCCCGAGCTGGTCTGCAGGGTGCGCTTCACCGAGTGGACCTCGGCGGGGACGCTGCGCCACCCCGTCGTCCGCGGGCTGCGACCGGACGCGCGGCCCGAGGACTGCGTCCGCGAGCGCCCGGTCGCCCCCGCCGAGGTGGTGACCGAGGTGGCCGAGGCCGCCCTCCCGCCGCCGCGGGCGACCGCGTCCGGGTCCGGCGCCGCCGGCGTCGACGCCGTCGAGGAGGCGCTGGAGCGGCTCCGCGGTCTCTCCGGCGACGCCCCCTGGGAGATCGCCGGGCGGCGGCTTCGCCTCACCAACCTCGACAAGGTGTACTGGCCCGAGGACGGGTACACGAAGCGGGACATGATCGAGCACTACGTCCGCCTCGCCCCGGTGCTCCTCCTCCACCTCCGCGAGCGGCCGCTGGGGATGCAGATCTTTCCCGACGGCATCCACGGCAAGCACTTCTGGCGCAAGCGCCTTCCCGACCACGCCCCCGCCTGGATCCGCCGCTGGACCTGGCACGGCGAAAGGGAGGTCACCTACGTGATCGTCGAGGAGGTCGCCACCCTCGCCTGGATCGCCAACAGCGGGGCGATCGACCTCCACCCCTGGCACTCGCGGGTCGACGCCCCCGAACGCCCCGACTGGGCGGTGTTCGACCTCGACCCCTTCGAGCCGGCCACCTTCGACGACGTCCGCGAGGTCGCGCGCCTGGTGAGGGCGGCGCTCGACCACCTCGGGCTGCGGGGGCTGCCCAAGACCAGCGGCCAGACCGGCCTGCAGATCTATGTGCCCCTGCGCCGCGGGCCGGACTACGCCGCGGTCCGCGGCTGGGTCGAGGAGGTCGGCCGGGTGATCGGCCAGGTGCTCCCCGAGCGGATCAGCTGGGAGTGGTCGGTGGCGCGCCGCAGCGGGCGGATCCGCATCGACTACACCCAGAACATCATCGGCAAGACCCTGGCGGCCCCCTACTCGCTGCGGCCCGCCCCCGGCGCCCCGGTCTCGACGCCGATCACCTGGGAGGAGCTCGACGACCCCGGGCTGCGCCCCGACGGCTGGACCATCCGGACCATCGGGCGGCGGCTGGCGGAGGCCGGCGACCTCTTCGCCCCGGTGCTCGAGGGCGGCCAGGACCTCCCCGGAACCGCGCCCGCCCCCTGATGCCCCGCCTCCGCCTCTCCTCCGCCCCCACCGGGCCCGTGCAGGCGCTGCTGCAGGGGCTCGCCGGGGGCGTGGCGCTCCTCGGTCTCGCCCTCCTCGCCGCCGGCGCCACCCGGCTCGCGGGCGGCGACGCGGAGGCCGTGCTCGGCAACACCGCACTCGTCCTGGGGATGGCGACCCTGGGCGTCTCGGCGCTCCTCGGCGGCGCGCGCCCCTCGCGGTGGATGGCGTACGGCCCCGGTGGCGGAGAGCAGGCGCGCCGTCGCGCCTCCGCGGACCCGGTTCCGGGCCGGGGGCTGCTGCGGCTCAGCGTCGCGGTCGCCGGGGCGCTCCCCTTCGTCCTCTCCGTGGTGCTCGCGGTCGCTCATTAGAAGCGTCATGACGCGGTATGGCCCGGTGGGCCCATACAATGCCGACCATGGCGGTCCTGCTCCTCAGCGCGACGATGCAGCCGCTCAACGTCATCAGCAAGCGGCGTCTCCTCATCCTGCTCGACAAGGAGCGGATCGCCCTGCTCGACGAGGTGGCCGAGCGCGAGGCGGAGGCCGCGTTACGCGAGCGGCGCCTCCCCCGGGGGATCGTCCTGGCCCGGCTGCTCCGCGCCGTCCACGTCCCCCGGCGGACGCTCCGCCCCAACCGCCGGAACCTTCTGCTCCGTGACGACATGACCTGCCAGTACTGCGGCGTCGGCGGTCCCGCCTCGGAGCTGACCATCGACCACGTCGTCCCGGTGTCGCGCGGCGGCGCGGCGAGCACCTGGGAGAACCAGGTGGTCGCCTGCAGGCGCTGCAACGGCCGCAAGGCGAACAGCCATCCCGAGGAGGTCGGGCTGCGGCTCCGCCGCCGTCCCGGACCGCTGACCCAGGAGTTCAGCCACATCCTCTTCCTCCGCCACCCGGAGCTCAAGCAGGCCTACGACGCCCTCGTGGCGTAGGGGCAGTTCCCGCCGCCTCCGTCACGAAGTGGGACGGCGACGGTCCGTGGCGGTTCGGCTGGAGTATCCTCCCGCCTATGCCGCGGTCCATGTGGCGAGGCGCGATCAGCTTCGGGATGGTCGCCATCCCGGTGCGGATGTACCTCGCCACCGAGTCGAAGAGCGTCTCCTTCCGCATGCTCTGCCCCTCCTGTGGGAGGCCGATCCGCCAGAAGCGGTGGTGCCCGCACGAGGACAGGGAGATCGGCTGGACCGAGACCGCGCGCGGCTACGAGGTCGCCAAGGACGAGTACGTCCAGGTCGACGACGCCGACCTCGAGCGTCTCCCGCTCTCCACGACGAAGGCGGTGGAGATCCTCGAGTTCGTCGACGACAAGGAGATCGACGCCGGGGTCTACATCAAGAGCGCCTACTACCTCGAGCCCGAGGCGGTCGGCGCCAAGCCCTACGCGCTGCTCCGCCGGGCGCTCGAGAGCACCGGCCGGGTGGCGATCGGCCGCATCGCGCTGCGCGACCGCGAGCACCTCTGCCGCCTCGCCCTCCACGAGAACGGGCTGGTGCTCAACACCCTGCACTGGCCCGACGAGATCCGCGACCTCCACGAGCTCAAGCTCCCCGGGGACGACGTCAAGGTCGACGACCGCGAGCTCGAGATGGCGACGATGCTCATCGACAACCTCACCGCGGCCTTCGACCCGGCGCGTCACACCGACCGCTACCGCGAGGCGCTGCTCCAGATCGTCGAGGAGAAGATGGGACAGAGGCCCGCCGAACCCCAGGCGGAGCCGGAGCCGGCGAGGGCGCTCGACCTGATGGCGGCGCTCAAGGCGTCGGTCGAGGCCGCCCGGAGGGTCCGCGAGGAGGCACCGGCGGCCGCCGCCGGGGAGGCCGTGCCCGCCGAGCCCGCGGGAAAGTCGAGGCGGAAGGCGGCCGCCAAGGACGAGGCCGAGGCCCCCGCCCGCCGCCGCAAGGCCTCGTGAGGCGCTCGTCCCACCAGTCCCGGACGGCCCCCGCCGCCCTTCCCCTGACCCTCCCCCCGCCGCCGGCGCTGCCCGCCGACGTCGCCCTCGAGGTCGCGGTTCCCTGCAGCGCTCCGTTCGACTCCGACGACTGGCGGTTCTCGGTCGACTGGGACGGCATCCGGGTGCTCCTCGCCGCCGGCTCGGGAGGCGAGGCGCGGCTCCGCGACGAGCGGCGCCGGGAGGTCGGCGAGCGCTTCCCCGAGGTGGTCGGCGAGGTCGTCGCCGCCCTCGGCGGGCACACCGCGGTGGTCGACGGGGTGGTGACCGTCCTCGACCCCAGCGGCCGCCCCGACCTCGAGGCGCTCTCTCGCCGGCGCGCCGGCGAGCCGGGGGTGGCGGCGGTGTTCATCGCCACCGACCTGCTCCATCTCGACGGCACCTCGCTCCTCCAGCGCGCCTTCGTCGAGCGCATCGCCGCGCTCGACGGCGCGGTCACCGGCCAGCCCCACCTCCAGGTCCCGGAGTGGGTGGCCGGCGACGGCTGCGCCCTCGCCGAGGCGGCCACGGCTCAGGGCCTCCCCGCCCTGCTGGCCAGGCAGGCGGGCGCGCCCTACGGCGCCGGGGTCGCCTCGGCGCAGCGGCTGCGCATCGCCCTCGAGGACCGCGCCGACACCGTGGTCACCGCCGTGGTGCTCCGCCCCGGGGACGGGGTGCGCGCCCTGCTCCTCGGCGAGCAGCACTCGGGCCGGCTCGTCGACGCCGGCCTGGTGACGGTCCGGCTCCCCGCCTCGGTCGAGCGCTGGCTCCGCGAGCGGCTGGGCGAGCTCGCCGCGCCCGCGCCCCCGTGCACCCGGGCCATCGCCCCCGAGGGCGACGTGCGCTGGCTGCAGCCCGAGCTCGTGGCCACCGTCCGCCACCGCGGCCGGCTCGCCGGCGGCCAGCTCCGCCGCCCCGAGCTGGTGGCGCTGCGCGACGACCGCGACCCCGCCTGGTGCGTGCGGCGCAACCCGATCCCGCCCCCGGCGGGCGTCGAGCAGCCCCGGGGCTTCCGCCCCACGGTGCTTCACACCCTGCCGTTCGAGCGGTGAGCCCGGGATAGACCGCGGTGCCCTCGGTCCCCCTCGATCCCGACCAGCAGGCGGCCGTCGACCACCGGGAGGGCGCCTGCCTGGTGCTCGCAGGGCCGGGCTCGGGGAAGACCCGGGTCATCGTCGAGCGCTTCCTCGAGCTCTGCGCGTCGGGGGTGGGCGCAGCCGAGCAGCTGGTGCTCACCTACACGGTGAAGGCCGCCGCGGAGATGCGCAGCCGCGCCGAGGCGCTCCACGGGCCCTTCGGCGACGAGGTGCCGCTCGTCAACTTCCACTCCTTCGGGCGGAGGATCCTGCGCCAGTGGGGCTGGCGCGTCGGGGTGCCGGCGAGCTTCCACATCGCCGACGCGGCGGAGCGGTGGCTCCACCTCGAGGCGGTGCTCGCCGAGATGCGGCCGCGCACCCTCTGGAATCCGCTGCGTCCCCACGACCTGGTCGGACCCCTGCTCCACCTCATCGAGACCGCGAAACAGGAGCTGATCACCCCCGAGGAGTACGCGGCATGGGCGGCTGGGCAGCAACTCGTCTGCACCGACGAGGTCGGGCAGGCGCTGCTCGAGCGCCACGCCGAGTGCGCCGAGCTCTACCGCCGACTCGAGGAGCGCTACCGCCGCCAGGCGGTGCTCGACCACGACGACTGCATCCTCATCGCCGAGCGGCTGCTGCGCGAGGACCCCGCGGTGCGCCGTGACGTCGGCGACGCGGTGCGCTTCGTCATGGTCGACGAGTACCAGGACACGAACTACGCCCAGGCGCGGCTGGTGGAGACCCTGGTCGGCGGCCGCGGCAACGTGCTCGTCGTCGCCGACGACGACCAGGCGATCTACAAGTTCCGCGGCGCCAGCCTCGCCAACCTCGACCGCTTCCGCCGGCGCCATCCCGGTCACCGCACCATCACCCTCGGGCGCAACTACCGCAGCACCCGGCAGATCGTCGCCGCCTGCCGGCTGCTCATCGGCGCCGCCCTGCCCGAGTCACGCATCGACAAGGAGCTCGTCGCCAACCGCGGCGACGGGGTCGCGGTCGAGCTCTGGGACGCGCCCGACGAGCGCACCGAGACCCTCGCCGTCGCCGCCGAGTGCCGCCGGCTCGTCGACTCCGGCACCCGCGGCGCCGACATCGCCTGGCTCTTCCGCCGTCACGACGACATGCGCGCAGCGATGACCGCGCTCCAGGAGAGCGGAGTCCCGTACCAGGTGCACGGCGGTCGCGGCTACTTCCGCCAGCCCGAGGTCAAGGCGCTGCTGGCGCTGCTCCGCGTCATCGACGACCCCGCCGACTCCCAGGCGCTGCTCCGCTGTCTGCAACTTCCTGCCTGGTCTGTCAGCAACCGGGGACGGGTGACGCTGGTGCGGCTCTGCGACGCGAGCGAGACCCCGCTCTGCGAGCTGCTCCTCGACGGCGCCGCCGAGGGCCTCGACGAGGCCGACGCGGCGACCGCGCGGCGTGCCGCCGAGGAGATCTGCGCGCTCCACTCCCAGGCGCTCACCGCCGACGTGCGCGAGCTGTGCTTCGACGCCCTCGAGCGCTGCGGCTTCCTCGGCATCGGCGAGCTCACCCGCGACCTCGAGCGGGTCCAGGCCGGCGCCAACCTCAACAAGTTCGGCGAGCTCCTCGACGGCTTCGCCGACTGGAGCGAGGACCTGCGCCTGCGTGCCGCGCTGCGCTACCTCGAGGTGCTCCGCGACTCCGGCGCTGCCGACGAGGTCGCCGCCATCGACCCCATCGAGGACGGCGTGGTGCTGCTCACCGCCCACAGCGCCAAGGGGCTGGAGTGGCCGGTGGTGGTGGTGAGCGGCTGCGTCGAGCCGCGCTGGCCGGGGCGCGGCGGATTCCCCGCGCCGCTCAGCGTCCCCGACGAGCTCGTCCCCGAGCCGCCGCCTCCGGGCGACGGCGTCGTCGACGAGGAGCGGCGGCTCTTCTACGTGGCCGCGACCCGGGCGCGCGACCGGCTGCTGCTCACCCGCGCCCGCCGCTATCCGCGGTCGTATGGCGACGAGGCGCCGACCCGGTTCCTCGCGCCGCTCGCCGTGCCCGGCGCCGCCGAGGCGGTGGAGCTGCCCCGCGTCCCCGCGGCACTCGCTCCGCGGGCCCGCGCCCAGGGGAGCGCCGTCCCGGTGAGCGTCGAGGTCTCGGTCGCCGACCTGCGCGACTTCCGCGAGTGCCCGCGGCGCTACGAGTACCGACGCCGCTACCGGATGCCGGCGCGGAGCTCGGTGCAGACCTGGTACGGCGTCCTCGTCCACGCCGTGCTCGAGCAGGCCGCGCGGCGGCGGCTGGCGGGCGAGGAGGTCGGCGCCGAGCGGCTGCTGGCGCTCTGGCACGAGGCCTGGGCGGCGGCGCATGGCCCCAAGGGGGCGCACCGCGAGCTCCGCGCCTACGGCGAGGAGTCGCTGCGCCGCTACGCGGAGACCGCCGCCTGGAGCGAGGCGCGGATCTCCGACGTCGAGCTCCCCTTCGCGCTGGCCGTCGACGCCGGCGAGGTGCGCGGCCGCTTCGACCGGCTCGACGAGCGCGCCGACGGGGTCCCCACCGTCGTCGACTACAAGACCGGGCCGCCGCGCGGCGCGGAGAGCGCAGCCCGCGACCTGCAGGTGCGCGCCTACGCGGTCGCCCTCGGCCAGCGGCGGCGCACCGACCGGGTGGCGGTCGAGCTCCACCACCTCCAGACCGCCGAGGTCACCCGGGTCGTGATCGAGGGCGGCGCCCTGCGCAAGGCCCATGCCCACATCTCGCTGAGCGCGATCGACCTCTCGCGGGCCTGGAACGAGCTCGGGTTCCCGCCCAACCCGTCCCCCTGGCGCTGCCGCCGCTGCGACTACCGCACCGTCTGCGACGAGGGCGGAGCCGCAGCGGCGGCGCGGACCGGCGGCGTACCCTTCGACGCCTCCGCGGTGGCGACGTCGAACGGGTGTCAGGGAGACGCGCGATGACACGGTGGGTCGGGATCGTCGGACTGGGCGCAGCAGCGCTCCTCGCCGCCTGTGGCGGGACCAACGCGCCGCCCTCGGCGGCGGCGACCAGTTCGAGCTCGTCGGAGACGATGTCCTCCGGGTCGATGAACAGCTCGTGCGCGCCCTCCGGCACCGCCCTCAAGCTGACCGCCAAGGACACGATGTTCAATACCAGCTGCCTCGCCGCGCCCGCCGGGCAGGCGGTGACCGTGAACTTCGACGACCAGGACCCGCTGCAGCACAACCTGGCGATCTACAGCGCCGACCCGATGATGGACAAGAACGCCAAGACGCTCTTCAAGGGCGACCTCGTCAACGGGCCGAAGACGATGACCTACAACATCCCCGCGCTCACCGCCGGCACGTACCACTTCCACTGCGACATCCATCCGACGCAGATGTACGGGACCTTCGTGGTCAAATAGGCGCAGCCGTGGCCGAGCGTCCTCCCTCCCCTCTCGAGCGCATCCTCGTCGTCGCCGCCCATCCGGACGACATCGACTTCGGCTGCTCGGGCTCGATCGCGACCTGGACCGGCGAGGGGATCGACGTCGCGTACTGCATCGTCACCGACGGCGACGCCGGCGGCTCGGACCGTAGCCAGAGCCGCGTCGAGATGGCGAAGCTGCGCCGCGAGGAGCAGACCGCCGCCGCCGCCTGCGTCGGGGTCACCGACCTCACCTTCCTCGGCCATCCCGACGGCCGGCTGGAGAGCACCCTCGAGGTGCGCCGCGACATCGCGCGGGTGATCCGGCGGGTGCGCCCCCAGCGGGTGGTCGGCCCGTCGCCGGAGCGCAACTGGCAGCGCATCTTCGCCAGCCATCCCGACCACCTCGCCGCCGGGGTGGCGACGATGGCCGCCGTCTACCCGGACGCGCGCAACCCCTTCGCCCACCCCGAGCTGCTCGAGGAGGGGCTCGAGCCCCACACCGTCGAGGAGATCTGGATGATGGCCTTCCCCACCCCGGACACCTGGGTGGACGTCACCGACCACTTCGATCGCAAGATCGCGGCGCTGCAGTGCCATCGCAGCCAGGTCGGCGGCTGGGAGGACCTCCCCGACGCGATGCGCCAGTGGGGGTCGGCGATCGCCCACCAGGGCGGCCTCGCCGACGGCCGGCTCGCCGAGGCGTTCCGGGTGATCAGCGCGGTCTGACCCCCCGGGCGGCGGGGGCACCTGCCCTTTCGGCGCCCCGGTGAGTGGTAGGCTGCCGCGCCGACCATGCCCGAGATCCGCACCGCACCCTACGGCTCCTGGCCGTCGCCGATCACCTCCGAGCTGATCGTCTCCGACACCGTCGGCCTCGGCCAGATCGAGGTCGAGGGCGGCGACGTGTGGTGGGCGGAGGCGCGCCCCGCCGAGCAGGGCCGGGTGGTGGTGGTGCGCCGCCGCGCCGACGGAGCCGTCGCCGACGCCTTCGGCCCCGGCTGGAACGCGCGCACCCGGGTCCACGAGTACGGCGGCAGCTCCTTCGCGGTCGACGGCGACACCCTCTACTTCACCCATTTCGCCGACCAGCGGCTCTACCGCAGCGACGCCGGCGGCGAGCCCCGCGCGCTCACCCCCGAGGGCGACCTGCGCCACTCCGACTTCTGCCTCGACCGGGGGCGCTCACGCCTCGTCTGCGTCATGGAGGACCACACCCGCGGCGGCTCGGAGGCGGTCAACGTCATCGCCGCCGTGCCCCTCGGCGGCGGCGCGCCGGAGGTGCTCGTCGAGGGCTCCGACTTCTGCGCGGCGCCGCGGGTGAGCCCCGACGGCGGCCGGATGTGCTGGCTGACCTGGAACCACCCCGATCTCCCCTGGGACTCGACCGAGCTCTGGGTCGCCGATCTCGACGCCGCCGGCCGCCCCGGCGCGCCGGTGCGGGTCGCGGGAGGCCCGCGGGAGTCCGTGCTCGTGCCGGCCTGGTCGCCGGGCGGCGTCCTCCACCTCGTCTCCGACCGCACCGGCTGGTGGAACCTCTATCGCTGGCGCGACGGCGAGCTCGAGGCGCTCGCCCCGACGGAGATGGAGTTCGCCCGCCCCGCATGGATGCTCGGCTGGACCACGTACGCCTTCCTCGGCGAGGAGCGGATCGTCTGCACCGCGACCCGCGCCGGCGAGTGGCGGCTCCACGAGCTCCACCCCGAGACCGGGCTGCGCGAGGTGGAGACGCCGTTCACCGAGATCACCCCCTGGCTGCGCGCCCACGAGGGCGGGGTCGTCTTGACCGGCGGCTCGCCGGTGCTCTTCCCCGCCCTGGTGCACGTCGACGTCGAGAGCGGCGCCACCGAGGTGCTGCGTCGCAGCAGCACCCTGGAGATCGACCCCGGGTACATATCGGTGCCCGAGGCGGTCGAGTTCCCCACCGAGGACGGGCTCACCGCCCACGCCCTCTACTACCCGCCGCGGAACGCGGGGATGCGCGGCCCCGACGACGAGCGGCCGCCGCTGCTCGTGGAGAGCCACGGCGGACCCACGGCGGCGGCCACGACCGGCCTGCGGCTGCCGATCCAGTACTGGACCAGCCGGGGCATCGGGGTCCTCGACGTGAACTACGGGGGCAGCACCGGGTACGGGCGCGAGTACCGCGAGCGCCTCTACGGGCGGTGGGGCGTGGTCGATGTCGACGACTGCGTCAACGGCGCCCGCTTCCTCGTCGAGCGCGGCGACGTCGATCCGCGCCGCCTGATGATCTCCGGGGGCAGCGCCGGCGGCTACACCACGCTGTGCGCGCTCACCTTCCGCGACGCCTTCTCCGCCGGGGCGAGCCACTTCGGGATCGGCGACCTCGAGGTCTTCGTCGGCGACACCCACAAGTTCGAGTCCCGCTACCTGGACCGGCTCATCGGCCCGCTGCCGGAGGCGGCCGCGCTCTACCGCGAGCGCTCGCCGATCAACTACACGGACCGGCTGAGCTGCCCGGTGATCCTCTTCCAGGGCCTCGAGGACAGGATCGTCCCGCCCAACCAGGCGGAGCTGATGTTCGAGGCGCTGAAGCACAAGGGCATCCCCTGTGCCTACGTGCCCTTCGCCGGCGAGCAGCACGGCTTCCGCATCGCCGCGAACATCCGGCGCTCGCTCGACGGTGAGCTCTACTTCTACGCGCGGGTGCTCGGCTTCGCGCTCGCCGAGCAGCTCGAGCCGGTCGAGATCGAGAACCTGCCCAGCTGAGGGAG